>NZ_QWKK01000211.1 GCF_009911695.1 Enterorhabdus sp. P55 | reverse complement strand
GAGGCCGGCGCGGGCTCCAGGGCCGCCGAGGCCGGCGCGCCCGCCGGAGCCGGGGCTGCCGGCGCGCCGGCCAAGGCGCTCGTGCTGTGCAGCGGCGGCGTGGACTCCACGACGCTTTTGGCCCGGGCAGTGCGCGACTACGGCGCCGCCAACGTCTGCGCGCTGTCGGTCTCCTACGGTCAGCGCCACGTCCGCGAGCTGGACGCCGCCCGCGCGGTGGCGGCCTACTACGGCGTCGAGCAGCGCTTCCTCGACCTGGCCGCCATCTTCGCCGAGAGCGACTGCTCGCTGCTGTCCCACTCGGACGTCGCGTTGCCCCAGGGTGCCTACGCCGACCAGCAGGACGCCGCGGCGGGCGCGCCGGTGAGCACCTACGTGCCGTTCCGTAACGGGCTGTTCCTGTCGTCGGCCGCGTCGATGGCGCTCTCGCTCGGGTGCTCGACGGTGCTCTACGGCGCCCATCACGACGACTGGGCCGGCAACGCCTACCCGGACTGCTCGCCGGCGTTCGTGGACGCCATGGCCCGCGCCATCGCCGAGGGAACCGGCGGCGAGCTGCGTCTGGAGGCGCCGTTCGTCAACGCGAACAAGGCGGCCATCGTCGCCGAGGGCCTGGCGCTCGGCGTGCCCTACGAGCTCACGTGGTCGTGCTACGAGGGCGGTGCGGTTCCCTGCGGCACCTGCGCCACCTGCATTGACCGCGCCGCCGCCTTCGCTGCCAACGGCGCGCCTGACCCGCTGCTCGGCTGACGCTCGCGCCTGGACCGCCCGGCCCGGCTGCCGGGTCGACGGCTCGGTTGCCGTGCTCCCGCGCCGCAAGCCCGCCGGGGCGTTCCCTTCGAGAAAGGATCCTCCCATGACCGCATCAAGCCTGTCCGCCGCCTTCGCCGACTTCCAGTCCCGCGGCGGCGCTCCCGCCCCCGCCGCCGGCCGCGACGAGGACGAGACCCGCGCCGGCGGCGTCACTCACCTGGGCAGCCAGGGCACGCGCTACCCGGCCGACTACGACCCCTCCGTCTTGGAGACGTTCGTCAACAAGCACCCGGACAACGATTACTTCGTGAAGTTCAACTGCCCTGAGTTCACGAGCCTCTGCCCCATCACGGGCCAGCCGGACTTCGCCACCATCTATATCTCCTATGTGCCCGGCGAGCTCATGGTGGAGAGCAAGTCGCTGAAGCTGTACCTGTTCAGCTTCCGCAACCACGGCGACTTCCACGAGGACTGCATGAACATCATCATGAAGGACCTCATCGCCCTCATGGATCCGAAGTACATCGAGGTGTGGGGCAAGTTCACGCCCCGCGGCGGCATCTCCATCGATCCCTACTGCAACTACGGCCGCCCCGGCACGCGCTGGGAGGAGGTGGCGTGGACGCGCCTCTCGCAGCACGACCTGTATCCCGAGAAGGTGGACAACCGCTAGGCGCTGCGGCTGCGGAGGCGCGTGGCGACGACGCGGGCGGTTGCTCGTCGATGGGAGACAGGGTGGACTACACGCAAGAGGAGCTGGCCGAGGCGCGTCGGCAGGTGGACTCGACGCTGCACAAGCTGCGCGAGACGCTGCGCACCCTGGAGGCGAAGGAGAACGCCTCGCGGCTGAAGCCCCAGATCACGTTGGCGTGGAGGCGCATCGCGGCCTTCGAGGTGGCGAGCGGCCTCATCGGGCGCGAGCTTGAGTGCGCAGAAGGCGGGCCCGCTGGCCCCGCGGCCGGGCGCTGCGGGGCTGCCGGCGGGGCTGCGCGGGCCGGCGCTGGCGACGGGGGCGTC
>NZ_QWKK01000210.1 GCF_009911695.1 Enterorhabdus sp. P55 | reverse complement strand
GGACGGCGCGGCTCCGGCGGGCGCCTGGCCCTGCCAATCGGCCTGCTGAGCGGAACCGCCCACCGGCGCGGCTGCTCCCGCGGGCTGCGCAGCGCCAGGGGTCGGCGCCCCGGCGGCAGGCTGCTGCGGGGCGCAAGTCGGGGCCGGCTGGCCCTGCGGGGTCGGCTGGCCCGAATCGTTGTAATCGGTCATGGCTTACTCCTTTATCTCGTGAGCCGGAGGCTCGATGTCCCAAGGGTCGGCAGCGGCTGCCCCCATTCCCGCGCCCGTGCCCGCAGCCGCCCCAGGCGGCACGGCCGAACCGACAGGCTCCTGAGGGCGGCGGGCCAGGTCGGAGCGGATGCGGAAGTACTCCCACACCAGCAGGACGAACAGGATGCTCATCACGATGAGGTAGCTCAGCACAGCGCCGGGCAGCCCGGTGAACGTCACCAGCAGGATGGGCACGAACAGCGAGAAACCGAAGGTGACCAGGTACAGCGTGGTCACGTCCTTCTGACGCCGCATGACGGTGATGGTCTGGTACAGAAAGTCGATGGCCGCGGTCACGCCGCCGGCGGCCAGCATGATGAACAGCAGGCCGCGGAACTGCTCGAAGTCGATGCCGTAGAGGAAGCCCATCACGGGGATGCCGATCCACGCCATCACCACCACGTTCGCCACGGTGATGCCGAGGATCACCAGGAGGATGCCGAGCAGGATCAGGTCGAACTGCCGCCGCTTGCGCGCATCCTGCCACACCTCGGCCATGCGCACGAGCAGCGGCTTGTACACGAGCTGCGCCGTGATGAGGATGCCCTGCGCCGGGAAGTACAGCGCGTTGAAGTACAGCTGGTTATCGTAGGAAAGCGAGCCTTCCATGACGAACTTGGGCATGTTGTCGATGACCGCGTACAGGAACAGCGCCAGGAACAGGGGCGCCGTGTTCTTGAACAGCGCCACGACGCTAGCCGGGCGCGCCTTGCGGGACTTCGGCGTCTCGAGCAGGGTCAGCGGGTAGGTGACCACCACGAACGTAGCCGCGGCGGCGATGGCCATGGCGAACGCGGCCGCCACCATGTTGCGCGTGACGAGCAGCGCGACGGCGAACGCCGCGAGCGCGAGCACCGAGCGGATGGCCTGGGACACGCCGGCCAGGTAGAGCTTGTCCACCTGCTGCAGGCGCCCTTCATACACGTCGGCCAGGCCGTCAACCATGCGGTAGAGGTAGATGCCGACCGAGATGTAGAACATCTCGGTCTCGTAGCCGCGCACGTAGCAGTAGGCCACGCCCACAAGCACCATGATGACGCAGGTGATCCATCGATTGACCTGGTAGTCCGCGAAGGAGTGGGTCTCCTCCACGTCGGATATCTGGTAGGTACGCACGCCGAAGTTGGCGAGGATCATGAGCAGCGACCCGGTGACGAAGGCCATGGAGAGCATGCCGGCCTGCTCGACGCCCATGAGCTGGGTGGCAATCATCGTGAGCAGGGGGAACACCATGCCCCACGTGCCCACGCCGACGGTGTTCCAGATGAAGTCGCGCGTGGTGCGATGGGCCGCGTAGTGCTCCTCCTGGCCGGAGAGGCCGCCGTCGGATATGGCGCCCATCACGCGGTCGAACCATTGGTTGACCAGGCGCGTGATGGGGTTCTGCCGCGGTTGCCGCGGGGGTGCCGCAGGGCCGCGGGATTCGCGCGGGGCACCGAGGCGGGCGGTGCGCGCATCGTGAGCCGAGGCCGAGCTGCCGGCCGCGGCGCGTGGCGGGCGCGCGGAGACGCCGTCGCGGGAGCCG
>NZ_QWKK01000209.1 GCF_009911695.1 Enterorhabdus sp. P55 | reverse complement strand
GGCGGGCGCGCCGCCCGGGCCGGCGGCGGGCTGCCAGCCGGGAGCCACGTAGGCCGGCGCGGGCGCGCTCGCTCCGGGTCGGGCGGCATCCCCCGCAGGCGGCTGGGAGCCGCGGTTGTCGGGCCACACGTTCTGAGGCCGCTGCTCTGACTGGGTCATCGGGCCCCTCCCCTCGCGCTAGAACCCGAAGCCCTCGTCCGACTTGCCGTGCTGGCCCTGGGCCTTCTTGGCGGTGCGGATGAGGAACTCCTGGTTGGTGTCGGTCTGCTTGAGCGACTTGATGAGCATGTCCATCGCGCGCTCGGTGTTGTTCATGTTGGAGAGGATGCGGCGCACGGCCCAGATGAGCGGCGCCTCCTGCTGGTCGAGCAGCAGCTCCTCCTTGCGGGTGCCCGAGGCCACCGGGTCGATGGCCGGGAAGATGCGGCGGTCGGCCAGGTTGCGGTCGAGCTTGAGCTCCATGTTACCCGTGCCCTTGAACTCCTCGAAGATCACCTCGTCCATCTTGGAGCCGGTGTCGATGAGCGCCGAGGCCAGGATGGTGAGCGAGCCGCCGCCCTCGATGTTGCGGGCGGCGCCGAGGAAGCGCTTGGGCGGGTAGAGCGCCGTGGAGTCCACGCCGCCGGACAGGATGCGGCCGCTGGCCGGCTGGGCCAGGTTGTAGGCGCGCGCCAGGCGGGTGATGGAGTCGAGCAGGATCACCACGTCGCGCCCTTGCTCGACGAGGCGCTTGGCGCGCTCGATGACGAGCTCGGAGACGGCGATGTGGTTCTCGGTGGGCATGTCGAAGGTCGACGAGATGACCTCGCCCCGGATGGAGCGCTCCATGTCCGTGACCTCCTCGGGACGCTCGTCCACGAGCAGGCACATGAGGTGCACGTCCGGGTTGTTGGCCGTGATGGCCGAGGCGATGTCCTTCAGGATGGTGGTCTTGCCGGCCTTCGGCGGCGACACGATGAGGCCGCGCTGGCCCTTGCCGATGGGCGCCACCAGGTCGATGACGCGCGCCGTGGTGGTGGTGCGGCCGTGCTCCATGGTGAGGGTCTCGTCGGGATAGACCGGCGTGAGGTCGGCGAACTTCGGGCGCACGCCGAGCTCCTCGACGGGCACGCCGTTGACCGAGATCACCTTCTGGATGGCGGCGAACTTCTCGTTCTCGCGGGCGGGACGCGTCTGGCCGGTAACCACATCGCCCTTGCGCAGGCCGTTGCGGCGGATGGTGGCCAGGCCCACGTAGCAATCGCGCTCGCCGGGCAGGTAGCCGCTCGTGCGGAGGAAGCCGTAGCCGTCGGCCAGGATGTCGAGCACGCCCGACACCTCGATGAAGCCCTCCGCCTTGAGCGCCGCGTCGTAGACGGCGTCTACCAGGTCGGCCTTCTTGAGGCCCGCGGCGTCGACCTCCAGCTCGGCGGCCTTGGCACGCAGCTCGGCCACCTTGAGGGCGGCCAGGTCGTCCTTGCTCACGCTCGGCACGATCTCGCGGTTGCCCTGGTGGCGCTGGCGACGCTGCTGGTTGCCCTGATGGCGGTCGCGCTGGGAGCCGTTCTGCTTGCCGCCCTGCTGCTTGCCGTTCTTTCCGCCGTTGCCGCCGTTGCCGCGCTGCTGGGCGCCAGCGTCCTTGCGCGGGGCGTTGCCCTTGGCGGGGCGGTCGACGGGCTTGGCCGGACGGGGAGCCTCCTGCTCCTTGGCGGCAGCCTCGGCGGCAGCCGCCTCGCGGGCGGCCACGTCGGCCTTGCGCGGGCGCCCGCGGCGCTTGGGGGCCTCGGACGCGGCCTCGGCCTGGGCGGCC
>NZ_QWKK01000208.1 GCF_009911695.1 Enterorhabdus sp. P55 | reverse complement strand
CGGCAGCCCCGGCTCCGGCGGGCGCGCCGGCCTCGGCGGCCCTGGAGCCCGCGCCGGCCTCGGCGGCCTCGGCAGTCATGCCTGCGCCCTGCGTGCCTTCTACGCGCACCGCGTCCTCCCCCGCCATCAGACACCTCGCTCGACGCCGGGCCAGATAACCTTGTGGAGCTGGAGCTGCAGCGTGGCGTAGGCCATGGCGTGCGCGCGCATGAACTCCACCACCACGGCCGGGTCCATCTCGCCCCGGATGGGGCTCAGGTACACGCCGCAGCGGCCGGCCAGGCCGTGAGCCTCCACCACCGCGAGCATCGCGTCCAGGTCGCCCGCATCCGCGATGACGAACTTCACCACGTCATCGGCGCCCAAAAGCGCGTAGTTGTCCTCGTTCATGGCGGAGTCCTCGCCGCTGGCGGGCAGCTTGCAGTCCAGGGTGAACCCGAAGCGCCCGGGCACGCCCTCCTCGGCCAGGCGCTCGCGCAGCGCCGCCAGCGGACGGATGGGCTGCGAGCCGTTCGTCTCGATCTCCACGAACAGCGGGCCAGGCGCAGGCGGCTCCTCGGCGGCGGCCGACGCGCGCTCCACGAGCGACGCGTAGGAGGTGACCCCCTCATCGCCTCCCGGCGCCGATCCGGCGCGCACCAAGGCCTCCACCAGGGCCGACGCTCCCGACTGCAGCAGTGGCTCGCCGCCGGTGAGCGTGACGCACTCCACGCGCGCCTCGCGCACCCACGCCACGAGCTCCTCAGCGGTACGCCACTCGGTCACCGCATCGGCGCCCTGGGCCCAGGCGGTATCGCACCAGCGGCAGCGCAAGTTGCACCCGGCGAACCGGATGAAGGCCGCCAGGCGCCCGGCATGGGTGCCCTCGCCGTTCACAGACACGAAGCGCTCGGCGACGGGCATGATCTCGGCGCGGTTCTCGGCCGCAGCGCGCCGCTCGGCGGCCTGGACGGCCTGACGTCGCGCGCGCTCCTCCTTCGCCACCACGTCCTCCAGCCACTCGGGCAGGGTGTTGTCCTTCTTCGTCATGGGGCTACCTCCGGTAAATCGCGCAGTTGGCGGGCGTCTCGTACACGTCCACCTGGGAAACGGGCAAGCCACGCTCGGCCAGGCGGTCGAAGAACCACCGGGCCAGGTTCTCGGCCGTCACGCGGAAGGGCACCATGAACAGGGTGAAGCCCTCGCGCTCCAGGCACGCTAGCGTATCGGCGGCCAGCGAGCCCTCCTCTACGATGAAGCGGTGGTCGAGCTGCTCGGTGAGCGCACGCAGGGCGCCCTTGAAGTCGCCGAAGTCCACCACCATGTCCTTGCAGGTGCCCTCCTTCTGCAGCTCGTCCACCTCCAGGTAGGCCACCACGCGCCAGCGATGGCCATGGAGGTTCTCGCACTTGCCGTGGTAGTCGGTGAGGAAGTGCGCGGCGTCGAATTCGCTCTCGGTTCTCAGTCCGTACATGGGGGCCTCTCTCGTTCGGGGCCGGCCCCGCGTCGCGGCCACGGGCAGGCAGCAAGCAGGATCGGCGGTGCGGTCGCGCACCATTATAGGCCAGCCGTCCCGCCGCCACGGAAAACCGGGCGCGTTTCGCAAATTTCGACGGTTTTGCACTCTTGGCGACCGCCAGCAAGGCGCTCGCGCCCGCAGGCGAGCGCGTTTCTCCAGGTCGGCAGCGGCGACGCCGCGCCTCAGCGCGCACCGAGGGTGCAAAACCGTCGAAATTTGCGTCGCGGAGCGCCTTTTTCGGGGTCGCGCGGGCGCGGCGCGGGGAGGACGACGGGGTGGAGGGGGTGGAGGGG
>NZ_QWKK01000207.1 GCF_009911695.1 Enterorhabdus sp. P55 | reverse complement strand
GGCGCGGGCGCGGCGGCCGGAGCCGGCGCGGCCTGGACGGCCGGGGCGGCGGCCACGGGCGCGGCCACCGGGGCCTCTACCTGGCCGGGCATGCGCACCGCGATGCGGACGCCCTCCTCCTCGACCACGATCTCACCGACGCCGCTCTCCTCGGCGACGCGAACCAGCTCGCGAATCTGATTGATGTCCACGTAATCGTCCTCCTTGGTGCCGCTGGACTCCTGCTCGAGCAGGAAGTCGACCTTCTCGGATGTGCGATGCTTGCTCAGGTAGGTGCGCGCCTCGTTGGGGAACAGGGCGTACATGAGCACGTCCTCCTCGCTGTGGGCCAGATCCCCGATCTCGGCTGCCACCTCGTCGTAGGTGGTGGTCACGAGCGAGCCGGGCGCCACGTCGGGCGGCAGGATCTCGGCGTTGCCGGCCACCTTCGCCACGATGTCCTTGTCCATGGGGCCGGGGGCCTTGCCGTAGTAGCCGCAGATATAGTCCTTCATCTCCTTGGAGATGACGCTCCAGCGCTTGCCGGTGAGCACGTTGAACACCGCCTGGGTGCCCACGATCTGCGACAGCGGCGTGACGAGCGGCGGGTAGCCTACCTCGGCGCGCACGCGCGGGATCTCCAGCATCACCTCGGGCAGGCGGTCGGCCGCCTTCTGCACCTCCAGCTGGCTGACGAGGTTGCTCATCATGCCGCCGGGAACCTGATGCAGGTTGACCTTCATGTGGGTGAGCGAGCTCACGCCGCGCTTGTAGTGGCCGCGCTTGCGCATCTCCTCCCAGTACTCGGAGATCTCGAAGAGCAGCTCCAGGTCGAGGCCCGTGTCGTAGCGGGACTCCTGGAACGCCGCCGCGATCATCTCCACCGCGGGATGCGAGTTGCCGAAGGCGAGGGGCGCGTGGGCCGTGTCGGCGATGGCGGCGCCGGCCTCGGCGGCCTTGATGATGTTGGCCGGGGCCATGCCGCCGACGTAGTGGCAGTGGATGTGCACCGGCAGGCCGATCTCGGCGTTGAAGGCCTTGACCATGCGCTCGGTGCGGTAGGGGGTGAGCATGCCCGCCATGTCCTTGATGGCGATGGAGTCGGCGCCGAGCTCCTTGAGCTGCTGGCCGTAGTCCAGGAAGCTGTCGAGGGTGTGCACCGGCGAGATAGTATAGGAGATGGCGCCCTCGAAGTGCCCGCCGCACTCCTTGATGGCCTCGGCGTTGTCCACGACGTTGCGGA
This sequence comes from Enterorhabdus sp. P55, assembly GCF_009911695.1. Classification (GTDB taxonomy): domain Bacteria; phylum Actinomycetota; class Coriobacteriia; order Coriobacteriales; family Eggerthellaceae; genus Enterorhabdus. The sequence goes on along the minus strand of NZ_QWKK01000207.1, from coordinate 577 downwards.
TGTCGTTGAGGGCATCGAACACGCGGAACATCTCGATGCCGTTGCGGTGCGCGGCGTTGATGAAGCGGTGCACGATCTCCTTGGAGTAGTGCTTGTAGCCCACGAGGTTCTGGCCGCGCGAGAGCATGGCGAGCGGCGTGTTGGGCGTGTTGGCCTTGATGGAGCGCAGGCGTTCCCACGGGTTCTCGTCCAAAAAGCGCAGGCAGGTGTCGAACGTGGCGCCGCCCCAGGCCTCGATGGCCCAGTAGCCGACGCGATCCATCTTCGGGAGGATCGGCAGCATCTCGCCGATCTGCATGCGCGTGGCCCAGAGGCTCTGCTGTCCGTCGCGGATGGTGGTATCCATGATTTGCAGCCGTGGCATGAACTCGCACCCCCTTCTCTCTCGGTCGTCAAAGATCAAGTAGAGGATTATAGGATAGCCGGGGCGGGCACGCGGGACGGCGCGGGGAATTTGCCGACAAGAAACACTAACGGCCGGGCACGCGGAGACGGACGCGCGGAGGAGGCGCTCTCCGTTGGACGGCGGGTGAGGGTGGGCGCGCAGGCGGGCGGGGGGCAGCGCGCGGTGGGGCGG
>NZ_QWKK01000206.1 GCF_009911695.1 Enterorhabdus sp. P55 | reverse complement strand
GGGTGCGGGTGCGGACGCGCCCGGCGCCGGCTCGCACGACGGGCTCCCCACCCGGCGGCGCTCGGCGCTCGCCGTCATGGCGCGGCTGGCCGGCCTCACCCGCCCGCTGCTGCCGGTGATGGCGCTCGCCTGCGCACTCGGCGTGCTCGGCTTCCTCGCCGCCATCTTCCTCACGGTGCTGGGCACGCTCGCGCTGCTGGGGCTGGCCGGCGAGCCCTCGGCCCTCGCGCCGGCCGTCGCCTGCGGGCTCGTGGCGATATGCGGCGTCGCTCGCGGGCCGCTGCGCTACGGCGAGCAGCTCTGCAACCACTACCTCGCCTTCCGCATCCTGGCCCTCGTGCGCGACCGCGTGTTCGCTGCGCTCAGGCGCCTGGCTCCCGCGCGCCTGGAGGGGAAGGATCGCGGCGATCTGGTGGCCCTGGTCACCGCCGACATCGAGCTTCTGGAGGTGTTCTACGCCCACACGCTCTCGCCGGCGGTCATCGCCCTGGTCACCTCGCTCGTCATGGTCGCGTTCATCGGCTCGCTCTCGCCGGCGCTCGGCGCCCTGGCCGCCGCGTCCTACGCGCTCGTGGGCATCGCCGTGCCGTGGGCGGCCTCGCGGGCCAGCGGCACCGGCGGGCGGGCGGTGCGCGACGGCGTGGGTGCGCTCAACACCTATGTGCTCGACAGCCTGCAGGGCCTGGCCGAGACGCTCCAGTACGGCTGCAGCGCCGAGCGGGCCGCCGGGCTGCGCGAGCGCATGGTAAGCCTCTCCGCAGACGAGGAGCGCCTCAAGGGGCGCGGCGCCCTGTTCTCCGCCGGAACCGGCGCGCTCGTCACCGCGCTCGACGTGGCCATGCTGCTGGCCGCGGCAACGCTCGTGGCAGCCGGCCAGATCTCCTTCGCCCAGGGCGCCCTGGCCACCGCCGCGCTCATGGCCTCCTTCGGGCCGGTCATCGCCGTGGCAGCGCTCGGATCGGGCCTTCAGCAGACCCTCGCCTCCGGCGCGCGCGTGCTCGACCTGCTCGACGAGCGCCCCGAGACCGCCGAGGTGCCCGAGGAGGAGGGGGCGCCGCTCACCGCCTTCACCGGGCTCGAGGCGGACGCGGTGAGCTTCGCCTACCGCGGCGGCGAGGAGGTGCTCGCCGACGTGGAGCTTGCCGTGCGCCCCGGCGAGGTGGTGCAGGTGACCGGCCGCAGCGGCACCGGCAAGTCGACGCTGCTCAAGCTGCTCATGCGCTTCTGGGACCCGCGCGCTGGCATCGTGCGGATGAGCGGGCGCAACCTGCGCGAGGTGGGCACCGCGAGCCTCCGGGCGCGCCAGGGCCACATGGCCCAAGACACGCACCTGTTCACGGGAACCCTGCGCGACAACCTGCTGATAGCGCGCCCTGACGCCGATGACGGCGCGCTCGCGGACGCCCTGGAGAAGGCGGCGCTCGCCGATCTGGTGGCCCAGCTGCCCGAGGGGATCGACACGCCCGTGGGCGAGCTCGGCGGCGCGCTCTCCGGCGGCGAGCGGCAGCGGCTGGGACTCGCCCGCGTGTTCTTGCAGGACGCGCCGCTCGTGCTCCTCGACGAGCCTACGTCCAACCTGGACGCGCTCTCCGAGGCGGCAGTGCTCGAGGCGCTGGCCGCCAATCGTGCCGGGCGCACCATCGTGCTCGTGAGCCATCGCGCCACCGCCAGCACCCTCGCCGACCGCACCTACTCGGTGGATCGCGGCGGCGCGTCCTAGGGGCGCGGGCCCGGGCGGCGGGGCGCACCCGTCTCGCGCGCCTGCCGCCACTGCGCCCGCCCCGCCGTGCGCCGCCGCC
>NZ_QWKK01000205.1 GCF_009911695.1 Enterorhabdus sp. P55 | reverse complement strand
CGGCACGGCGGGCGGGCGGCACGGCGGGGGGACAGCACGGCGGGGGGGCGGTCGGCGCAGTCGGAGGCGGGCGGGCGGGCAACGGCGCGTCCCGCGCGTGGGGGAGCAGAAACGCGGGCGCGGCGGACAGCCGTGCGGGGAGCGCTCTCCCCTACTTCCCCAGAGACTCCCTCACAGCGTCGGGGAAGACGTCGCTGAAGCCCTCGCTGAAGGAGCTGGGGACGACGATGGTGCCGCCGGTCTCGCGGACGGACTCGTAGAGCAGGTGCATGGCGCGCAGGCGCAGGGCGGCGTCATTGGCGGCGTAGAAGTCGCCCATCTCCTCCATGAGCTCGGCGATGTCCTGCTCAGCCTCCATGAGGATGATGCGGGCCTTCTTGCGCTGCTCGGCCTGGGCCTCAAGCGACATGACGTCCTGGAGCTCGGGCGGCATGAGGATGTCGCGCACCTCCACCGACAGGACGGTCACGCCCCAGGGCGACACCTTCTCCTCGAGCACGCGCTTGAGCTCGCGGTCGAGCTGCTCGCGGCGGATGGCCACCTCGGCGGCGCCTGCGCGGCCGATGGCGTCGCGCAGGGCCGTCTGGGCGGCCAGCTCCACGGCGCGGGTGAAGTCGCCCACCTCGGTGCAGGCGGCGCGCGCGTCCCACACGTGCCAGAACAGCACGGCGCTCACGTCGAGCGGCACGAGGTCGGCCGTGAGGGTCTCCTCGGCGCCGAAGGTGGTCACGCGGGTACGCGTGTCGACGCGCATGGTGTTGGACTCGATAACGGGCCACGTCCAGAACAGACCCGGCCCCGACACGCGGTTGAACCGGCCGAGACGCAGCACCACCACGCGCTCCCACTGCTGGGCGATGTGGCAGGCCGCCACGGCAAGCGCCGCCAGCACCACGGCGACGGCCACCGAGAGCGGGCCCACCGTGCCGGCTACGAGCGCCGACACGCCGAGCACCAGGCCGAAGGCGAGCGCGAACAGCACCACCGAGAACAGCACCACGCCGCCGTTGGACGCACGCTCGCCGATGACCTCGGTCACCGGATCGGGAGCCACGCGCAGGCGGCCGCGACCGCCGCGCGCCAGAGCCGGGCCCGTGCCCGTGCCCGCGCCGCCGTCCGCCATCGCCGTGGGGGCCTGGAGAGCCCGCTTTCGTCCGAAGGCCATGGCCATCACGCTCCCTGAGCGTCCGCGTCATCGCGACCGCGGTCGAAGTCAACGATGCGCGCGCCCGCCGCGCCGCCCGCCTGCGCCTCATCGTACTTGAGACGCTTGATGCGCCGCGACATGGCATGCTCGATGTCGTCGAGGCCCATTCCCATCTCGCGGCAAGCGCCAATGCAATCGTCCAGCACGCCGCGGACGCGCGCCGCCTGATCGCCCCCCAGATCGGCCGCCACGTCGCGCACGAACACGCCGCGGCCGCGCGTGGACTCCAGGTAGCCGTCGGAGACAAGGCTCAGGTAGGCCTTGTTGACGGTGTTGTAGTTGATGGAGATTTCCGCCGCCAAGCCGCGCACCGTGGGCAGCTTCTCGCCGGGCTTGAAGTAGCCCGAGGTGATGAGGTACGCGATGCGCTGCCGCAGCTGCACCCATAGGGGCACGTCGCTGGACTCGTCGATCTCGAAGGGGAACATAGGCGAAAACCTCTCTCTTGCGGTCGGGGCTATCTTACAGGATGACGCCGATGGTGGGCTGCAGGCCCGCGCCTACCACCAGCAGGCGGATCAGCAGGCCGCCTACCAGCACGCAACCTGCGGCGGCGAGGGCCGCGAGGGCGCGGACGCTCGCGGAGAGCGGGGGCGCGGGGGCGCGGTGCGACGGGGCGCGGCCGGCGCGCGGGGG
>NZ_QWKK01000204.1 GCF_009911695.1 Enterorhabdus sp. P55 | reverse complement strand
GCCCGCCCGATGGCGCGGCGGCCCCGCGCGGCGCGGCCTGCGCGCCTGGCAGCGAGTTCCAGCCTGAGGCGGCGACCTCGCCCGATGCGCCGTGCGCGCCTGGCGGCGAGTCCTCGTACGGCGCGCCGCGCCGATTCGACTCGGCCTTCGCCGCGGCCCCGCCTGCGGGTGCGCCCGCCCTTGACGCGGTGCATCCCGCCATTCCCCTGGCGTTCTTCGCGGCGGCACTCGGGCTTACCATGGGCGCCTTCCAGCCGGTTCTCATCGCGACGTCGCTGATGGGGGCGCTGGCCTGCGGCGCTCTGCTGCGAGGCGGCCGCGCCGTGGCCCGCGACCTGCGCTGGCAGCTGCCGCTTCTCGTGATCGTGACGCTCGTGAACCCGGTGTTCGCCGCCCGTGGCGCCACCGAGCTCTTCCGCGTGGGCAGCTTCGCCTTCTACGGCGAGAGCCTGGCCTACGGCGCGGCCATGGGCGGCCTGCTTCTGGCCACCATCGCCTGGTTCGCCAACGCGGCGGCGGTGCTCTCGGCTGATCGCGTGATGACGGCACTTGGCGGCCGCGCGCCGGCGCTCGCCCTCATGCTGTCCATGACCCTGCGCCTCGTGCCGCGGTTCAGCCGTCACGGGCGGGCTGTCGCGGACGCCCAGGCGGCTTGCTCGCGCGTGGCGCCGGCCGGCAAGCGGCAGACGATCGCGGCCGCCGTGCGGCAGATGTCGGTGCTCGTGGGCTGGTCGATGGAGGACTGCCTGGAGACGGCGGACTCCATGCGCGCCCGCGGCTGGGCGTCGGGCGCCCGGCGAACCGCCTACCGCCGCCAGCGCTTCCGTACCCGCGATGCCGTGTTCATGGCCGTGGTGCTGGGCCTCGGCGCGCTCTGCGTGGCAGTGGCCGTGGCGGCCGTCGGGCAGTTCCGCTTCTATCCCACCCTCACGCCGCTTGCGCCGTGGTGGGGCTATGTTCCCTACGCCCTGTTCTTCTTCCTGCCCTGCGTTCTGATTGGAGGCGAGCGCTTGCGATGGATGCGCTGACCTACCGCGGATTCTCCTTCGCGTATCCCCAGGGCGGCCCGGTGCTGTCCGACGTGGACTGGTCGGTTCCGGCCGGCGCCTTCGCCGTGCTGGTGGGCGACACCGGGTCGGGCAAGACGACGCTTTTGCGCTGCGCCAAGCCCGAGCTGGCGCCGACGGGCGAGCGCACGGGCGAGGTGTGGCTGTGGGGTGAGCCGCTCGCGGCGGGGGAGCGCGAGCCCCGTGTGGGCTATGTGTCCCAAGATGCGGACAACCAGATCGTCTGCGACAAGGTGTGGCACGAGCTGGCCTTCGGCCTGGAGAACCTGGGCGTGGCGCCCGATGACATGCGCCGCCGCGTGGCGGAGGTGGCTCACTTCTTTGGCATGGAGCCGTGGTTCCGCCGGAGTGCCGAGGAGCTCTCCGGAGGCCAGAAGGCGCTCGTGTGCCTGGCATCGGTGCTGGTCATGCAGCCGTCGGTGCTGTTGCTGGACGAGCCTACCGCCCAGCTGGACCCGGTGGCGCAGAAGAGCTTCCTGCACGCGCTGTTCCGCCTCAACCGCGAGCTGGGGCTCACGGTGGTGGTGGCCACGCACAGCCCCGAGACGATGGTCGACTACGCCACCATGGCTGCGCGCGTGGAGGGCGGTCGCGTGACGGACGTCCCGCTTGGCGAGTTTCGCTACGGCCGCGCTGCGGGCCTGCGCCCGGCGACGGGGGACGTGTGGGACGCGGCGGTTGCGCAGGACACGCGGGTCGTTGGCAGCGCTCGGGATACGTGGGACGCGGCGGTCGCACAGGCCGCGGCGGGGCGCGAGCCGGGCGAGCCGTCCGCGGCTGCGGGCGCGCCTGCCGGGCGGGCCGA
>NZ_QWKK01000203.1 GCF_009911695.1 Enterorhabdus sp. P55 | reverse complement strand
CGGTGCCGTGGCCCGCAGACGCGCCCGCACCTCCGATCCCGCCAGCGCCGCCCGACTCCGCGGCTGCGGGGCGCGCGGGCCCTGCGCCCCCCTCGGCATACCCGGGCTCGTCTGCGCCTAGCCCCCCGGCCGCCTCAGGCGGGGCGGCGGATCCGGCCGGCCTCACGGCGCAGCCGTCATTCGGCTCCGCGGACGCGGGGCGCGCGCCTTCCCGCCTCTTCATTCCTGCTCCAGCAGCAGCTGGTAGACGTGCACGTCGTGGTAACGCCCGAACTTGAGGCCGGCCTCGCGCAGGGTGCCGCAGAGCTCGAAGCCCATCTTGCGATGCAGGCCGCGGCTGGCCTCGTTGTCGCCGGTGATGTGCGAGACCACCGAGTGCAGCTGGCCGCACGACCGCGCCTTGCCGAGAATGGCCTCCATGAGCAGGGTGGCCACGCCGCGCCCGCGGGCATCGCGGCGGACGTAGATGGAGAGCTCGGCCGTGGTGAGGTAGGCCGCGGGCGGGCGGAAGGTCGAGAGGCACGCGTAGCCGGCAACGCGGCCGGCCGACTCGGCCACTACCAGGGGGTGAACCTCGCTCTGGTGATCGGCGAACCACTGCTCCCACTGCTCAAGCGTGCGCGGCTCGAGGTGCAGGGGCGATACGCTGCTCACGATCTGGTGGTTGTAGATGTCCAGCAGCTCGGGCACGTCGACGGCCCGACCGGGGCGCAGGACGACGGGCAGGCTCGCCAGGGACGCGTCGGCGTCCGCGGAGGCAACGGTCGCGGCGGGGACGCCACCAGCGGCGAGGGGGCCGGTCACGGCAGGGACGGCATCGAATGCGACAGCAGGCGAGTCGGCAACGGAACTCACGGGCGGGCTCCTTCGGGACGGACGAGCAGGGCGACGGACTCGATATGATCGGTGTGGGGAAACATGTCGACGGGCTGCACGGCGGTCACCTCGTAGCCAGCGCGGACAAGCCGGCGAACATCGCGCACCTGGGTGGACGGGTCGCACGAGATGTAGACGACGCGCTCGGGCGCGAGGGCGGCCAGGGCGTCGAGGAACTCCGGGGTAGAGCCGGATCGCGGCGGGTCCATGAATACGACGAGGGGCGCCGGCGCCTCCTCGTCGGCGCGGCGAGAGGCCAGAGCCCGCATGAACACGCCGGCGTCCGCAGCCATGAACTGGGCGTTCTCTATGCCGTTGTGGGCGGCGTTGGCGCGGGCATCGCGGATGGCGGACTCCACGTTATCCACGCCGGTCACACGCGCGGCTCCCCGGGCGGCCGCCGCCAGGCCGATGGTGCCGGTGCCGCAGTAGGCGTCGACGACCTCCTGCGTGCCGTCCAGCCCAGCCAGGGCGATGGCACAGTCGTAGAGCACCTCGGTCTGCGCGGCGTTCACCTGGTAGAACGACTGCGACGAGATGCGGAAGCTCAGGCCGCAGAGGGTGTCGAGGATGAATCCGGGGCCGTAGAGCGTGCGCTCCTCCTCGCCCAGGATGACGTTGGTCCGACGCGTGTTCACGTTCTGCACCACGGTGGTGACGAAGGGGCAGCGGCGCACGAGCTCGCGGCAGAACGCCTTGGCGGAGGGAAACTCCACGCCGTTGGTGACCAGGGTGACGAGCACCTCCCCGCTCTGATGCCCCACGCGCACGACGGCGTGGCGCATGAACCCGGTGCCGGCGTCCTCGTCGTAGGGCTCCATGCCATGGCGGGCCATGATGTCGCGCACGGCCAACGTGACGGCCTTGGCCCGCTCGTTTTCCACCAGGCACGTCGCAGCGGGAATGAGCCGGTGACTGCCACGCTCGTACATACCCGTGAGGATGGCGGGCGCCGGGGCGCCCTTGCCGCGGGCGCCGCGCCGGGGAGACCCGGCGGCCTGGGCGGCAGCGCGCGCGGCGCG
>NZ_QWKK01000202.1 GCF_009911695.1 Enterorhabdus sp. P55 | reverse complement strand
GGGCGGGGCGTGCGGGGCGCGGTCGAGCGGGGCGGATGGGGCGCGTGGCGCGGGCGCTCGGGGGGCTGCTGCGGCGCTGCGGGCGTGAGCGGCGCCAAGAGGCAAGGCGCGGGCGCAGGCGGCGGCATCGCAGGTGTGGATAGCGGCGGGGCGTCGCAAGCGCGTGGAGTGCGCGTAGGCGCTGCGGGCACGTAGGCCGGGGCGCGGCTACGAGCGGTGGCGTGTGCTGGTGACGGGCGGTGACGCTGTGCCCGCGTCGGGCGGCGGTCAAGAGGCGGGGCACAGGCGCGTGTCGGCGCGGGCGTGGGCGGCGGCCAAGAGGCGCGCCGCGGGTGCTCGGGCGTGGACGGGCGACGGCGAGATGTCGCAGGCGCTCGGGGGGGCTGCGGGCAGCGGCGAGCGGGTGCCGGGAGCACAAGCGCGCGGGCTGCTTTTGCACGAGAGGTGAGTGGCGTCGCGCGGCGCGGTCGAGCGATGGGCCGCTGGAGGGCGGACCTTCGCATTTCGCGCCAATCCTGCAAATTCGGACGGTTTTGCACCCGAAGACAGCCGCCCTCCCGCGCCGGAAGGGCGGGGCGTCATGCGCGACCTGGGCAAATGACCTCCGTACTTGGCTGGGATGTCCCCGAGGCCCTACGCCGGAGTGCAAAACCGTCCGAATTTGCAGGATTGGCGCGAAAAAGCATGACAGCGCGTTGTGGCGGCTCCATGGCGACCCCGTGCGCATCCTGTGAGCGCGCGCGGCGACCGCGGCGCGTGCGAGCGCGGCCATGCTACCCTGACCCGACTTGACCTCTCCCTAGCTGGAAGGAGCGCGGCATTGGGCACGCTCGGCGGTTTTCTCATGGCGCTGGCAGACAGCGTCCCCGGGGTGTCCGGCGGCACCATCGCCTTTATCGTGGGCATCTACGACCAGCTGCTGTGGTCGCTCGATCGACTCGTGTCCGGCACGCCGGCCGAGCGACGGCGGGCGGCCGGCTTCCTTGCGCGACTCGGCGCAGGCTGGGTGGTGGGCTTCGGGCTGGCCGTGGCCGTGCTCACAGGTCTGTTCGAGAGCCAGATCTACCTGGTGAGCTCGATGTTCATGGGATTCATCGTGTTCTCGGTGCCGCTCATCGTCCGCGACGAGCATGCCTACGTGCGCGGCCGTTACGGCAACCTGGCGTGGACGTTCGTCGGCATCGCCGTGGTGGTGGGCGTCACGCTGGCCAACGCGGCGGCGCTCGGCGGGGACGCGGCCGAGGTGTCGGCCGTGGGCGCGTTGGCGGCGCAGGCCGGCGTGGTCGATCCTGGCGCGCTCGCACAGGGCGTCGGGCTGGACGCGGCGGGCGCCGTGGCCGAGGGCGCGCTTGACGTCGACGGCGGGGGAGGCATCGACCTCGCTGCGCTCGATGCGGGCAGCGGCGCCTATCTGGTGGCCGCCGCCATGGTGGCCGTGTCGGCCATGATCCTGCCGGGAGTGTCCGGGTCGACGTTCCTGCTCATCTTCGGCCTGTACCTGCCGGTGATGGACGCGCTCAAGGCCCTCATGGGCGGCGACTTCTCCGTGCTGCCGGCCATCGCGCTGTTCGCCGCGGGCGCCGTTGCGGGGCTGCTCACCGTCGTGAAGCTGGTGAAGCGTGCGCTCGCCGACTTCCGCTCGCAGACGGTCTACTGCCTGCTCGGCTTCATGGTGGGCTCGCTCGTGGCCATCGCGCTGGGGCCGGTCACGCTGGACGTGCCCCAGCCTCCGCTCACCGCCGACACCTTCAGCTTGCCCGCGTTTCTCCTGGGCGGTGCCGTCATCGGTGCCCTCGAGCTTCTCAAGCACGCCGTCCAGCGCCGCCAGGTGGCCCGCGCCATAGCCGCCCAGGCGGCGGCCCGCTAGCCGACCGGCGCGCTCGCCTCGCGGGCGCTCGACGCGTCGCGCTCGCTGGCCGGCGCGCTCGCCTC
>NZ_QWKK01000001.1 GCF_009911695.1 Enterorhabdus sp. P55 | reverse complement strand
CGCAGCGCTCGCCCGCCGGCCCCGCCTGCGCGGGCGGTGGGCCTCCGTCCGCGCCGCTGGGCGACGCCTGGGGCCGCGCGGGCCTTGGCGCCGCCTCGGTGGTGCTACGATGGAGCGGCGCTGACGCGCTGAGGAGGCCTGGGCCGCGTCCCGGCCGCACCGGAGACGAAGGAGCGAACATGGGTAGGGTTTACAACTTTTCGGCAGGACCGGCGGTGCTGCCCGAGGACGTGCTGCGCCAGGCCGCGGCTGAGATGCTCGACTACGACGGCACCGGCATGTCCGTCATGGAGATGAGCCACCGCTCCAAGCCCTTCGCGCAGATCATCGAGACGGCCGAGGCCGACCTGCGCGAGCTTCTGCAGATTCCCGAGAACTACCAGGTGCTCTTCCTCCAGGGCGGCGCCACCCAGCAGTTCGCGGCCATTCCCATGAACCTCATGCAGAACAAGGTGGCCGACTACATCGTGTCCGGCTCCTGGTCCAAGAAGGCCTTCAAGGAGGCTAAGCTCTACGGCGACGCCCGCTGCGTGGCCTCGTCGGAGGACGAGAACTTCTCCTACGTGCCCGACGTGGACGCCATCCAGTTCTCGCCGGACGCCGACTACGTCTACATCTGCCAGAACGAGACCATCTACGGCACTCGCTACCCCAAGCTCCCCGACACCGGCGACATCCCGCTCGTGACCGACGTGAGCTCCATGTTCCTCTCCGAGCCGATGGACGTGTCGAAGTTCGGCATCGTCTACGGCGGCGTCCAGAAGAACATCGGCCCGGCCGGCGTGACCATCGTCATCGTCCGCGACGACCTCGTGCGCGAGGACGTGCTGCCCTTCACTCCCTCCATCATGCGCTACACCACCCAGGTGAAGGCCAAGTCGCTCTCTAACACGCCGCCGGCCTACGGCATCTACGTCTGCGGCCTCGTGTTCAAGTGGCTCAAGGCCCAGGGCGGCCTGACGGCCATGAAGGCCCGAAACGAGGAGAAAGCGGCCATCCTCTACGACTACCTCGACCAGTCCGCGCTGTTCAAGGCGACGGCTCGCACGGAGGACCGCTCGATCATGAACGTGCCGTTCGTCACCGGCTCCGACGAGCTCGATGCGCTGTTCGTGGCCGAGGCCAAGTCCCACGGCATCGAGTCCATCAAGGGACACCGCTCCGTCGGCGGCATGCGCGCGAGCATCTACAACGCCATGCCGAAGGCCGGCGTGGAGGCGCTCGTCGCCTACATGGCCGAGTTCGAGAAGGCCCACGCGTAGGCCGAGGCTCCAGCGATCAACCCGGGAGGGGCGGACGTCGGAAGGCGGGCCGCCCCTCCTGCTTTCCTGCGGCCCTCCTCTGGCGCTCACCCTGCCTCCTCCCGGCGCGCCCGCCCGTCGTCTGGCGCGCCGGATGCGCCCAAAGGGGATTTTCTGGCCATTTTCGCTATGGTTTCCGCGGGCATGCCCTCCCTATTCGCAAGGTTGTTCTCCTCTAGAAACTTCTGACCTGGGGAAATGCTGCCTAGGGGAGACGGTGGGCTGCCGACAGGGGCTGCCGGTTGCGTAAACCATGCAGAAATTGGCCAGAAACTTCTCTGGAGGCGCGGCAGGCCGCTCTCCGCGTCCGAGTGCGCCAGCGAAAAGCGCTCGGCGACCGCTGGGGAGTCTGACGGGGGCGTGCGCGCGGGGGCGGCGTAAAATGGCGAGCCCTGCCGCGCGCAGGAACACCACCCAGAGCAAAGGCGCCTCTTCTCCGATGCCGCGATGCGCATCGGCGGAGGCGTTGCGCCGCCAGCGACGACCCCGAGGAACCCCATGCAGCGCGATAAGATCAAGCCGATTCTGTTCAGCATCATCAAGCACACGCCCAAGGAGGAGATGCGGCGCCAGGTGCCCCGGGACATCCTCTCGGGCATCATGGTGGCCGTGGTGGCGCTGCCGCTGTCCATCGCGCTGGGCATCGCGTCGGGGGTGGGGCCCGAGCAGGGGCTCTACACCGCCATCGTCGCCGGATTCGTCATCGCGCTGCTCGGGGGCAGCCGCGTGCAGGTGGCCGGCCCCACGGCTGCCTTCGCCGCCATCGTCGCCGGCATCGTGGCGTCTGACGGCATGGAGGGGCTGGTGGCGGCCACGCTCATAGCCGGCGTGCTGCTCATGCTCATGGGCTTCCTCAAGCTGGGCGTCATCATCCGCTACGTCCCCTACACCATCACCACCGGCTTCACGGCGGGCATCGCGGTGACGCTCGTCATCGGCCAGCTGCGCGATTTCTTCGGGCTCACCTACCCCGCAGGCATGCCGACTGTCGAGACGGTCGACAAGCTTGAGGCGGCGGCGATGAGCCTGGGAACGGTGAATCTCCAGGCCCTCGTCGTGGGCCTGGTGTGCCTGGGCATCCTGTTCGGCTGGCCGCGCGTCAGCCGTCGGATTCCCGGCTCGCTTGTCGCGCTTGCCGTGGGCGTGGCGCTCGTGAGCGGGCTCGGCCTGGATGTGAGCACCATCGGCGACCTCTATGTGGTGAGCGGAGGCGTGCCTGAGTTCCACCTGCCGCAGCTGAGCCTCGAGCTGTTCCGCGACCAGCTGGCCAACGGCGTCACCATCGCCATTCTCGCTGCCATCGAGTCGCTGCTCTCGTGCGTGGTGGCCGACTCGATGATCAGCTCGCACCACCGCTGCAACATGGAGCTCGTGGCGCAGGGCGCCGGCAACATCGCCTCGGTGCTGTTCGGCGGCATTCCTGCGACGGGCGCCATCGCCCGCACCGCGGCCAACGTGAAGAACGGCGGCCGTACGCCCATCGCGGCCATGACCCATGCGGTGGTGCTGCTCGCGGTGCTGGCCTTCCTCATGCCGTACGCCGCCTACATTCCCATGCCCACCATCGCGGCCATCCTGGTTCACGTCGCCTACAACATGTCGGGCTGGCGTAACTTCGCGCATGTGTGCAAGACCGCCTCGCGCGGCGCCGTGGCCACGATGCTCATCACCTTCGCGCTCACCGTCATCTTCGACCTGGTGATGGCCATTGGCGTGGGCATGCTCATCACCGTGGTGCTTGTGCTCAAGATGGTGAGCGAGGAGACCGAGGTCAAGGGCTGGCGCTACTACTGCGACGAGAACTCGGAGGTCACCCACCTGCGCGAGCTGCCCAAGAGCGTGCGCGTGTACGAGATCAACGGCCCTCTGTTCTTCGGCATGACCGAGCGCATCGGCGACATCTCGGTGAAGGAGTTCACCAAGTACCTGATCATCCGCATGCGGGGCGTGCCCTCGCTCGATGCGTCGGGCATGAACGCGCTCGAGAACCTCCACGCTTACTGCAGCAAGAACGGGGTGAGCCTCATTATCTCCCACGCCAACGAGCAGCCGATGAAGACCATGCGCCGCGCCGGCTTCGTGGACCTGGTGGGGGAGGATCACTTCCGCGGCAACATCGATGACGCCATCGCCTTCGCCCGCCAGCTGCTCGACGAGGAGGAGCGCTCCGGAAAGCCGCTAGCGCGCTAGGCGGCGCGCGGTGGCAGGAGGGCGGCGCCGAAGAGGGCGCCGCGTTATCCGGGGAGGGGCGCCGGCGGGGCGATCGGGTCGTCTGATTCGCCGTTGACAGACGGGCGACGGGCGGCCAGGTACGGAATTTTCGGATTTGTGGCCAATTTCGCCACGGTTTACGCATCGGCTTCGGCGTCTGGGCGACATTGTTTTCTCTGAGTAACTTCTGACCTGGGAAAATAGGTTCGAAGAGGTGAGTGAGGACGGGTGCAGCCTTCTTCGGCAGCGTAAACCGTAGCGAAATTGGCCAGAAACTCCCCATCGGCCGTCAGGATCCCGCTGCGCGTCGCCCTGTCGGCCCCGCCGTGCGCCGCCGATCGCCCCAGGGCGGCCCGCGCCGGCGCCCATCGCCCATCGCCCTTTCGCGCGCCCACCGCCCATCGCCTGCCCCCGGCCCCCGCCGGCTCTGCCCCCCCCCTTCGCGCGCCCGTCGCCGACGGGGCAGGCCGCGACCTGGGCGTCTGCTCGCGGCTTGCGCCTGCGTGCGCTATCATTTCCCCGAGTGAGGACGGCCGCCCTGCGCGGTCGCCCGCCTTTGCCAGCGTAGTGAGGAAGGGGAGCGCACGCCATGACGCGCAAGAGGGTTCTGGTCACGGAGAAGATCGCCGACGAGGGTCTGGACATCCTGCGGCGCAAGGGCTATGAGGTGGACGTGCGGCTTGACCTGGCGCCTGAGGCCCTGGCAGCGGCCATCGCCCCCTACGACGCGCTCATCGTGCGCTCCCAGACCCAGGTGACGCCTGAGCTCCTGGACGCGGCCGGCAGCCTCAAGATCATCGGGCGAGCCGGCGTGACCATCGACAACATCGACGTGGAGGCTGCCTCTGAGCGCGGCGTCATCGTCTGCAACGCCCCCACCTCCAACATCGTCTCGGCCGCCGAGCACACCATGGCGCTGCTCCTGGCCTGCGCCCGCCGCCTGCCCCAGGCCAACGCGTCCATGCACGCGGGCTCGTGGGAGCGCGCCGCCTTCACCGGCACCGAGCTCTACCAGAAGACGCTCGCCATCTTCGGCCTCGGCCGCATCGGCGGGCTCGTGGCCGAGCGCGCCCGCGGCTTCGGCATGCGTCTCGTGGGGCACGACCCCTACTGCAGCCCCGAGCGGGCCGCCGCGCTGGGTGTGGAGCTGTTCGACTCGGTGGAGGAGATCCTCCCCCTGGCCGACTTCATCACCGTCCACCTGCCCAAGACCGCCGAGACCATGGGGCTTTTCGGCCCCTCCGAGCTGGCTGCCATGAAAGACGGCGTGATCCTCGTCAACTGCGCCCGCGGCGGCATCTTCGACGTGGCCGCGATGGCCGACTTCGTGGCCGCGGGCAAGGTGGCCGCGGTGGGCCTCGATGTGTTCGAGGAGGAGCCCTGCCGCGAGAGCCCCCTGCACGAGTTCCCGAATGCCCTGCTCACGCCCCATATCGCCGCCGTCACCAAGGAGGCTCAGGTACGCGCTGGATCCCAGATCGCCGAGTATGTGTGGGAAGGCCTGGAGGGCTCCATCGTGCCCACGGCCATCAACGCCTCGCCGCTGCCGCCCGATGTGATGGACGCCGTCGGGCCCTACGTGCCCGCCTGCCAGATGGCCGGCCGCGTCATCGGGCAGATCCTCGGCGCCACGCCCAAGGCGCTGCATCTGGAGGCCGCCGGCTCCATCGCCGATGCCGATCCGGCCATCCTGCTCGCCGGTGCGCTCGACGGCATCCTGGCCTACCGTCGCATCGGCGCCGTCTCGGCCGCCAACGCTGCCGCCGTGGCCGACCGCCACGGCATCCACGTGGAGACCGAGGCCGTCCCCGAGGCGGGGGAGTACGCCTCGGCCGCGCGTGTGGCCGCCGACGGGGTGGAGGTGGGCGTCACCCTCTACGGCGCCAACCAGGCCGCTCGCATCGTCTCGCTGCTCGGCTATAAGATCGACATCGCGCCGGCCAAGCAGTGCCTCGTGTTCGAGTACGTGGACGCGCCGGGCCGCATCGGCGCCATCGGCACCATCCTCGGCCAGGCGAACGTCAACATCACCACCATGCAGATCGGCGACAAGCCCGCCGAGCAGTGCGCGCTCGTCTTCATGAACGTGGAGGGAGAGGTGACCGAGGAGATCCTCGCGAGCCTGCGCGCCGCCATCGACCTGAAGAACCTGTGGTATATCTCCCTGTAGTAACCCGCTCTTAACATAAGAGGGCTACCGTGACCCTGTATGCGCCGGCCTCCCCGCCGGCGTCCCGGCAAGCCGGGGCCGAGGGGATGAGAGGAACGAGAAGGAGAACCGTCATGACCCGCAAGATCGACATCTTCGACACTACTCTGCGCGACGGCGAGCAGTCGCCGGGCGCCTCCATGAACACCGAGGAGAAGCTCGTCATCGCCCGCGAGCTTCTGCGCATGAACGTCGATGTCATCGAGGCGGGCTTCCCCATCTCGAGCCCCGGCGACTTCGAGAGCGTGCGCCGCATCGCCGAGCTGGCGGGCGACGACGCGGTGGTGTGCGGGCTTACCCGCGCCATCGAGAAGGACATCGACGTGGCCGCCGATGCGCTCAAGTACGCCAAGCGCCCGCGCATCCACACCGGCATCGGCGTGAGCCCGTCGCATTTGGCCGACAAGCTGCGCATCGACGAGGACACCTGCGTCGAGCGCGCCGTGGCCGCCGTCAAGTATGCCAAGCGCTATGTCGAGGACGTCCAGTTCTACGCCGAGGACGCCGGCCGGTCCGACTACGACTTCCTCGTCCGCGTCATCCAGGCCGTCGTGGATGCCGGCGCCACGGTGGTCAACATCCCCGACACCACCGGCTACTCGCTGCCCGAGGAGTTCGGCGCGCGCATCGCCTACCTCATGGCCAACGTGCGCGGCATCGAGAACGTCACCGTCTCCGTCCACTGCCATAACGACCTGGGCATGGCCACGGCGCTCGCCCTCGCTGGCGTGCGCAACGGCGCCACCCAGGTGGAGTGCACCATCAACGGCCTCGGCGAGCGCGCGGGCAACACCGCCATGGAGGAGGTGGTGATGGGCATCCGCATGCACGAGGCGGAGCTCGACGCCCACACCGGCATCAACACCCGCGAGTTCACCAAGGCCAGCCGTCTGGTCAGCTCCATCACCGGCATGGGCGTCCAGGCCAACAAGGCCATCGTGGGCGCCAACGCCTTCGCGCACTCCTCCGGCATCCACCAGGACGGCGTGCTCAAGAAGCGCGACACCTACGAGATCATCGACCCGGCCGACGTGGGCGCCGGCGCGAGCCAGATCGTGCTCACGGCCCGCAGCGGGCATGCTGCCCTCAAGCATCGCCTGGAGGAGCTCGGCTACGCCTTCGAGGGCGCGGAGCTCGACAAGCTCTACGAGGCCTTCCTCAACATGGCCGACAAGAAGAAGGAA
The DNA here is from genome assembly GCF_009911695.1 of Enterorhabdus sp. P55. Lineage (GTDB taxonomy): Bacteria > Actinomycetota > Coriobacteriia > Coriobacteriales > Eggerthellaceae > Enterorhabdus. The sequence continues at coordinate 93,766 of NZ_QWKK01000001.1, read as the reverse complement.
GTCTACGACGAGGATCTTGAGAGCCTGGTCAACGAGCGCGGCCGCGAGGAGGACGCCCTCTACGTGCTCAAGGGCGTGCAGGTGAGCTGCGGGTTCCCGCTCAAGCCCACCGCCACCGTCACTCTGGCCGACCCCGAGGGCGCCGAGGTGACCGTCTGCGAGTACGGCACCGGCCCCATCGATGCCGTGTACAAGGCGGTCGACCGCATCGTGAAGGTGTCCAACGACCTCTCCGAGTTCTCGGTGAGCTCCGTCACCCGCGGCATCGATGCCCTCGGCGAGGTGACCGTGCGCGTGAAGGCCGCCAACGGCGAGGTCTTCACCGGCCGCGGCGCGGACGGCGACATCATCGTGTCGTCCACCAAGGCCTACCTGAACGCCCTCAACCGCCTGCTGGCGGGCAAGCGCTAGCCCATCCGTCCGACCGTCTTCGAGGGGCGCCCCGCGGGGCGCCCCTTTTCGCCGCCCGCCCGCAGGGAAAGGAAGGAACCGCATGACCGAGACGACGCGCCCCGCAGCGCCCTGGCATCGGCGCCTCTCGCTCACCACCTGGATCTTTATCGCGCTCGTCTTGGGCGTGCTGGCCGGGCTCGCCCTCCAGGGAGCGCCCGAGGTGGCCGACACCTACATCAAGCCCCTCGGCACCATCTTCCTCAACCTCATCAAGATGATCGTGGTGCCCCTCGTGCTGTTCTCCATCATCGCCGGGGTGGTCTCTCTCGAGGACGTGAAGAAGGTGGGCGCCATCGGCGGACGCACCATCCTGTTCTACCTGGCCACCACCGCCTGCGCCGTGGCCCTGGGCCTCGTGTTCGCCAACGTGATGAACGTGGGCGCGGGCTTCACGCTCGACACGGCGGATCTCTCCTATGAGCCCACCGCGGCTCCCTCGCTCATCGACACGCTCGTCAACATCTTCCCCTCCAACTTCGTCCAGCCCATGGCTGATGCCACCATGCTCCAGGTTATCGTGATAGCGGTGGTGTTCGGGTTCGGCATCATCGCGGCGGGGGAGAAGGCGCGCGTGGTGGTGGAGTTCTCCGAGGCGATGTCTGAGGTGTGCATCAAGATCATGCGCGGCATCATCCTCGTGGCTCCCTTCGGCGTGTTCGGGCTCATCACGCCCGTCATCGCGAACAACGGGCCGGACGTGCTGCTGCCGCTCGCGTGGCTGGTGGCGGTGGCCTATGTGGCCATGGCCTGCCAGATCGCCCTTGTGTACTCAGGCCTCATCAGGGTGTTCGCCCGCAAGTCGGCCCGCTTCTTCCTTAAGGGCGAGCTGCCCGTCATGGGCTTCGCCTTCGCGTCCGCCTCGTCGGTGGGCACGCTGCCGCTCAACATGGAGTGTGCGGAGAAGATGGGCGTGTCGAAGGAGGTCAGCTCCTTCGTGCTGCCGCTCGGCGCCACCATCAACATGGATGGCACCGCCATCTACCAGGGGGTATGCGCCATCTTCATCGCGCAGGTGTTCGGCGTGGAGCTTACGCTCGGCCAGCAGCTCACCGTGGTGGCCACCTGCGTGCTCGCCTCCATCGGCACCGCCGGCGTGCCGGGCAGCGGCATGGTCATGCTCGCCATGGTGCTCCAGTCGGTGGGGCTGCCGGTGGAGGGCGTGGCGCTCGTGGCCGGCGTCGACCGCGTCCTCGACATGATGCGCACCGTGGTCAACGTCACCGGCGACGCCGCCGTGGCCCAGTGCGTCGACGCCATGCAGCGCCGCTCTGCCGCCCGCAAGGAGCGCACCGCCGCGGCTTAGGCCCATGCCCAGCTGGGGGACGGCGGGGAGGAGGGCTGCCGGATCGACTCCGCTCGACGCGTCGGTCCGGCGAGCCAAGGTCTCGCCGGACCTTTGGCTTAACCTCGCTGCGTCGACCCGGCAGCCCTCCTCTCCGCCTCGTTGAGGCAGTGCCATCACGTTGAGGCCTGGTATGGGGGACGCGCAGGCGCAGCGAGGTTAAGCCAAAGGAGGAGCGAGACCTTGGCTCGTGACGACGACGCGTCGAGCGCAGCCTGCGGCGTCCCCCATACCGGGCCGTCCCCCAAGTTCGCCTTGTCTCGGCAGATTTCCGGTATCATGGCCCGAAACGCTTTTATCGGAGGAGGAGACATGGCGGAAGAGAACAAGCTCGGCAAGAAGATCACCACCCTGCGCACGGCGCATCACCTTTCGGCCCAGGACCTGGCCGACCGCTGCCAGTGCGAGGTGGAGGCCATCGAGCAGCTCGAGGCCGGCGAGGTGCCCGCCTCGCTCGCGCCGCTCATCAAGATCACCCGCGCCCTCGGCGTGCGGCTCGGCACCCTTATGGACGACGACGAGGCCTTCGGCCCGGCCTACATCGACGGCGAGCAGATGGCCGAGGTCGAGCGCGTCAAGGCGCTCCAGACCGCCAGCGACGCCGGCGACCTGAGCTACTTCAGCCTGGCGGCCGGCCGCCCGTCGCGTCACATGGACCCCTTCGTCATCACCGTCACCCCGTCGGGCGAGACTACCCACAAGCTCGACAGCCACGAGGGCGAGGAATGGCTCTACGGCATGGAGGGCTGCATCGAGATCGAGTACGGCAACGAGGTGTTCGTGCTGCATCCGGGCGAGAGCATCTACTACGACTCCATCGTTCCGCATCAGGTGCGCGCCCATGACGGCCAGAACGCCAAGTTCCTCGCCTGCGTCTACACGCCGTTCTAGGGGGCTCCCATGGCTGACAACCGCGTTCCCCAGCCGGGCGACCAGGACTTCCCGCTGCACTCCGAGCTCACCATCGGCGCCTACTTCCGCGAGCAGGTGGCGATAGACCCCGACCACGAGTTCGTGGTGTATCCCGACCGCGACCTGCGCTGGACCTACCGCGACTTCGACGAGCGCACTGACGCCCTGGCCAAGGGGCTGCTCTCCATCGGGATGAAGCCCGGGGATCACCTGGGCGTGTGGGCGCGCAACATCCCCGACTGGCTCACCTTCATGTACGCCACCGCCAAGGTGGGCATCGTCATGGTCACGGTGAACCCCATCTACAAGAGCCACGAGATCGACTACGTCCTTAAGCAGTCGGACATGAAGGCGCTCTGCGTCATCGACGCCTACCGCGACGTGGACTACCTCCAGATCATCCGCGACCTCGTGCCCGAGTCGCTCGAGTGCCAGCGCGGGTTCCTGCGCACTGAGGAGTACCCCTGCCTCGAGAACCTCATCTACATGGGGCCCGAGAAGCACCGCGGCTTCTACAGCGTGCCCGAGCTCATCCTGCTCGGCCAGCACCGCCCCGACTCGGACCTGGAGTGGGCCGAGCGCCAGTTCGACAACAACGACGTGGTGATGATGCAGTACACCTCCGGCACCACAGGCTTTCCCAAGGGCGTCATGCTCACGCACCGCAACATCCTGAACAACGGCTTCTACATCGGCGAGGGCCAGAAGCTCGGCTCCGATGACCGCGTGTGCCTGCCGGTGCCGTTCTTCCACTGCTTCGGCTGCGTGCTCGGCGTCATGGCCAACCTCACGCATCGCTCCACCATGATCATCGTGGAGGACTTCGACGCGGGACTCGTGCTTCAGGCGCTCCACAAGGAGCGCGCGACCGCCGTCTACGGCGTGCCCACCATGTTCATCGCCGAGCTCAACCACCCTGACTTCGACACCTTTGACCTGTCGAGCCTGCGCACCGGCATCATGGCCGGCAGCCCGTGCCCGCCCGAGACCATGCGCGAGGTGATGGATCGCATGAACATGCGCGACGTCACCATCTGCTACGGGCTTACCGAGACGAGCCCGGTATTCACCCAGACCTCGGCCGACGACGACCTCGAGCACAAGTGCGAGACGGTAGGCCGCGCGCACCCGCCTGTGGACGTGCGCGTCATCGACCCGGTCGACGGCCACCTCTGCGGCATCGGCGAGCCGGGCGAGCTGTGCTGCAAGGGCTACAACGTCATGAAGGGTTACTACAAGATGCCCGAGGCCACAGCTGAGGCCATCGACGCCGACGGCTACCTGCACTCGGGCGACCTGGGCACCGTGGATGAGGACGGCTACTACCGCGTGACCGGCCGTATCAAGGACATGATCATCCGCGGCGGCGAGAACATCTACCCGCTTGAGGTGGAGAACTTCCTGCTCACCATGCCGGGCGTGCTCGACGCCCAGGTGGTGGGCATCCCCGACGCGAAGTACGGCGAGATCGTGGGCGCCTTCATTCGCACGCGTCCGGGCTTCGAGTCGATGACCGAGGACGACGTGCGCGCGTGGGCCATTCCCCGCATCGCGCGCTACAAGGTTCCCAAGCGTGTCTTCTTCGTCGACGACTTCCCCATGACCCCGTCGATGAAGGTCCAGAAGTTCAAGCTCCGCGAGATGGCCGAGGAGCTGGTGAGGTCCGGCGCGTAGGCGTGCTTAGCGCGCACCAGACGTCTTCCCGTAACGGGGGCTCACGATGAGGCCCCCGTTTTTCTAAGCCTCCACGCCCAGCACGATCTTGCAGAACAGGCCGAGGAAGAAGGAGAGCGCGGCCACGCCCAGCGATATGGCGCACATCTGCGCGAAGCGCTTCTTGAAGGGAAGGTCTTGCGCCACGGCCGTGTAGAAGTTGAACGCCGCCAGGATGAGCACCACCACGGCGAGCATGATGGCCATGGCCAGCAGGTACAGCTTGTCCGGCATCAGGAGGTAGGGGAGGAGCAGCAGTACCACGGTGAGCGCATAGGCGCTGCCGGTGTAGGCGCAGGCGCGCTTGGCGTCGGGGCGGCCGTCGCTCTTGGCGGCCAGGTACTCGCTCGCCGCCATCGAGAGTGTGGCCGCGATGCCGGTGATGAGGCCCGACAGCGCGATGAGGCGCGTGTTCTGCATGGCCAGCGTGAGGCCGGCGAGGGTGCCGGTTATCTCCACCACCGCGTCGTTCATCCCCAGCACCATGGCGCCCACGTAGGAGAGCAGCTTCTCGTCGAGCATCCCCATGAGCTCGCGGCCGCGGCGCTCCTCGTCCGCCTCGGCGCGTGCTATCGCGGGCACCTGGGCTGCAAGCGCGCGGGCGTCGCTGCGGGCGGCGTGCTTGTGCTTGTCCATGAGCTTGACGGCGAAGGTGAATCCGAGGATGCGTGCGATCAGGGCGTAGCGGCGTGCGCGGGCGACCCGCGGGACGGCGGGGCGGCCGGTGTAGCGGGCCCAGGCGTCGGCGTCAGCCGCCTTCTCGTCGGCGATGCGCTCGAGCGTCGCGCGGTTGCCCGGGTCCTTCACGTGCGCGGCCATGCGCCGGTAGGCGTCTGCCTCGGTGGCGACGGACTCCTGGTAGGCTGCCACCGCCGCCACGGCGCGCGGGCTGAGCGAGGCGGGATCGACCTCGAGCACGCCCGCTGCTGGGGCGGCGCCCGACGGCGCGGGCGCTCCGCTGCCGGGCGCGTCTGCGGCTGTTGCGGGGTAGTGGGGGGACGCTCCTTCGCCGGGGGCGCCGGCCTTGCCGCCGCCGGCTGCTGACGCGCCCGCCCCGCTGCCGGGTGGCCTCACGCCGGCATCCGTCCCGGCGGCGGGTGGCCTCACGCCGGCATCCGTCCCGCTGTCGGGCGGTTCCGCTTTGGTACCTGACGGAACGCCCGCCCCGACGGCGGGCGCCGGGTGCGCCTCGCCTTTGGCCGCTGCGGCTTGGGGGACATCCGGCTGCTGATCATCCGCGGCCGCGGGCCCGGTGGGTTGCGTGCGCCCCGCGGTTCCGGGGCCGCTTTCCTGAGCGGCTTGCGCGCTCGTTGCGTCTTCAGCGCCGCGGGGCCTTCTCGTCTGCGCGGACGTGGCGTCGCTGTCGTGGACCATGGCTGCCTCCCTGTTCCGGCGCCGGGGCGCCGCCTGCTTGGTGGCTCCATCATAGGACCGCGCGGTCGCCGCCGTCCGCCCCCGTACCGACCCGTCACCTGGCGAGCGCCCATCTGTAGACCGGACCGCGCCGCCGGACGCGCATCCCCCCAAACTGCACGGTTTTTTCGACTTTGTGACAGACTCGCGGAAACAAATGCGCGACCTTCGCGGCTTCCTCGGCGAACTCGCAGGTGAGAATTGTTCTCAGACAGGCATCATTTCCGCGCCACGATGGCTGACCGCCAGAAGCCCCTCAAAAGAGCGTCTTTTTGTCGCAAAGTCGCAAAAACCGTGCAGTTTGAGGGCGTGTAAGGGGGGGGGTAGCGAGAGGCGAGCGCGCCGACACGCAAGGAACGGCGGGAGCCGCGAGCGGGATCATGCCGACACGCGGCGAACGGCGGCGGGGGGAGTATTGAGTGGCGGGGCTGCCGGTGCGAGCGCGTCGACACCTGGCGGGTGCCGTGCGGGAGGGGGGCGACGAATGGCGGGGGCCGCAGGTGCGGGCACGCTGAGGAGCGACGCATGCGAGGATGGCGCCCCCGGACTGCCACGCCGGCCCTCAGCGCACGCATGAGGTGTCGCCTCGCGACCCGCCGCGGGTGTCCCCCGTGCCGGCGAGCCGCGGGCGCCCCCAGGCCGGTGTGCGGCGAACAGCGGGAGCCGCGAACGCAAGCGCGCCGACGCTTGGCGCGCCAGCGCTCGGTACCCGCCTGTCGTGGCCGCTGCGGAGGCGCCGCGTCTCGGGCGACATGGGCGCTTCGTGGAAGATGCCCGGCTTCTACTGGCCATTCGCCGAGTAATATGGTATAAATACCGGCGCTGAGCGCTTTTCGGCGCCGAACAACTTTCGCTTTTACGGAGAAAGTGGGCCTGTCCCGCTTTCTTTTGTTGTTAGGCCCGATGCGCGTGGAAGGAATGCGAGAAAGCGAGGAGGGATCGACGTGCTCACGGCCACCGAGGCAAAGCTGCTCGAGGCGCTCGAGCCCCGCGCCGCCCAGGAAGGCGTCGAGATCGTCACGATCGAGGTCGTGGGAGCCAAGAAGGCGCCCACCATCCGCGTCTACGTCGACCATCCCGACGGCGTGAGCTTTGACGTGCTGTCAAGCTCCCAGGCGTGGATCAACGACATCATGGACGCGATCGACCCGTTCCCTGGCGCCTACACGCTGGAGGTGTCCTCGCCCGGCATCGACCGCCCGCTGCGCACCGCCGAGCACTTCGTGCGGTTCGCCGGCGAGGAGGCGGCGATCAAGCTGTCCGCCCCGGTGGACGGCCGCGCCTCCTGGACGGGCGTGCTCGCAGGCGTCGAGGGCGATGAGGTGCTCCTCGATGCGGACGGCGCCCGCGTGGCGCTGCCGCTTTCGGCTATCAAGCGTGCCCACGTGAAGGGCACGATCGACTTCGGCTCTTAGGAAAGGAAGCGAAGACGTGGCAACATCAGAACTGATCGAGGCCCTGCAGGCCCTCGCCCACGAGCGCAAGATCGACGAGTTCTACCTCATCGAGCGCCTGGAGGCGTCGCTGGCCAAGAGCTACCAGCACATCCTCGACCTGGAGTGGGACGCGCGGGTGACCATCGACCGCCAGACGGGCAAGATCTACGTTTACGAGATGGTGCCGGTGGGCGAGCCCGACGAGGAGACCGGCGAGTACGCCGAGTTCGAGGAGCGCGACGTCACCCCGGCCGACGTGAGCCGCATCGCCGCCCAGAACGCCAAGGGCGTCATCGCCTCCATCGTGCGCGAGGCCGGCCGCCAGTCCATCTACGAGGAGTTCTCCGGCCGCGTGGGCGACCTGGTCACCGGCACCGTGCTCCAGGGCACCCCGGACTTCACCATCATCAAGATCCGCGACGGCGTGGAGGCCGAGCTGCCCCACTACGACGTGAAGCGCAACCCCGGCGAGCGCAACGAGCGCCCCTCCAACGAGCACTACCGCCACAACCAGCGCCTCAAGGTGCTCATCATCGACGTGCGCGACCCCTCCTCCGACGCGCCCCGCGCCCGCGGCGAGCAGGCCCGCCCGCCCATCGTGGTGTCCCGCACCCATCCTGACCTCATCCGCCGCCTCTTCGAGATCGAGGTCCCGGAGATCTACGACGGCATGGTGGAGATCAAGTCCATCGCCCGTGAGCCCGGCGCCCGCTCCAAGGTGGCCGTGGCCTCGCGCGAGGACAACCTGGACCCGGTGGGCGCCTGCGTCGGCCCGAAGGGCAGCCGCGTGCGCATGGTGGTCGAGGAGCTGCGCAACGAGCGCGTCGACGTCATCCAGTGGAACGACGACCCCGCCTCCTATGTGGCCAACGCGCTGTCGCCGGCCAAGGTGTCGCACGTCTTCATCGACGAGGACAACCACTACGCCACCGTCGTGGTGCCCGACGACCAGCTCTCGCTCGCCATCGGCAAGGAGGGGCAGAACGCCCGCCTGGCCGCGCGCCTGACCGGCTGGCACATCGACATCAAGTCCGCGAGCTTCGCCGGCGGCCCCCACGTCACCGAGAACATCCTCATCGACGAGGAGGACGACCTCGAGGACGAGACGGGACTGTGCGCCTACGTGGCGGAGGACGGCACGCGCTGCCGTAACCACGCCCGCGAGGGCAGCCGCTACTGCGGCGTGCACGCCGACCTCGACGAATCCTAAGAAGGATGCGAGAGGTACGTCGGTGGACCGAGAGAAGACAAAGCGCTGCCGTCGCTGCATAGCGTGCGGCCTACAGGAGACGAAGGGGGCCCTGCGCCGGTTCGTGCGTCGCGCGGACGGCACGGTCGCCTTCGATCCGATGGGCCGCGCCCCCGGCCGCGGCGCCTACGTCTGCTCCGAGGAGTGCTACCAGGCGGCTCGCAAGGGCCGCAAGCTGGAGCGGGCGCTGCGGACCAAGCTGACCGACGAAGACTACGACCGACTCGCGGGAGAGATGTCCCGCGCCACCGACGACCGACCGTCAGAGAACGAGGAGTGATACATGGGCAGCATGCGCGTACATGAGTTGGCCAAGGAGTTCGAGATGACGAGCAAGGAGCTCCTCGACCGACTCCATGAGATGAAGATTCCCGCGAAGTCCCACGCGAGCATGCTCGCCGACGCCTACGTGGAGAAGATCCGCAAGAACCTCGAGCCCGAGATCAAGGCCCGCGCCGGCCAGCTCGAGGACGAGGAGGCCGCGGCGCTCGCCGCCGAGCAGGCCGAGGAAGCCCGCCGCAAGGCCGAGGAGGAGGCCGCCCGCCGCGCCGCCGTGGAGAAGGAGCTCGCCGAGCGCGAGGCCGCCCGCGCCCGCCGCGCCGAGGGCGCCCATGACGCCGGGGAGGGCGAGGCGCCCGCGCAGCCCAAGAAGGCCCCCGTCACGTCGGCCTTCGAGAGCCTCGAGCGCCAGATCGAGTCCGAGAAGGAGCGCGTCGAGCGCGAGAAGGCCGAGGCCCGCGCCCGCGCCCGCGCCGAGAAGGCGGCCGCCGAGGTGGCCAAGAAGCAGGCCGTCGAGCGCGCCCTGCGCGAGAGCCACTCCCGCAAGGGCGGCGAGAAGGCCAAGACCGCTCCCAAGCCCGCGCCGGTGCTCGGGGCCAAGAAGACCTCCTTCGACTCGCTGCTCTCGCAGATCGAGGCTGAGAAGCAGCGCATCGAGGCCCAGAAGGCCGCTGCTCCCACCGCCCGCGGCGCCAAGAAGGACGGCGCCCGCGGCAAGAAGGGCAAGAAGGGCGCCGTGCAGATCGTTCCCGAGCTCGAGGCGCAGGCCGCGGCGGGCGGCGAGGATCGCTACGCCCAGATGGCCGTGCAGGCCGAGAAGCTCCAGCGCGACAAGGTGCTCGCCGAGGCCCGCGCTGCGGTGGCCGCCGCCACCACCCAGGAGGGCGAGGGCCGTCGCAAGAAGCGCAAGGAGAAGCGCGAGGCCGAGGCCCGCGAGCGCGCCGAGATCGAGGCCATCGAGCGCGGCCTCGACCCGTCGCTGGTCCTGGACGACTCGGTGGTGGAGATCCCCCAGGGCGCGACGGTGGCCAAGTTCGCCGAGCTTCTGGGCGTGCAGCCCAACGACGTCATCAAGCGCCTGTTCCTGCTAGGCCAGGTGCTCACCCTCACCCAGTCCATGGCCGACGACATGGTCGAGCTCATCGCCGACGACATGGGCCGCAAGGTGCGCGTCGTCTCGCCGGAGGAGGAGTACGCCGTGGTGTACAACGACTCCGAGGCCGACCTCAAGCCGCGCCCGCCGGTGGTCACCGTTATGGGTCACGTCGACCACGGCAAGACCTCGCTGCTCGACGCCATCCGCCATACCGGCGTGGTGGCCTCCGAGGCCGGCGGCATCACCCAGCACATCGGCGCGTCGGTCGTGAACATCGACGGCCGCCAGATCACCTTCATCGACACCCCGGGCCACGAGGCGTTCACCGCCATGCGCGCCCGCGGCGCCCAGGTCACCGACGTCATCGTGCTCGTGGTGGCCGCCGACGACGGCGTCATGCCGCAGACGGTGGAGGCCATCAACCACGCCAAGGCGGCCAACGTGCCCATCGTGGTGGCCGTCAACAAGATCGACAAGCCCGGCGCCAACCCCGACCGCGTGCGTCAGGAGCTCACCGAGTACCAGGTCATCCCCGAGGAGTGGGGCGGCACCAACATGTTCGTCGAGGTGTCGGCCAAGCAGAAGCTCCACATCGACGACCTGCTCGAGACCATCCTGCTCCAGGCCGACGTGCTCGAGCTCAAGGCCAACCCCGACGCCGACGCCTCCGGCTTCGTCATCGAGGCCAACCTCGACAAGGGCCGCGGCCCGGTGGCCACGGTGCTCGTCCAGCGCGGCACCCTGCGCACCGGCGATGTGGTGGTGGCCGGCACGTCCTACGGCCGCGTCCGCGCGCTCGTGAACCCGCTCGGCGCCCACGTCGACGAGGCGCGCCCCGCCGACCCGGTGGAGATCCTCGGCCTCAACTCCGTGCCCACCGCCGGCGACGAGTTCCGCGTGTTCGAGGACGAGCGCGACGCCCGCAAGCTCGCCGAGGAGCGCGCGCTGCGCGCCCGCCTGGCCGAGCAGGAGACCAAGAGCCACATGAGCCTCGACGATCTGTTCAACCGCATCGAGGCCGGCAAGCAGACCGACCTCAACCTCATCGTCAAGGCCGACGTCCAGGGCTCCATCGAGGCCCTGCGCGACGCCTTCAGCAAGATGGATCAGTCCGAGGTGCGCATCAACATCGTGCACTCGGCCGTGGGCGGCATCACCGAGACCGACGTCACCCTGGCCGCCGCCTCCGACGCCATCATCATCGGCTTCAACGTGCGTCCCACCGGCAAGTCGCGGGCCCAGGCCGAGAAGGAGAAGGTGGACATCCGCCTGTACCGCGTCATCTACCAGGCCATCGAGGACATCAACGCAGCCCGCGTGGGCCTGCTCTCGCCCGACATCGTGGAGGTGGACACCGGCATCGCCGAGGTTCGCGAGACCTTCAAGGTGCCGAAAGTGGGCACCATCGCCGGCTGCTACATCGTCGAGGGCGAGATCAACCGAGACGACAAGGTGCGCATCGTCCGCGACGGCACGGTCATCTTCGAGGGCTCCATGGCGTCGCTGCGCCGCTTCAAGGATGACGTGAAGTCCGTGAAGCAGGGCTATGAGTGCGGCATCGGCATCGAGAAGTTCCAGGACCTCAAGGTGGGCGACACCATCGAGGGCTACCAGGTCAAGGAGGTCGAGCGCACCGAGTAGTCGCCTCGGTGACGATTCGACGGTCAATTGGGCGCCGCTCCCTCGGGGGCGGCGTTCGCGCCTATACTTGAGGCGTCAGCAAGAGGAAGGAGAGCCCCGATGAAGCAGGGAGCGTCCAACCGCAAGGTCAACGAGCAGGCGCGCGAGGTCATCGCGTCCATCCTGCTGTTCGAGGTGTCCGACCCGCGTCTTACCCTGGTCACCGTCACCGGCTGCGAGGTGAGCTACGATCGCAGCGCCTGCAACGTCTACTACACCTGCGAGCCCGAGCGCTACGCGGACGCGGCCGCTGCCCTCGAGGGCGCCCGCGGGCGCATCCGCTCGCTCATGGCCAGGAAGCTGTCCTGGCGCGTGGCGCCTGAGCTGCGCTTCTACCGCGACGGGTCGGTGGATGCCGCGGAGACCGTGGGCAAGTACCTCGCCGAGGAGAAGGCGCGTCGCGCGACGGCCGAGACGGCGGCGGACGAGGGCGAGGAGATCTAGCGCCGTGACCGTCACCCCTCAGACCAACACCACCCTCGAGGGCATCGCCGAGGCCCTCATGGGATGCTCCTCGGTGGCCATCTGCGGGCATGTGAGCCCCGATGGCGACTGCGTGGGATCTCAGCTCGCGCTCGCCTGCGCCCTGCGCGCGCTCGGCAAGCGCGTCTTCTGCCTGCTGGCGACCGACGAGCCGCTCGAGGGCACGCTCGCCTTTTTGCCCGGGGCCGATCGCCTCGTGCCCGCCTCGTCGTTTGGGGACTACGTGGAGTGCTTCGTGGCGGTGGACGTGCCCACGCCCGAGCGCCTGGGCGCCGCCGACGCCGTGCGCCGCGCCGCGCCGCTCACCATCACCGTGGACCACCACGCCGTGCCCAAGGCCATGAGCCACCTGAGCTACACCGACCCGGATGCCGCGGCCACGGCCCTGCTCGTCTGGCGGCTCGTAGGCCATCTCGGCGTCGACTACGACGAGGCCATCGCCACCTGCGCCTACACCGGTCTCATGACCGATACGGGGCGCTTCCAGTACCAGAACGCCGATGCCGCGGCCTTCGAGGCGGCAGCCCAGATGGTGGCCGCCGGGGCTGCGCCGGGCGCCATCGCGCGCGAGGTGTACCAGAACCGCCGGCTCGCGTCGGTGCTGCTGGAGGCCGTGGCCATCGCGCACCTGGAGCTCTCCGCCGATGGCCGCACGGCCCTGAGCTGGCTCTCGGCGGCCGACTTCGCCGCCTGCGGCGCCTCCCGGCCTGACGCTGAGCCGCTCATCGACGTGCTGCGCGCCATCGAGGGCGTCGCGATCGCCTGCATGCTGCGCGAGCAGGACGGCCAGGTGCGCGGCAGCCTGCGCGCCAAGGGCGATGCCGACGTGGCCGCGCTTGCCTGCGAGCTGGGAGGCGGCGGGCACCGTGCTGCCGCCGGCTTCACCTTGGACGGCCCCCTCGATGACGCCGTCGCGCTGCTGCGCGGGCGCCTGGCGGCGCTGGCCGCCGCCGATGGGGAGGTCTTGTGAGGCGCGGCGAGTCGGGCCTGTCGCTCGTCGTGGGGGTGGACAAGCCCGCGGGCATGACCTCGCATGACGTGGTGAACCGCTGCCGCCGCGTGTTCGGCGAGCGGCGCGTGGGGCACGCCGGCACCCTTGACCCGCTCGCCTCGGGCGTGCTCGCCGTGTGCGTGGGGCCCGCCACCCGCCTCGACGCCTACCTGGCGGGGCACGACAAGCGCTACGAGGTGCGCGTCGTCTTCGGCGCCGCCACCGACACCGACGACGCGGACGGCGAGGTCACGCGCACCGCACCGGTGCCCGATGAGCTGCTCGACCCCTTCTTCGCCTCGGTCTTCGTCGCCTCCCTCGTGGGGCGCCACAAGCAGCTGCCGCCGGTGTACTCGGCCATCAAGGTGGGCGGGCGCAAGGCGTGCGACGAGGCGCGCAAGGGGCGCATCATCAACCTGGAGCCGCGCGACATCGAGGTCTACGACGCGCAGCTTCTGGCTGTAAACGGGGCCGACGGCATGGCGCCTCCCTCGTGGGACATCGTGTTCCACGTGTCGAAGGGCACCTACGTCCGCTCGCTCGCGCGCGACATCGGCGTGGCGGTGGACTGCCCGGCCCACGTGGGCGCCCTGCGCCGCCTGGCGGCCGGCCGGCTTGCGCTCGACGAGTGCGTGACGCTCGAGGCGCTCGAGGAGGTGGGCCCGCGCGCCGCGCTCGACCCCGTGCGCCTGCTCGGCCTGCGCTTCGCCTATGCTGAGGGCCCGGCCGCAGCCCTGCTCGCCAACGGCAACCCGCTGCCGGCTGATGCGCTCGCGCTCTGCGAGCGGCGCTCGTGCGCGGCCGATGCCGAGTTCTGCGCCTGCACGGCGGGGGTGCGCGAGAGCTGCGAGCCGCCGCGCGACGGCGAGCTCGTCTCGCTCGTGTCCGCCAACCGCCTGGCCGCCGTCTACGCCTATGAGCAGGAACGCGGCCGCTACCGGCCGCGGTGCGTCTTCTCGACGGGAGTGATCCGTGGCTCAGATATATAGGAAGGGATCGGGGGCGGCCGCGCGTGCGGCCCTGGCGGGCGCCTCGTGCGCCTTCGGCGTGTTCGACGGCGTGCATGAGGGGCACCGCTTCATCATAGGCGCGGCCGCCGACGCGGCCCGCTCGCGCGGGGGCGTCTCGGCGGTCATCACCTTCGATGTGGATCCCGACGAGCTGTTCCGCCCCGATGAGCTGCGCAAGCTCATGGCCAACGAGGCGCGCATCGAGGCGCTGGCCGCCCTGCCCGTTGACGCCGTGGTGGTCCTGCCCTTCACGCCTGAGTTCGCCGCGCTCGTCCCCGAGGCGTTCCTCGACCGGTTTCTGGGGCCGGCCGTCCCCGCTGAGCTGCACGTGGGCGCCGACTTCCGCTTCGGCGCGCGGGGAGCGGGCACCGTGGCCGACCTGGCTGCCTGGGGCGCGCCCCGCGGCATGCGCGCGGTGGGCCACGAGCTTCTGGCCGATGACGGCGCGCCGGTGACGGCCACCCGCATCCGGGGGCTTCTGGGCGCGGGCCGCGTGGCCGAGGCCGCCGAGCTGCTCGGGCGGCCCTACGCGCTTGCCGGCACGGTAGAGCCTGGCCGCGGCGAGGGCCGGGCGTTTGGCATCCGCACGGCCAACCTCCGCGTGCCCGACGGGCTGCGGGCCGTGGGCGACGGGGTGTACGCCTGCTGGGCCGTGGTCGGCGGCCAGCGCTACCGCGCCGCCGTCAACGTGGGCGTGGCCGCCACCTTCGCCGACGCCTCCACGGCCACCGTCGAGGCCCACCTGCTCGACTTCGACCAGGACGTCTACGGCCAGCCCATGACCGTGGAGTTCGTCGAGTGGCTGCGTCCCATGCGCGTGTTCGCCGACGCCGACGAGCTCGTGGCCACCATCACCGCCAACATCCAGTGGGTGCGGGACAACCTCTAGGCGCGCCGTCGCCGGCGCCGTCTGCTGGGCTGGGGGCGCTTTAGCCCGGAAAAGGCGGGCGCGCCCCCTTCACAATTCCTCCAAGTCGCCTAAAATGCCGTAGTTACGGTTTTCCGGCCGAGAATGCCAGGCCCGAAGACCGTATCGTCGTACCCGAGGCAACAGCACTTACCCAAGGAGGAAGGTCCGTGACTACACAAGTAGCCTGGCTTGCCCCCATCTGCGCCCTCATCGGCGTGCTGGTGGCAGCCTATCTGGGCAACTGGGTTCTCCGACAGAACCCCGGCCCGGACAAGATGAACAACATCTCCATCAAGATCCAGCAGGGCGCCAAGGCGTTCCTCATGAGCGAGTACAAGCTGCTCATCATCTTCATGGTGGTCGTGGCCGTCGTGATGGCCATCGCGCTCAGCCCCATCACCGCGCTCGCCTTCGTCACCGGCGGCGTCATGTCCGCCGCGGCGGGCTACGTCGGCATGCACGTGGCCACCCGCGCCAACACCCGCACCGCCTACGCGGCCGAGGAGTCCGTGGCCAAGGCGCTCAACGTGAGCTTCAAGTCGGGCCTCACCATGGGCCTGTGCGTGGCGTCGTTCGCCCTCATGGGCCTGTCGCTGTGGCTCATCTTCCTCGTGTTCGGCGTGAACGTGCTCGACCCGGTGCTCATGCACGAGAACATCGGCATGGTCGAGGGCTTCGCCACCGGCGCCTCTGCCGTGGCCCTGTTCGCCCGCGTGGGCGGCGGCATCTACACCAAGGCCGCTGACGTGGGCGCGGACCTCGTGGGCAAGGTCGAGGCCGGCATCCCTGAGGACGACCCCCGCAACCCCGCCACCATCGCCGACAACGTGGGCGACAACGTGGGCGACGTGGCCGGCATGGGCGCCGACCTGTTCGAGTCCTACACCGGCTCCATCCTGGCCCCCACCATCCTCGCCGTCACCTTCGGCGCGCTTGGCGGCTACTTCAGCACCGGCGATTTCGTGTGGGCCATCGTGACCCCCGTGGTCATCGCGGCCTGCGGCATCATCACCTCCATCATCGGCCTGTTCGCCGTCCGCACCAAGGAGGGCGCGGACCTGCACAAGGCCCTCAACCGCGGCACCTACCTGGCCGCCGCCATCGAGATCATCGTGATCTTCGTGCTGTTCTCCATCTGGCAGTCGCAGTCCGCCGAGGCGCAGCCCATCTTCCTGTTCGGCTCCGTCATCTGCGGTCTGGTGGCGGGCCTTGCCATCGGCAAGATCACCGAGTACTTCTGCTCTGACCACCACAAGCCTGTCCACAAGATCGCCGAGGCCGCCGAGACCGGCGCCGCGACGGTCATCATCGAGGGCATCGGCACCGGCATGCTCTCCACCATCGCCCCCATCGTGCTGGTCGCGCTCGCCATCATCGGCGCGTTCACGTTCGGCAACATGGCATTCCCGAACGCCTCACTCGAGGGCGGCATCGCCGTGGGCCTGTTCGGCGTCGGCCTGGCCGCCACCGGCATGCTCTCCAACACCGCCATCACCATCGGCGTCGACGCCTACGGTCCTGTGGCCGACAACGCCGGCGGCATCGCCGAGATGGCCGGCCTGCCCGAGGAGGTGCGCGACCGCACCGACGCGCTCGACGCGGTGGGCAACACCACCGCGGCCATCGCGAAGGGCTTCGCCATCGCGTCCGCAGGCCTGTCCGCCATCTCGCTGTTCGTGTCCTTCCAGGCCACGATGCACCACTCCATCCCCAACTTCGAGCTGACGCTGACCGATCCGATGATCGTGGCCGGCATCTTCATCGGCGCCATGATGCCGTTCATGTTCGCCGCCCTCACCATGGGCGCGGTGTCCCGCGCGGCCCACGCCATGGTGGAGGAGGTGCGTCGCCAGTTCCGCGAGATCAAGGGCATCATGGAGTACGAGGCCGAGCCCGAGTACGACAAGTGCGTGGCCATCTCCACCTCCTCGGCCCTCAAGGAGATGATGACGCCGGGCGTCCTGGCCATCATCGTCCCCGTGGCCATCGGCTGCTTCAACCCGGCCATGCTCGGCGGCTTCCTCGCCGGCGCCGTGGCTACCGGCATGCTCATGGCCATCTTCATGTCCAACGCCGGCGGCGCTTGGGACAACGCGAAGAAGTACATCGAGCAGGGCCACCACGGCGGCAAGGGGTCGGAGGCCCACAAGGCCGCCGTCGTGGGCGACACCGTGGGCGACCCGTTCAAGGACACCTCCGGTCCGTCCATGAACATCCTCATCAACCTGATGACCATCGTGGCGCTCACCTTCTCGCCGCTGTTCATCGCCATCCAGGCCATGCTCTAGGCTCTGGGACGGGCTATCCGCCAAAGGGGGCGTCTCGGCTGGTGCTGAGCGCCCCTTTTTTGCGCCTCTGCACGCACATGCGCCTCTGACCAGGAAAGATGTGCCTTGTCACGCCTTTGCGTGACAAGAAAAAGCGGGCCAGGCGTGACAGAATCACCGTTCTGCGTGATAGCGCGCCGCAGGAGGCTGGGGCATAGTGGGCGGCGTCGATAAGCACGGCACCGGCCGGCAGAGCCCCCGGCGCCGCATTCACCGAAAAGAAGGAGTACCCGCTATGAAGATCCTCGGCCTTGGCGTTCCCGAGCTCGTCATCATCCTCGTCGTCGTCCTGCTCATCTTCGGCCCCAAGAACCTTCCCAAGCTCGGCAGCGCGCTCGGCAAGTCCGTCAAGAGCCTGCGCGACGGCATGGGCGCGGGCAAGGACGAGGACGCTGAGGTGGTCGAGGAGGTCGTGGAGGACGCCCCCGCCAAGCCCACCGCCAAGATCGCCGAGGGCGCGGTGGAGGATGCTCCCAAGAAGAAGCGCGTGGTGAAGAAGGTCGTCACCGTCGAGGAGGACTAGTCCTGCGCGCGAAGGCGCCGCACCCGCTTCCATAGAGATTCGCCGAAGGCGCCGCCCGCGAGGGGCCGGCGCCTTCGCTCATTTAGTACAATGGCCCTGCTCGGATGCCTCTCGGCCGCCGAGCGTGCAGCTGATCGCCGCGCCGCAGCCCCCTTCAGGCTCGCGGCGCTTTCTCTGGGAGGGGTGCCCCGTGACCACGTCTGAGGGACGCGTGCGCCAGGCTCGCGCGTCGATCCTGGGCTTCGCGTGCAACCAGGGCTTCCTCTTCGCGCTGCTCTACCTGGGCCTGCCGCTCGGCCCGGCGCCCGCAGTCGCCGGGCGGGCGGGGCTCGTGGCCGTGCTCGTGTGCATGATCGTGGCCTTCGCGCTAGCGGGTGCCGGACGGTGCCGCCGGGCCCTCTCCCGGGCGAGCGACGCGCTCATCGGGCTTCGGGCGGCGCCGCTCGCCGTCGCGGGCGTCGCGCTGGCCGCGCTCGGCTGGGCGGGGATGGCCCCCTGGCCGGTCCTCGTGGGGCTCGAGGGCCTGTGCCTGGGCGTGCCCACGGCGCTTCTCCTCGGCGCGTGGGGCCGGGCCCTCGGCGCCGTTCCCATCGAGCGGTCCGTCCCTGAGGTGTTCATCGGCTCGGCCCTCGGCGCCGTGGTGTGCCTCATCTTCGCCGCCCTGCCCATCGAGGGGCTCTACCTCGTGCTCTTCGCCCTGCCGCTCGGCAGCGGCGCCGCCCTGCGCGTCCTCGCGCCGGCGGTGGAGGAGCCGCCCGCCGACGAGCCCCCGCTCCGTGCCGCCGAGGAGGCGGCGCAGCTCTCCGGGCGCATCCTGGGCGGCACGGCCCTCTACGGCGTGGCCGCCGGCGCGGTGGAGGCCTTCTCGTCGCGCGCGGGCGATGACGTGACGGCCCTTGGCCTCACCCTGTTCCTGTTCGTGCTCTACTGCCTGGCCGCGCTCCAGCTCTACGGCGGCACCCCGCTCGCGGGCGTGCGCGCCGTGCTGCCCACCGCCGGCGGCGCGGACGCCGGGCCGCTTGACGGCGCCTACCGCCTGGCCGTGCTCCTCATGATGAGCGGCTTTCTCTTCGTGCCCCTGCTCGGGAGCTTCTCCGTCCCCGGGGAATCGGTGGTGCTCGCCGGTTACCTGGGCATGTTCGCCGTGCTCATCTCGCTGTTCCTGGCCATGGGGCGCATCTCGGGCCATGACGCGGCCCTCTCGTTCGCCCGGGGCTTCGCGGCGCTGTTCGCCGGCGAGATAGCGGGCCTGGGGACGGGCGTCGCCCTCGGCGCCCTGCCGCTGGGGCGCGTGGCGTCCTTCGCCGTGGTGGCGCTGGCGGGCATCGCCGTGCTCTACGCCTACCTGTTCCTGTTCACCGACCGCGACCTGCGCGCGCTCTCGGTGGCGGTGGAGCGCACCGACCGCTTCGAGGAGGCGTGCCGCGCCATCGCGGCCGACGCCGGGCTCTCCAAGCGCGAGGCGGAGCTTCTGCCGCTCGCCCTGCGCGGGCGCACGAGCGAGCGCATGGCCGCCGAGCTGTTCATCTCGAAGAACACGGTGGACACCCACATGCGGCGCATCTACGCCAAGTGCGGCGTGCACAGCCGCCAGGAGCTGATCGACTTGGGCGAGCGCGTCGAGCGCGAGCTGCCGCCGCCCGGCTGCTAGGCTTAGCCCGGCTCGTTGCCGCGCCCCCCCGCCCGACTGAACCGACCGCCTGAAGGAGGCCCCATGAACGTGGACATCTACACCGACGGCGCCGCCCGCGGCAACCCCGGCCCCGGCGGCTACGGCGCGGTGCTGCGCTGCCGCCTGGCAAGCGGCGAGGTTCGCGAGCTGGAGCTGTCGGGCGGCTTTTCGCGCACCACCAACAACCGCATGGAGCTGCTCGGCGCCATCACGGCGCTCGAGGCGCTCAAGCGTCCCTGCGCGGTGACGCTCTACTCCGACTCCCAGTACGTGGTGAACGCGTTCAACCAGCGCTGGGTGGACGGCTGGCTCAAGCGCGGCTGGAAGAACGCGAAGAAGGAGCCCGTCAAGAACACGGACCTGTGGAAGCGCCTCCTGGCGGCCAAGGAGCCCCATGACGTGCGCTTCGTGTGGGTGAAGGGGCATGCCGGCCATCCGGAGAACGAGCGCTGCGACCAGCTGGCCACCACCGCCGCTGACGATCCCGCCTGCCACCAGGTAGACGAGGGGTTCGAGCCCGAGGGGCTGCTCTAGGAAGGCGTCGCGCCGGGTTCCCCTGCGCCTGGACGGCGCCGCGGGCCCTGCTGCCCCGCCCGGGCGCTACGCCAGGTCGAAGCAGTAGCCGCGCGGCATGATGGCCTTGCCCGAGGTGGGGAAGAGGTGGTCGTAGAGGGCCATGAAGTAGCTGTCGGTCATGGACGCCAGGTAGTCGACCACCACCTGGTCGGGGCCCTCGGCCAGGTAGGACGCCGGGTCGAGGGTGCGCGAGAGCGCGCTCAGGCGCGCGATGTGGTGGCGAAACACCGGCGAGGACTCGTCGCCGGCGCGCACGTCGTCGAGCAGCCGGTCGTAGAGCTCCGCGAACATCTCCTCCGCCACGTTCTCCGCGTCGTCGACCATGCCCTCCTTGAGGTAGATCTCCTCGTAGTTCTGGCGCTTGGCCCGCTTGAGGTCGGCGAAGGCCTCCGGCGACAGCGCGATGCGGTCGGTGCCGTAGCTGTTGTTGACGATGTCCACGGTGAGGTTGTTGATGATGCGCGCGTTGTCCGCGCCGATATAGTCGCTCTCGAAGACGTCGAGGGAGTCGAGCACGCCCATGGCAAGCGCGTCCTGACGGTCCTTGCCCAGGTAGGCGATCATGTCGCTCACGCGCACGACGCAGCCCTCCAGCGTGGAGGGACGCAGCTCGCCGATGGCCCGCTCGTCGGCGTTGCACGCCTCCACCAACTCATCAAGACGCGCGAAGTCCGCCACGTCTCCCAGGCGCAGCTCCTGCTGGGCGAACTCCCCGTTGTGACAGAGCACGCCGTCGAGGGTCTGGAGCGACACGTTGCGGCGGTAGAGCGCGTCGAGCACGCGCACCGACTGCACGTTGTGGTTGAAGTAGCGCCCCGTGCGCGCGTGGTAGCAGCGCGAGAGGAAGCGCTCGCCGGCGTGGCCGAAGGGCGTGTGACCCACGTCATGCCCGAGCGCGATGGCCTCGATGAGCTCGCAGTTGAGCCCGAGCAGGCTGCCGATGCCCCGCGCGATGCGGCTCACGAGCTGCACGTGGAGCCCGCGGCGCGAGATGTCGTCGTTCTGGACGAACGAGAACACCTGCGTCTTGTCCGCGTAGCGGTTGTAGGCGGGGATGTTGAGGATCTTCTCGATGTCGCGCGCGAAGGCGGGGCGGGTGAGGGTGGCCTCGTCGTGGGGATTGGGCTCGCGCCGCGTGACGCGCGCGTCGTCGAAGCGCAGGGGGTGGGCTCGCCCGGCCGCCCGGTCGGCGCGGATGGCCGCCTCGACGGCGGGGTCGAGGGCGCGGTAGGGGATGGACGCGTGCTCGGGTGACAGGCTCATGGCGGCTCGCTTTCGCGCTCGGCAGGTTTGCCCCTATTGTAACAATCGGCGTACTTCCCCTCGCGCATGCGGGCGGCGCGCTAAGATTAGCTACGGAAAATTCAGAAGGAGCGTGGGAGGTGCCCGTGACCGTCAACATGGTGATAGCCGGCCTCATCGTCGTGGCCGCGGCGCTGGGGCTCGCCTTCGTCAAAGTGGGGGAGCTGGCCGGCCTCGGCCGTCCGGCCCCGCGCGGGTCGCTGCGCGCTCCCCACGGGCGCCTCGTGCGCACCCGCTGCCTGGATGAGCCGGCGGCCCTGGGCTTCGCCGCGCGGCTGGCCCGGCTGGGCGCCCCGCTGCTCGTCGTGTTGGCGCTGTCCCTGGCCGTGGGGCTGGCGGGACTCTTGCCCCTGGGCGGCGTGCTGCTGCCCTCCCTCGAGCTCGTCGCCGCCGTGGCCGTGGGCCTGGGGCTCACCTACGCCGACGCGGGCCCCTGGCGGGCCCTCGGCTACGCCCTGGCGGGCTACCTCATAGGCGGGGTGGCGGCCACGGCGGCCGGGCTCGGCGTCATGCCGGGGGACGTGGCCGCCATCAACGGGCTCACCCTGGTGGCGGGCACCGTGCTCGAGGCGCTCGCCCTGGCCTGGATGCCGCCTAAGCGCGCCTGGGCCCGCGAGTTCGAGGACGGCCACGTCAACGCCATCCGCGTGTCGGACCGCTCGGCGGCCGCCCGCGCCTTTCGGGCACTCGATGACCCCGCGTGGCGTCCCCCCGCCGATCGCATCCGGCACGCCCACGCCGTCGACGTGGTGCGTGAGACGAGGAAGGAACGTGGTGACGATGGGGAATAGCCCCCGCTACCTGCGCTGGCTTGCCGCCCTCTGCGCGCTCATGGGCGTCTTCGGCGTGCTCGTCCTGGCCATCGGCTACCAGGACCTCTCCGTCGGGCGAGGCGCCACCATCGCGCTTTTGCTCGCGGCGGCCGCCGTGCTCTTCGTCCTGGCCCGCCGCCTGGACTACCCCAAGAGGAAATAGGGGAGGTCACCGCTTCCGGCGGCAGGTCTGCCGCTTTCGCCCACGGGTGGCCTTTGTTCACTGAAGTTCTCGGAAAAAATTGAATATCTCCTGATCAGAAGCCTATCAGGGAGAAGTTGTTTCCTGGAAATTACCCGTCGCGCTTCCTATACTTTCGCCTAGTTCGGAAACCTCGAGAAGGTGAGAGCAAGGAGGAGAGATGACCGAATCTTCAACTTCGTCGGCCACGGTGAGCCGTCGCGGGTTCCTGAAGGCGAGCGGCGCCGCGGCTGCGTCTCTGGGCCTGGCCGGCGTGGCAGGCATGACGACGACGAGCGGCTGGCTGGCGCCGGCCGGCGCCGCACCCGCCGAGCACGTGGCGCGCACCTACCATCAGAGCCACTGCGGCGGCATGTGCTCGCTGGCCTGCACCGTGCGCGACGGGCGCATGGTCAAGGTGGAGCCCAACGGGGTCGGCAACCTCGACTTCCGCACGATCTGCCTCAAGGGCATCTCCGAGGTGGCGCACGTCTACGGCAAGGGCCGCGTGCAGTCCCCGCTCAAGCGTGCCGGCGAGCGAGGCTCCGGCCAGTTCGAGCCCATCAGCTGGGATCAGGCGCTCGACGAGATCGCTGCCCACATCAAGGAGACGCAGGCGGCCTACGGGCGCGACTCCATCATGGTGGTGGCGACCGCTGAGGCCGACTTCGGCTTCCTCGCGCCCATGCTCGGCGCGCAAACGGGCGGCTTCGACGGCATCGACGTGGGCACCGGCAACGGCCTCGACCCCGCCATGGGATTCGGCTCGGGCTACGCCATGTGCGCCCCCGAGGCACGCGACTGGCAGCGCTCGAAGCTCGTGCTGACCGTCGGCTCGAACTACTGCGAGTCGAGCCTGCCGAACTGCTTCACGTTCTTCGACGCGAAGGAGGCCGGCGCCCACATGGTGACGGTCGACCCGCACTACTCCACCACGGCGAGCAAGTCCGACGAGTGGATTCCCATCGAGCCGGGCACCGATGCGGCGCTCTTCCTGGGCATGACGACGCATATCATCGACGAAAACCTCGTCGACGCCGAGTTCATGGCGCAGCACACGAGCCTTCCCTTCCTCGTCGACGCCGAAAGCGGGCTGCTCATCCGCGACCACGAGGAGGCCGCCGACGCCGAGGAGCCCGAGACGGGCGAGCAGAACCCCTTCTTCGTGATCGATCCCGCGACGGGCGCGGCCGCCGCCCACACGCAGTGCGCGAGCCCGGCGCTCTCGGGCACGGTGGAGGTCAACGGACGGCGCGCCGTGACGGCCTGGGACCTGCTGCAGGACACGCAGCGCCCCTACACCCTGGAATGGGCCGCCGAGGTGACGGGCATCCCGGCCGAGCGCATCGCGGCGCTCGCCGAGGAGTACGCCGAGGGCCCCTCATCGCTCGCGCTCGGGTGGGGCGGCAACGACAAGATGACCAACGCCGACATCGCCGGCCATGCCGCCGCCGTCCTGGCGGCCGTCACGGGCAACGTCGCCAAGCCGGGCGCGGGCATCGGCGTGTACGTGGGGCAGTCCTACAACAGCTATGCGGCGCCGCTCGGCGCGTGGGAGCTCCCCGAGGACTGGAAGACGGCCGCCTCTGAGGTGAGCATCTACGACATGCCGTTCAAGGAGAACAACTGCCACGCCGCCATCTTCTGCGGCGACATCGTGGCCCAGCACCTGGCCAACATGAACGAGACCTGCGCGTGGGCCGACACTCTGGACTTCATCGTGACCATGGATCCCTACTTCACCGAGGGCGCGAAGTGGTCTGACTACATTCTCCCGTGCACCTCGCGCTTCGAGTACGACGAGCCCTTCGGCAACGTGAAGGCCGGCTACAGCCAGATCGTCATCCAGGAGAAGATCATCGACCCGCTCTTCGAAGCCCGCACCGACCTGTGGATCCAGCGCGAGCTCGCCCAGCGCCTCGGCATCGAGGGCGGCATCCCGGCAAGCTCCGTCGAGCGCTGCGAGGCCATCCTCGCCACCTCCGAGGAGGAGTGGGTGTCCTCGCTCACGGTCGAGGACATCGCCGACAATGGCGCTGTCTGGCCCGTGCCCGACCGCGAGGTCATCCGCGAGGTCGTGCCCGACAAGGTGTTCCCCACCGTCTCGGGCCGCATGGAGGTGTACTACGACGCCATGGTGCCCTTCGGCCAGGAGCTGCCCCAGTGGGAGCCCTGCGAGGAGATCGCCGACGAGGCGCTGCGCGCGCAGTTTCCCCTCCAGCTCACCAACACCCGCACCCGCTTCCGCATCCACAACCAGTTCTACGACTCCGACTGGCTCCAGCTCATGTACGAGCCGCTCGTCATGCTGAACCCCGCCGACATGGAGAGCCGCGGCCTGGCGACGGGCGATGTCGTGCGCGTCTACAACGATCGCGGCAGCTTCAAGGTGCATGCCGCGGCCAACAGCGCCATCCGCCCCGGCTCGGTGAGGATCTATGAGGCGGCCACCGCCGACTACACCGTCGAGGGCAACCTGCAGAGCGTCACGAACAACACGATGATAAAGCGCGGCTACGACCTCATGTGCGGGCCGGTCATCCCGTTCTCGGACACGCTCGTTGAGATCGAGAAGGCCTAAGGAGGACGACATGACCAGACTCGCCATCGCCATCAACCTCGACCGCTGCGTCGGCTGCCATACCTGCGCGCTGTCGTGCAAGATGCAGAACAACGTTCCCGAGGGCATGCTGTGGAACCGCGTGCTGACCCAGAACTGCGACGTGGTGGACGGCGCCGAGGGCACCTACCCCAACGTCACGCGCACGTACCTGCCCGTCGCCTGCCAGCACTGCCAGAACGCCGCGTGCCAGCGCGTGTGCCCCACCGGCGCCACCTATCGCGACGATAAGGGCCGCGTGGAGATCGACTACGACAAGTGCATCGGCTGCCGCATGTGCATGGCCGCCTGCCCCTACAACGCCCGCAACTTCAACTGGCGGGAGCCCGTCCGCGTCACCGGCGCGAGCTATGGCGACGCGGCGGTTCCCGAGCGGCACAAGGGCGTCGCGGAGAAGTGCACGCTGTGCAAGGAGCGCACCGATCTGGGCGAGGAGCCCATGTGCGTCGTGTGCTGCCCGGCCCACGCCCGCATCTTCGGCGACCTCGACGATCCCGACAGCGAGATCTCCCAGACCATCCTGAACCGCAAGGCGTGGACGCTCCTGGAGGAGCAGGGCACGCGTCCGTCCGTTCACTACTTCGACTAGGAGGGCTTCCATGGAACTGCTCAAGAGAAACAAGGCCCTGACGGCCGTCCTGGCCATCCTGGTGGCCGTGGGCGTGGGGTGCTGGGTCTACCAGCTCGCGCTCGGCCTCACGGTGACGGGGATGAACAACGGGACCTCCTGGGGCCTCTACATCACCAACTTCATGTTCTTCGTCGGCCTGTCCGCCGGCGGCCTGATCGTGGCCTCCTCGGCGTCGGTATTCCACATCGCGCGCTTCAAGGCGGTGGCGCTGCCCGCCATCATCCTCTCCACGGTGTGCATCTGCGCGGCGGGCATGTTCGTCCTCATCGACCTGGGCGGCATCCAGCGGGTATGGCGCATCCTCACCGGCCCCAACCCCACCTCGCCGCTTCTGTGGGACGTCTGCGTCATCACCTGCTACCTCATCATCAACGTGCTCTACCTCGTGTTCATGACGAAGAAGAACCAGCACGCCGTCTCCATCGTGTCACGCTTCGCGCTTCCTTGCGCCATCCTCGTCCACTCGGTGACCGCCTGGATCTTCGGCCTCGAGATGGCCAAGGAGGGATGGTACTCGGCCATCCTCGCCCCGATCTTCGTAGCCTCGGCCATGGACTCGGGCCTCGCGCTGCTCCTCGTGGTGCTCGGCATCCTCAAGAGGGCCGGCATCTACGACACCTCGCGCGAGCTTCTGGCATCGCTGGCCGGGCTTCTGTGCACCTGCGTCGCCGTCGATGCGTTCTTCATCTTCTGCGAGCTTCTGACCATGGCCTATCCCGGCGCCGAGGGGGCGACGGTCATCCTGGGCGAGCTCATGGCCGGTGCGACTGCCCCCTTCTTCTGGTTCGAGATCATCGGCGGACTCGTGGTGCCCTTCTGCATCCTCGTGTTCGCGCGCAACCGCTCTAACCCCGTGATGCTGAACCTGGCCTGCGTCCTCATCATCGTCGGCGTGTTCTGCAAGCGCGTCTGGCTGCTGTTCACGGCCTTCATCACGCTCAACGTGATGGGCGCGCCCGGCATCATCTCGGGCTCAAGCGCGGCCGCGGACGCGACGGGCACCGCCTCGTTCGCCGTGCTGAGCTCCTACGCCCCTACGCCGATCGAGGTGCTCGTGGTGATCGGCGTCATCTCGCTCGTGATCCTCGGCTTCATGGTGCTCGTCGGCCTGCTCGTGCGGCCGGACGGCGAGAAGCGCTAGGAGGCCTTCATGGAGCGCATGCGAGGATCCGGCCGCGAGCTTGCCGAGGCGCTGGCCTTCGTGGGGAACTCGTTCCTCAAGCCGATGGGCCAGACGTCGGATGCGGGACTCGACCCGGCCTTCTGGGCGGCCTTCCCCGCCTTCGGGAACGAGGCGCTCGCCTCCGCCCTCGCCGCCTGCGCCGAGTGGGCGCAGGGAGGGGAGGGCCGCCCGCGTGACGAGCGCGTGCGCGCGGTGTCGGTGGAGTACGCCCGGCTCTTCGTCGGTCCGCCCGAGCCGGCGGTGGCGCCGTGGGAGACCTTCCATGTGGGCGAGGGGGTGATGTCCGGATTCGGGGAGCCGGCCTTCCGCATGCAGGAGCGCCTGAGGGAGATCGGGCTTTCCGTGGCGGGGGACAACAACCAGTACGCCGACCACGTGGGCATCGAGCTGCTCTACTGCAGCGAGCTCGTCCGCCGCGGAGACGACGACCCGGCCCTGCTCGACGCCGCCGCCGCGTTCGCCGAGGACGTCCTCTCGCCCTGGGCGCGGCGCTTCTGCTCGGGCGTGCATGACGCGCAGGCGGGCTACTACGCCCTGCTCGCTGACGTCGCGCTCGCCCTGGTGGCGCTCTTGGAGCGCCCGCGCAGCTGACGCGGCGAGGGGTTGCGCCCCGCCTGCCCGCCTTCCTGTCTTATAATGGCCGCATGCTACGGCGGCGCCCGATGGGCGCCGCCGACCCGCGGAAGGGAAGGTCGGTTGGATTCCTCGAAAGCTCACATCGTCACGCTGTGGTGCGCCGTGGTCTCGAAGGCCTCCCGCGGCTTGACGCGGACGCTGCCCAAGGATCTGCCGCTGCCCCACGTGCGCGTCCTGCTCCAGCTCTCGCTTCCCGGCGTCTCCCCGCTCGGCGTCTGCCAGGTGGCCCACGCGCTCGTCATGAAGCCTGACGACGTGCGCGCGGCCGCCGAGGCGCTCACAGAGCGCGTGCTCGTCGAGGCGCGTGCCGACGGGGCGCTTTGCCTCACCGCGAGCGGGCGCGCCTGCGCCGAGGGGCTCTTCGCCCTTGTGGGCGACTACGTGTCGCGCTGCCTTGAGCCGCTTTCCGACCAGGAGCGCGACGTGCTCGCCGTCATCCTGCGCGCGCCGCTGTCCCTTCCAGGCGGCTTCTGCCTCCCGGAGGGCGGCGCCTGCGCGGTGGGCGAGAGGCTCGATCCGCGCTGCTACCTCTCCTCGTTCTCCATCATATCGGCGGTGGCCGCCGCAGCGGCCAAGAACGCGACGGGGCTGTCGCTCACCGACTTCCGCTTCCTCCTCGAGCTCTATCCCAAGCGCCGTCTCGGGGTCAAGACGCTGCGCGCGCGAGACGTCGTGGCCTTCCTGAGGACGGGCCGCTCCTATGTCTCCACCGCCTCGGTGCGGCTTGAGAAGCAGGGGCTGCTCGTACGCGTGCCCGACGAGCACGATGCGCGCGGGGTGCTCTTCCAGCTGACGGCGAAGGGCGTCCTGTGCGTGCAGGATGCGAGCGAGGACATCTACGCGAGCCTGGTGTCGCTCTGCGGGAGCCGCCTCGGCGAGCGGCAGGTCCTCCAGATGCTCAAGCGCCTCCTCATCGCCGAGGACGAGCTGCTCGCCTGCTCAGGATCCCCCTCATGACGCGCCATGCGGGGGCGCCCGGCGATTGGCCTGCGACGACGCCGGCGCGCCAGACCTGCTCGGTCAACTGCGGGTCACGCTGCGTGCTGAGCCTGCAGGTGGCCGACGGCCGCATCCAATGGGCGGAAGGCGACGGCGCGGTCGAGGAGGGCGATCAGATGCGTCCCTGCCTGCGCGGCCGAGCGCTGCGCTACTGGCTCGACAGCCCCGAGCGCCTGAACGCCCCCCTGCGCCGCGTCGGCCCACGCGGCCTCGGGCGCTTCGAGCCGATAAGCTGGGACGAGGCGCTCGACGAGGTGGCCGAGCGCATCCGCGGGGTGGTCGCGCGCTGGGGCAACGAGGCGGTGCTCGTTCCCTACGCCACGGCTCGCTGGACGGCGTCGGGGTCTCCCTTCGAGCGCCTGATGAACTGCTATGGCGGCCATTTGGGCATATACGGCGACTACAGCTGCGCCCAGCTCCAGGCGGCGCATGAGGCGCTCTACGGTGATGACGGGTACTACAGCGGCTCGACGCTCGACGAGGTGGCCAACGCCGATTTGCTCGTCGTGTTCGGCGCCAACCCCTCCCTCACCCGGATGGGCGGCGCGAGCGGCGCCTGGCGCCTCGAGCAGATGCGCGAGGCGCGCGCGGCGCTGGGACTGCCCCTCAAGGTGGTGTCCGTCGACCCCTGCCATACCGACCTCATGAGCCGGGCCGTCGACGAGTGGCTGCCCGTGCGCCCCGGCACGGACGCGGCCTTCGTCGCGGGGGTGGCGCACGTCCTCATCACCGAGGGCCTCGTCGATGAGGCGTTCGTGCACGCCTGCTGCATCGGCTATGACGCCGAGACGATGCCCGCGGGCGTGCCTGAATCCGAGGGATACCGAGCCTACGTCATGGGAGACGGCCCCGACGGCGTCGAGAAGACTCCCGCCTGGGCCGCGCGCATCACCGGCTGCCCCTCGGCGCGCATCGTCTCGTTCGCGCGCGAGCTGGCGGGCGCCCGCCGCGCGTTCGTCACGCAGGGCTGGGGGCCTCAGCGGACGGAGCACGGCGAGCAGTCGGCGCGGGCCGTGTGCCTGCTCGCCATGCTCACGGGCAACCTCGGCCTGCCGGGCACCAACAGCGGCACGCGCGAGCGGCTGCGGCGCCCCGCCATCCCCGACGAGTCCGTGGGCGACAACCCCGTGGGCGTCTCGATACCGGCGTTTACCTGGTCGCGCGCCGTCGAGCAGGGCGAGGCCCTGACGGCGGAGAGCGCCGGGGTGCGGGGTGCCGAGCGCCTGCGGGCGCCGGTCAAGCTCATCATCAACCACGGCGGCAACGCCCTCACCAACCAGCACGCGGACATCAACCGCACGCATCGCATCCTCGCCGACGAGGGGCTGTGCGAGTTCATCCTCGGCGTCGACGTGGCGATGACCGACTCGGCGCG
The DNA here is from genome assembly GCF_009911695.1 of Enterorhabdus sp. P55. GTDB lineage: Bacteria > Actinomycetota > Coriobacteriia > Coriobacteriales > Eggerthellaceae > Enterorhabdus. The sequence continues at coordinate 63,962 of NZ_QWKK01000001.1, read as the reverse complement.
CTATGCCGACATCCTCCTTCCCGACCTTGCCCAGTCCGAGCAGGCGGCGCTTGTGGCCTCGGGCAACTCCGACGGCGTCTGCGCGGTCATCGACTGCGAGTCGTGGGACCACCCCGCCTTCGAGCGACGCGGCGCCTGGGACGTGGCGCGCGAGCTGGCTCGGCGCTTAGGCGTGGAGGAGGCGTTCTGCGCCGAGGGATCCACGGCTTGCGAGGTTGACGAGCGCCGCTGGGAGCAGGGCGAGCTTGCAGGTGAGGCAGGGGCGCACGAGGAGCTGGGGGCGCGCGGCGTGCTGCGCCGCGCCGACGCCTGCTCGCAGGTCGCCTTCGCGGACTTTCGCGCCGACCCCGCAAGGAACCCGCTCCCAACGCCCTCGGGGCTCATCGAGATCTACTCGACGCGCGTCGCCGCGCTCGCGCGCGAGCGCGCGCAGGCCGGCATCTCAGCGCCCCTAAGCCCGATTCCCGCCTACCTGCCCGCGCGCGAGGGCGCCGAGGCCGCCTGCGAGCGCGGGATGCTGCAGCTGGTGAGCTACCATGGCCGCCAGAGCGCCAACTCGAGCTTCGCCAACGTCCGCGAGATCGAGGAGGCGGTGCCGCGGCGCCTGTCGATTAACCCGATCGACGCGCAGCGCTATGGCGTGGCCTCCGAAGACCAGGTCGTGCTCGAGAACGAGCGGGGGGCCCTCGTGTGCCGCGTGCGCGTCACGCCGCGCGTCATGCCAGGGGTCGTGAGCCTGCCGCAGGGGGCCTGGCATGATGCGGACATGGCAGGCGACAAGCTCGACTGGGGCGGGTGCGCCAACACCCTGACCTCTGACATCCCCACGGCCTGGTCCTGCGGAAACGCGCACAACTCGTGCCTTGTGCGCCTGCGCCTCCTGCGCGATGACGAGCGTGCGCGCCGCGCGAAGCTCCAGGCGTCGCGCGACGACGCGGCGCCTGGGAAGGGGGAGGGCCGATGAGCATCAATGCGCCGGAAAGCCAGTTCGGGTTCTCGTTCGACCAGAAGAGGTGCACGGGATGCCGTACGTGCGTAATCGCCTGCAAGGACTACCATGACCTGGGGCCGGGCATCATGTTCCGCACTGTGCACGAGTACGCGGCGGGCGCGTGGCGCCTCAACGAGGAGGGCGCCTGGGAGCAGGACGTGACCGCGTTCTACGTCTCGCTGTCGTGCAGCCACTGCGCGAATCCCGTGTGCCTGCGCATCTGCACGGCCGGCGCCGTGTTGAAGGACGCGCGGGGGTTCGTGACCATCGACCACGAGGCCTGCACCGGATGCCAGCTCTGCGCGGTCGCCTGCCCCTACCATGCGCCGCGCTTCGATGAGGCGAGCGGGCGCGTCGAGAAGTGCGACGGCTGCTCTGCGCGCATCGCGCAGGGCCGTGCGCCTGTCTGCGTCGAGGCCTGCCCGCAGCACGCGCTCGGCTTCGGCCTGTACGACGATCTGTCCGCAGGACCGCGGGTGGTCGAGCGCATCGCCGCGATGCCCGACCCGGTCATCACCCAGCCGAACTACGCGATCGAGCCGAGCGAGGCCGTGCGCGGCGTGGGGCTCGACGAGGAGCTCATGAACCCCCGCGAGGTGTAGGCGGGCCTCGGCACGCGGGCCGGAGTAGCCGGGGGCGATGGCTCGCAGGGCGGAGCCGACGGCACAGGCGCTGAGGACGGATCGGGTGACGACCGCTCCGACGATGCCCTCATCCCGCAGCTGATCGCGCTCGCCCAGACGGGCGACAACGCGATTGTCCTGGTGGCCTCCTGCGCCGCTGCGGGCTCGCTCGCCGTGCTGGTTCTTGCGGCACGCAAGCGCCGGCCCTTCCGCAGCCGCTAGCGCATTTCCCCTGCAGAGGCGCGGCCCCGGCGCTCTCGCCTGACCGGTGAGAGCGCCGGGGCTTTTCCCGCCCATATGTCCGCGTATTCGCCGCCTCCTAAGGCCCGGGGTCAGACGGGCATGCGCTATACTGGCCCAATCGGGTGGGCTGCCGGCGACGTGATGAGGGCAGCCCCGTCATCAAGAGGAAGGCGGCACGGCGCACCGTGGGCTCCATCAGCGACGAAGACATCCAGCGCGTGCGCGAGGCGAGCGACCTCGTGGCGGTCATCGGCGAGCGCGTGCCCGTCAAGCAGAAGGGCCGCGACTTCTGGTGCTGCTGTCCGCTGCACCAGGAGAAGACGCCCTCGTTCAAGATCGACCCGTCGGTGCAGCTGTGGCACTGCTTCGGCTGCAACGAGGGCGGCGACGTGTTCGCCTTCGTCATGAAGACCGAGGACCTCTCCTTTCCCGAGGCCGTGCGCAAGCTGGCCGAGCGCGCCCACATCGACATCCAGGAGACGGGCGGGCGGCCCTCCGCGCCGGCTTCCAAGAAGGCGCGGATCAAGGACATCTGCGCCGCCACCGCCGAGTTCTACCACACCCAGCTCATGCGCAGCCCCGACGCCGGGGCCGCCAAGGCCCGCGAGTACCTGGCCGGCCGCGGGCTGGGAGGCAAGGTGCCCAAGGAGTGGAACCTCGGCTTCGCGCCCGGCCGGGGCGCCCTCACGCGCCACCTCAAGGCGCGCGGCTTCCGCGACGATGAGCTGGTGGAGGCCAACGTGGCCTCGCGCAGCCGCGAGGGGCGCCTGCGCGACCGCTTCTACGACCGCGTGATGTTTCCCATCAACGACGCCCAGGGCGAGTGCATCGCCTTCGGCGGGCGCGTGATCGGCCAGGGCGAGCCGAAGTACCTCAACTCCCAGGAGACGCCCGTCTTCCACAAGTCCCAGGTGCTCTACGGGCTCGACCACGCCAAGGCGGCCATGGCCTCCACGGGCACGGCCATCGTGGTGGAGGGCTACACCGACGTCATCGCCTTGCACGAGGCCGGCATAGGCAACGCCGTGGCCACGCTTGGCACGGCGCTCACCCTGCGCCATATCCGGCTGCTCTCGCGCCACGCCCAGCACCGCATCGTCTACCTCTTCGACGGCGACGAGGCGGGCCAGCGCGCCGCCGACCGCGCGCTCGGGTTCATCGACGACTCCATGACGCCGGAGGCGGGCCGCTCGAAGGTGGAGCTCTGCGCGGTGACGCTGCCCGACAACCTCGATCCGGCCGAGTTCGTGGCCGCCCGCGGCGCCGCGGCGCTCAGCGAGCTCATCAAGCGGGCCCAGCCGCTGCTCAAGTACGGCATCGACCGCCGCCTGGCGCGCTACGACCTGTCCACGGCCGAGGGGCGCACCCGCGCCCTGGCTGATGCGCTCTCGGTGCTCGCGCCCATCAAGGAGTCGCTTCTGGCCAAGGACTATGCGGTGCAGATAGCGGGTCGCTGCCGCGCGCGCGAGGAGGACGTGCTCGAGGCCCTGGCCGCGCTGGCGCCGCCGGCTCGTCGCGACGGCGAGGCCCCGGCGGGGGAGGCCTCCGTCCCCGGCGCCTCCCCCCTGCCGGAGCCGGCCCCTGCGCGGGGGCGCCTCACCCAGGCCGAGCGCAGCCGCCTGCGCTTCGAGCGGGAGTTCCTCTCGGTGCTCGCGCAGCACCCGCTCCTGGCGCTGACGCATGCCGACGCGCTCGCCCAGGTCCAGTGGCGCCGCGCGGCGCACGGGGCCATCGCCCAATCGCTGCTCGACACCCTGGCGGGCGACCCGCACGCCACGGCCGGCACGCTCATCACCAATGCCACCGCCTCCGTGCCGGGGGCCGCAGGCACGCTCACCGCCGCAGCCGTCCCCGAGGGCGCGGACGCGGGCGAGGTGGCGGCCTACCTGGCCGAGGAGCTCTCGCTCGGCGACGCGGAGGAGGCCATCGCGTCGCTGAAGGCCCTTCTCGTCGACCCGACGCAGTTCTCGCCCGAGGACTACGACTCGCTCTTCCAGAGCGTCGTGGGCATGCAGGGCGACCTCAACCAGCGGCGCCTGGCCCACAAGCCCCTCTCGCCGGCCTAGGGCCGCCTTGCCGCACGCCGACGCGCAGCTCCCGCCTTCGCCCGTATCCCGGCTCGCGGCTAGCTTGAGTGCCCGCTGGCCCCTTTGCGCGTCAGGGAGGCCGGCTTCGCCCCCCGTCCTTCGCCGCTGCCAGGTTTTCCCGACCTGATGGCACGAATCGGCGGTTTGGTACGGTTGGTCGCGCGCGAAACGGGCGCTTGCCACCATCGGGCCAAGGCTTTGCTGGGGTTTTCCCAGGTCACGGTTTTCTCGGGCTAACAAATTCCGCGTATGAGGAGGAGCCGACCGTACCAAACCGCCGATTCGTGCCATTTTCCGGCGAAAAAGTGGCAGCGGCCTTGCCTCGGGGGCCGTCCTGCCCCGCGCGGGACGCCGCAAGCCGGGGGAATGTGGCGTTTCCGCGCCCGCGCTGGACACCAAGGCGGGCGAGCCGCACAATGGCCTACAACGAAAACGGCGCCCAGAGGGCGCGTCCCCGCACGTCAGAAAGGCAGACACGCTCCATGCTTAAGATTGTCACCTCGCCCGACCCCATTCTCTCGCAGGTCTGCGAGCCCTGCGAGGTGGGCGACAAGTCGCTCAAGCGTCTCGCCAAGCAGATGGCGCATGCCATGTACAAGAACAACGGCTGCGGCATCGCGGCGCCCCAGGTGGGCGTGGCCCAGCGGCTCGTGGTCATCGACGTCGACTGGGACGGCGAGGGCGAGCAGGAGCCCATCGTGCTCGTGAACCCGGAGATCGTCGAGCTGCGCGGCGAGCCGGAGACGGGCGGCGAGGGCTGCCTGTCCTGTCCGGGCGTCACCGTGCCCATCTCCCGCCAGCCATGGGCGCGCGTGCGCTACTACGACCTGGACGGCGAGCTGTGGGAGATCGAGGGCGACGGCCTGCTCGGCCGCTGCCTCCAGCACGAGATCGACCACCTGGAGGGCCGCACGCTCTTCGAGAGCTGCGACCCGGTGACTCGCATCGAGGCGCTCGCCGCCTACGAGGAGGCCCGTGCTGCCGGCGCGCGCCCGGGCGACACCTCCGTCGAGGTGGGCTAGGGTGCGCGTCGTCTTCATGGGCACGCCGGACTTCGCCGCCCGGGTGCTTGCGCGCGTGGCCGCCGCGCACGAGGTGGTGGCCGTCTACACGCGCCCCGATGCCGTGCGCGGTCGTGGCAAGGCCCTCGTGCCCTCGCCGGTGAAGGAGGAGGCCGCCGCGCGGGGCATCCCCGTGCTCACGCCGCGCACCCTGCGCACGCCGGAGGCTGCAGCCGAGCTGGCCGCGCTTGCGCCCGACGTGGTGTGCGTGGCCGCCTATGGGGCCATCCTCCCCAAGGAGATCCTCGACGTGCCGCCATTCGGCTGCCTCAACGTGCACGGCTCGCTCCTGCCGCGCTGGCGCGGCGCGGCGCCCATCGAACGCGCCATCCTCGCCGGCGACGAGGAGGCGGGCGTGTGCGTCATGGAGATGGAGGAGGGCCTTGACACGGGCGCCTACTGCATCTGCCGCGCCGTGCCCGTGGCGGGCAAGGACGCCGCGACGCTGACCGCCGAGCTGGCCGAGGCGGGCGGCGAGGCGCTCGTCGAGGCGCTCGACGAGCTGGCCTCAGGCCGCGCACTGCCCTGGACGCCCCAGGACGAGACGGCCGTCACCTACGCGGAGAAGGTGGCGAAGGGCGAGCTCGACCTCGACCCGAACGCGACCGTTGAGCAGAACGCCCGGCGCGTCCGCGCGTCTGGCGAGGCCCATCCCAGCCGCTGCGTCATCGCCGGCCGCCCCGTGACGGTGCTGTCCTGCGCGCCCCTGCCTGCAGGCAGTCCCGCTGCGGAGCCTGCCGCGCAGGCCGCGCCGGGGGATGCCCTCGTGGCGGCCAAGCGCCTCGTGCTCGCCTGCGCTGACGGCGCGCTCGAGGTGACCGGGCTCAAGCCCGATGGAAAGAAGCCCATGGACGGCCGCGCGTTCGCGGCTGGCTGCCCCGCGCTGCGGGACGAGAAAGGAACGTGGTCCTGTGCATGACGACCGCCGCGCCCCCGAGGGGCGCCGACGCGACGACCGATCCCCGCGAGAGGGCCGAGACGACCGCCGCGGACAACAGGGCGAGCGACGGGGCCCGCGCTCCCAGGGCGGACAAGACGCGCGTGGCGGCCAGCGGGCGCAGGGCTCCCGTGGGCAGCGCGATGATCGCCGCCCGAGGCGCGACGAAGGGCGAGGCGGGGGAGACCGCCGGTTCCGGGACGACCGGGGCCGCGGCTCTCAAGACGGGCAGGGTGAACGCGGGCGCGGCTCGCGCTCCGAGGGCCCCCGCGGCTTCGACGGCCAGCGGTCGGGCCGTCCTGGGGATGATCGCGGAGGTCGCCCCCAGGGCAAGCCCGGCTTCGGTCGCGGGCGTGATCAGGCGCATGGCCCCCGCCCCGAGGGCGACCGCCATGCGCCTGACAGCCGCGAGCGTCGGGATGCCCCTGCTCGCGGCCCGCAAGCCGCCGACGAGCGTGCTCCCCGCCCCGAGGGCGACAGTCCCCGGCGAGACGACCGTGGGCCTCGCGCCGGGGGCGACCGCGAACGCCGCGGGCCTCGCGATGCCGACCGCCGCCAGGCCCCGCCGCGGCGTGGGCGCGCCACCGAGGCGCGCGGACTCGCGCTCGAGGCCATCCACCAGCTGCGCGAGCGCCACGCCTTCGCCCAAGACGTCATCGCCTCGACCATCGACACCTCCAAGATCGCCCGCGAGGAGCGCGCCTTCGCCACGCGTCTCGTGCTCGGGGTGACGAGCACCCGCGGCACGCTTGACGACGTGATCGACGGCTGCATGGACTCGCCTGACGACGCGAGCCCTGCGGTGCGCGACGCGCTGGCGCTCTCGGCCTACGAGATCATCTTCCTCCAGAAGAGTCCTCATGCGGCGGTCGACCAGGGCGTCGAGCTCGTCAAGTCCGTCGCCCCGCGCGCCGGCGGCCTGGCCAACGCCGTGCTGCGCCGCGTCGTGCGCGCCAAGGAGAGCTTCCCCTTCGGCGACCCGCGCACCGACCTGCGCGCTTATGCGCGGCTCCATGGATTCCCCGCCTGGCTTGCCGAGCGTCTCATCAAGGATCTCGGGCCGCAGGGCGCCCATGACCTCATGACGGCCTCCAACGAGCCCGCGCCGGTGTACGTGGCCGTGAACGCCGCCAAGGCGACCGATGAGGAGGTGGTCTCCATCCTGGCGGCCGCCCATGGCCAGCCTGAGCCGGTGGAGGTGGCCGGCCGCCGCGTGGAGGGCTGCTACTGCCTGGCGTCGGGCCTGGCGCTCCTTGACGGGCGCGTGCGCCGTATGCTCTCCCAGGGGCTGCTGCTCGTCTCAGATGCCACCTCCCAGGCCGTGGCCAGCCTCGTGGTGGGCGAGGAAGAGCCGGCGTCGTTCCTTGAGATAGGCGCCGGACGCGCCACCAAGACCATCCTCGACCAGTCCTGCGCGCAGCGCCGCTTCGGGCACCAGGTGTCGGGTTATGTGACCGTGGACGCCCACGCCTTCAAGACGAAGCTCCTCCGCGAGCGCGCGGCCCAGTTCGGCATCGAGGTGGAAGACGCGCTCACCGGCGACGGTTGCGACTTGGGCGCGCTCGTGGGCGAGCGCCTGTTCGACCGCGTGTTCGTGGACGCCCCCTGCACGGGGCTCGGCACCCTGCGCCGCCATGCCGACATCCGCTGGCGCCTGCGCCCTGACACCATCGCCGAGCAGGCGGCGCTCGGCGCGCGCCTGCTCGATTCGGCGGCGGCCCACGTGGCCCCGGGCGGCACGCTCGCGTACGCCACCTGCACCGTCACGACCGAGGAGAACGCCGCCGTGGTGGAGGCCTTCCTCGCGAGCGAGCAGGGGGCCGGCTTCGAGATCATCCCCTTCGCCCGTCCCGACCTGGGCGTGGAGCTGCCCTTCTTCTCGGTGGCCCTCGAGCCGGGCGGCCCTGACGCCCACTTCCTCGCGCTCCTGCGCCGCCGATCCTAGGGCCGCGCCCGCCGCGCTTGCGGTCCCGCCGCGCCTGGGCCCCACGAGCCGGGGCTCGATCGGCGCGCGCAGCGGCAGATGCGCGCCATGCCCCCGATGCCCGCCCGTTTCTCGGAGCCGAACGCCGGCGCCCTCCCCGGCCCTGGCGCGCCTGCTGGCGCCTTGATCCGAGCTTCGGCGCGCGGGGGCCGAGGGAGCGGCTGGGCCGGCGGGCGGCGCGGAAGGCGGGGGCCTGCGCTTGCGCGGGGGGCGGCTGGCCATGCGGGCGGCGCAGCCGCTTCAGCGTCAGGCCCCTGGCCTGGTGGGCATCGAAGTCAGACAGACCCCGACGAACTTCGGCGCCAAGACGCTGGCGGATGGATACCGGGAGCCGTAGGGACAAGTCCCTGCCGAAGCTCGGCACCAGCGCGCTGCCGTGCGAGCGCTCAGCGCCGCCGGCCCCCAGAGGCTCCGCATGCCCGAGAGGCCACCCCCCCCCTCGCCTCCCCAGCGCAAAAGGCCGGCTCCCTCCGCATCCAGCCTGCCCCCTCGCCCGGAATTCCCGGATTTCTGGCCAAATTCCCTGCAGTTTACGCAGAATCCTTCGCGCCCGTACCGCGCCCCTCGCAGCCGCTCGGCGCTGACCAGGGAAAACCCCGCATCCCCCACGAGCAATCCCGCCCCAGGGCCCCTCCATCTGCGTAAAACGCAGCGTTTTTGGCCAGAAATCCGGGAAGCGCCTTCGACGGGGGGATCGCTCGAGGCGGGGACGCGTGACCGGGAGAATCTATAGCGCGCCCCCGATGATTTAACGCTTTCGAAACGAAGGCCGATACCGCTTCGCTACAATAGTCCGATACGCTAACCACGAGACCGGATAAGGAGGTCGCTTCATGGAGCCGAACATCAAAGAGGTGGCCGCGCGCATCCGGGCGCTGCGTGAGGACCTCGACCTCACCCTGCAGGAGATGGCGGACGCCACCGGCCGCTCGACGGCCGAGTACGCCGCGCAGGAGTCGGGCGAGGAGGATCTGTCCTTCACCTTCCTGTACAAGTGCGCCGACAAGTTCGGCGTCGATGTCATCGAGCTGCTCACCGGCGAGAACCCGCACCTGACGGGCTACTCGCTCACCCGTGCGGCCGACGGCCTGTCCATCAAGCGTCGCGCGGGCTTCGAGTACCTGCACAAGGCGCCGCACTTCCGCCACAAGCTGGCCGAGCCCTTCCTGGTCACGGCGCCCTACCTGCCCGAGGAGCAGGACGTGCCCATCCACCTGTCCCGCCACAAGGGCCAGGAGCTCGACTTCATCATCTCCGGCCGCATGCGCTTCGCCTACGAGGACCACGTAGAGGAGCTCGAGGCGGGCGACTTCCTCATGTACGACTCCGGGCGCGGCCATGGCATGATCGCCATCGGCGGCGAGCCCTGCGTGTTCCTCGCGGTTGTCCTCAAGCCCCACGACGAGAAGATTATCTAGGCGCCCCGGCGCCCGGCCAGGCCCCGCGGCCTGACCCCAGGCGTGCCGGCGAGCGCCGCACCCTCCCGATAACTTCCGCCCGGCGCGGCGCCTGAGCGCGCCCCTCAGCTGCAAGGACGAGACAAGCCATGAGAAACATCAACCTCCGCTACGTGAACGAGGCCTACGACGCCGAAGGGCTCCTGACCGCGTTCGACATCGTGGCCCCCGACGACTTCAACTTCGCCTACGACGTGGTGGACGACATCGCGGCGAACGAGCCCGAGCGCACCGCGATGGTGTGGTGCAACCCCGAGGGCGAGGAGCACGTCTTCACCTTCGCCGACATGAAGACCTGGTCGGACAAGACGGCCAGCTTCCTGGCGGGCCTCGGCATCGGCCAGGGCGACTACGTGATGGTCATCCTGCGCCGCCACTACCAGTTCTGGTTCACGGCGCTCGCGCTGGCGAAGCTCGGCGCTGTCATGGTGCCGGCCACCTTCATGCTCAAGGAACACGACCTCACCTACCGCCTCAACGGGGCGGACGTCAAGGCCGTCATCTGCACGAGCGCCGGCGACATCGCGGATGTGGTGGACGCCGTGGCGGGCGAGTGCCCGAGCGTGGAGACGCTCGTCTTGGTGAACCCCGCCGGCGCCGGCCTCACGCCGCGCGACGAGTCCGGCGCGCTTATGCGCGCGGGCGGCGAGCCGGTGGGCGCGGAGCTCTCCGGCCCCGAGGGCGTCTGTGCCGTGGGCGTGGAGCGCGCCGGTTGGCACGACTTCAACACCGGCGTGCGCGAGGCGCCGGCCGTCTTCGAGCGCCGCGCGACGCGCGTGGGCGACCCCATGCTCATGTACTTCTCGAGCGGCACGTCGGGCAACCCCAAGATGGTGCTCCACGACTCCCGCTACGCGCTCGCGCACCTCATCACGGCCAAGCACTGGCACAACGTCGACCCAGAGGGCCTGCATTTCACCATCGCCGACACCGGCTGGGGCAAGGCGGTCTGGGGCAAGTTCTACGGCCAGTGGCTCATGGAGGCCGCGGTGCTCACCTACGACTTCGACCGCTTCGACGCGGGCGAGATCCTCTCGCTCGTCGGACGCTACCAGGTGACGTCGCTGTGCTGCCCGCCTACCATGTACCGCCTCATGATGCTCGCCGACGTGGACGCCTTCGACCTGTCGAGCCTCGCGTACTCCACCACCGCCGGCGAGGCGCTCAACCCCGATCTGTTCGACTTCTGGAAGGAGCACACCGGCCTTACCATCTACGAGGGCTTCGGCCAGACCGAGACGCCGCTCACCATCGGCAACCTCACGGGCTCCACCCCGCGCGCCGGCTCCATGGGCAAGCCCGTGCCCCTCTACGACGTGGAGATCCAGCGCGAGGACGGCACCCGCTGCAACACCGGCGAGACCGGCGAGATCTGCATTCGCATCGACCCGCATCCGGCCGGCATCATGATGGAGTACTACCGCGACCCCGCGAAGACCGCCGAGGCCATGCACGATGGCTGGTACCACACCGGCGACACCGCCTGGTGCGACGAGGACGGCTACTTCTGGTACGTCGGCCGCAACGACGACGTCATCAAGTCGAGCGGCTACCGCATCGGCCCGTTCGAGATCGAGTCGGTCATGCTCGAGCACGACGCCGTGCGCGAGGTGGCCGTCACCGGCGTGCCCGACCCGCTGCGCGGCGCGGCCGTGAAGGCCACCGTGGTGCTGGCCGAGGGCTTCAGCCCCTCTGACGAGCTCACGCGCGAGCTCCAGCGCTGGGTGAAGAACCAGACGGCGCCCTACAAGTACCCCCGCATCGTCGAGTACGTCGACGAGCTGCCCCGCACCGTGAACGGGAAGATCCGCCGCGTGGCCATCCGCCAGGCCGACGAGGCCGCCGATGCCACGCCGGAGGGGCTGGTGTAGCGATGGGGGAGGAGCAGGCCCCCGCCGCATCGGAAGGCGACGCCGGTGCCTGCGGGCGCGCGGCCGTCCTGGCCTCCCTCGCGCCGGTCACCGTCATCGTCGGGCACTACGGCGTGGGCAAGACCAACCTCGCGCTCAACCTGGCGATAGACGCGGCGCGGGCCGGCTACGAGGTGGTGCTCGCCGATTTGGACGTGGTGAACCCCTACTTCCGCTCAAGCGAGTACCGCGGCGCGCTCGAGGCCGCCGGCGCGCGCCTCGTGGCGCCCGTGTTCTCCGAGGCCGGCACGAGCCTGGACGTGCCCTCGCTCACCGGTGGGGTGGCTGCCGCCATCGCCGAGGCCTACGCCCGGGCGGGGGAGCCGAGCGCGCGCCCCTTCCGCCTCATCATCGACGTCGGTGGGGATGACGCGGGCGCCACGGCCCTCGGGCGCTTCTCCGCGGCCATCGCGGCGGGGCCTCACGCCCTCTGGTACGTGGTGAACCCCTACCGCAGCCTCACGCCCGGCGCCGCCGAGGCGCTCGCGGTCCTCGGCGAGGTGGAGGTCAAGGCGCGCCTGCGGGCCACGGCCCTCGTCGCCAACGCCCACCTCAAGGCCGACACCGACGCGGCAGTGGTGGCACGTGCGCTGCCGGCAGCCGGCGAGGCGGCTTGCGCCGCGGGGCTTCCCCTCGCGTTCGCTACCGCCCCCAAACGGCTCGCTCGGCAGGAGCTTGACGAGCTGAGCGCCCAGGTTCCGGGCGCCTTCGTCTATCCTGTGGAGGTCGTGGTACGAACCCCCTGGGAAACCGAGAGCTAGCACCGGCCGCCTCGCGCGGCCTTTCACGAACAGTCAGGAGAGCCCGCGTTCGCGGGCGAGGAGGAAGAGAGGACGCCCATGGCAAGGATCATCGTGGACGACGGCTTCTGCAAGGGCTGCGGCCTGTGCGCAGACGCCTGCCCGGTCCACATCATCGAGCTCGACCCGGATCGGATCACCCCGAAGGGCTACCATCCGGCCCGCTGCGTCGACGAGGCGCGCTGCACGGGCTGCTGCTCGTGCGCCCTCATGTGCCCCGACGTGGCCATCACGGTGGAAAGGTAGGCGAACCATGGCAGAGAAAGTGCTGATGAAGGGCAACGAGGCCCTGGCCGAGAGCGCGCTGCGCGCCGGCTGCCGCTTCTTCTTCGGGTACCCCATCACCCCGCAGACCGAGCTGGCCGCCTACATGTCCAAGCAGATGCCGAAGGTAGGCGGAACCTACCTGCAGGCCGAGAGCGAGGTGGCCGCCATCAACATGGTCTACGGCGCCTCGGCCGCCGGTGCGCGCGTCATGACGTCCTCGTCGAGCCCGGGCGTGTCGCTCAAGGGCGAGGGCATCTCGTATATGGCCGGCGCAGACCTGCCCGGCGTCATCATCAACATCCAGCGCGGCGGCCCGGGCCTCGGCTCCATCCAGCCCTCGCAGTCCGACTACTGGCAGGCCACCCGCGCCACCGGCCACGGTGACTTCCACGTCGTCGTCTACGCACCCTCCACGGTGCAGGAGATGGCGGACGTGGCCTTCGACGCCTTCGACGTGGCCGACCGCTACCGCACGCCGGTCATGATCCTCGGCGACGGCCTGCTCGGCCAGATGATGGAGCCCGTGGTGCTGCCCGACCCGGTGGACCCGGCCGACCTGCCGGCCAAGCCCTGGGCCACCACCGGCCATAAGCACCAGCGCCCCCACAACGTGGCCAACTCGCTCTACCTCACCGCCGAGGACCTTGAGCGCCTCAACTTCGAGCGCTACGAGCGCTACGAGCAGATCAAGGCCGCCGAGCAGCGTTTCGAGACCTATCAGTGCGACGACGCCGACATCGTGGTGGTCGCCTTCGGCGCCTCGGCCCGCGTGGCCCGCTCGGCCGTCAACGCCGCCCGCGAGCAGGGCGTCAAGGCGGGCCTGTTCCGCCCGGTGACGCTGTGGCCCTTCCCGGTGGATGCGCTGGCCGCCACGCTCGGCACGGCCCGGGCCTACCTGGACGTGGAGATGAACATGGGTCAGATGGTGGAGGACGTGCGCCTGGTGGTGGAGGGCCGCGCGCCCGTGGAGTTCCTCGGCCGCGCCGGCGGCATGGTGCCCACGCCCGAGGAGGTCCTCGCGCGCATCCTGGAGATCAACGAGAGGATCGGTGAGTAGGAATGGCGGACAACGCTGAGGCCACGGTGGTCTTCGAGCGCCCCCACGCGCTCCTTCCCGTGGTGACGAACTACTGCCCCGGCTGCACCCACGGCATCGTGGAGCGCCTGGTGGCCGAGTGCCTGGACGAGCTGGACGTGGAGGGCGACGCCGTGGGCGTGGCCCCGGTCGGCTGCTCGGTCATGGCCTATGACTTCTTCGGCTGCGACATGATCGAGGCCGCCCACGGCCGCGCCCCGGCGGTGGCCACCGCCGTGAAGCGCGTGCATCCGGACAACGTCGTGTTCGCCTACCAGGGCGACGGCGATTTGGCCTCCATCGGCATGGCCGAGACCATCCACGCGGCCACCCGCGGCGAGAACATCACGGTCATCTTCATCAACAACGCCATCTACGGCATGACCGGCGGCCAGATGGCCCCCACGTCGCTGCCCAACCAGGTGACCCAGACCTCGCCGTACGGCCGCGACGTGGCCACGGCAGGCTACCCCATCCGCGTCTCCGAGCTGCTGAGCTCCCTTGACGGCGTGGCGTACCTGGAGCGCGTGTGCGTGGACAGCCCCAAGAACGTGCGCAAGGCCAAGAAGGCCATCAAGAAGGCCTTCGAGACCCAGATCAACGGGCGGGGCTACTCGCTCGTCGAGGTGGTCTCCACCTGCCCGACCAACTGGGGCCTCACCCCGCAGGAGTCCTTCGCCTGGATGCGCGAGAACATGCTGCCCTACTATCCGCTGGGCGTGTACAAAGACGTGGTGGCCGACGGCTACGCCAGCGCCGCCGAGGCGGCGGCTGCCCGCGCGGCTGCATGTCCGCTGGTCAACCCCGCCACCGGCGAGGAAGGAGGCGCCCGATGAGCGCAGAGCTTCGAATCGTGCTGGCCGGCTTCGGCGGCCAGGGCGTGCTGTTCGCCGGCAAGGTGGCCGCCTACGCGGGCCTCATCGACGACCGCGAGGTATCGTGGCTGCCCTCCTACGGGCCCGAGATGCGCGGCGGCACCGCCAACTGCTCGGTGACGCTGTCCGACGAGCCCATCGGCAGCCCGCTCGTCACCGCGCCTGACGTGCTCGTGGCCCTCAACCAGCCCTCCTACGACAAGTTCGTCGACGCGGTGCGCCCTGGCGGCGTCATCGTGGCCGACACCTCGATGATCGCCGATATGCGCGTGCGCGAGGGCGTGGAGACCTACGGCATCCCCGCCACCAAGCTCGCCGAGGAGGCTGGCCTCAAAGGCCTGGCCAACATCGTGCTTCTGGGCAAGCTCTTCGCCGTCACCGGCTTCTGCAGCCGCGCGACCCTCGACGCGGCCATCGAGAAGTGCGTGCCGCCGCGCAAGGCCGCCCTCATCGAGAAGAACAAGCAGGCCGTCGACTTGGGAATGGAGGCCTAGCATGGGAGAGGACAGGGAGCGCAGCCTGGCCGACATCGGCCTGCGCATGGAGGGCCTGCGCGAGGCCTGCGACGTGAGCGTCGAGGAGATGGCCGCCGAGCTGGCCGTGAGCCCGGGCACCTACCGCGCCTGGGAGGAGACCGGCGAGGACGTGCCCATCTCGGCGCTCTACCACATGGCGCGCAAGTTCGGCGTGGACCTGACCGAGCTGCTCACGGGCACGGCTGCCAAGCTCGACACCTTCCACGTGGTGCGCCGCGGCGAGGGCAAGGAGGTCGACCGCTTCCCAGGCTACCGCTATGACGACATGGCCTGGCGCTACCGCGACAAGATCATGCAGCCGCTGCTTGTGGTGCTCGACCCCTCCGATGAGCCGGCCGAGCTCGTGACCCACCACGGCCAGGAGTTCAACTTCGTCATCGAGGGCACCGTCGTCGTCACCATCGGCGACCAGGACATCGAGCTTGCCCAGTGGGACAGCGTCTACTTCAACCCCGAGATACCCCATGGCCAGCGCTGCGGCGGTGAGGTGCCGGCCAAGTTCATCACCATCATCGCCGAGTAGGGAACACCAGAGCCAAGAACCGAGGAACCACACCATGAACCACGTGCTGAAGAGGTACTGCCCGCGCATCGACTTCGACTCCTACGAGGACTTCGCCGAAAACTTCCGCATCGACGTGCCCGCCGACTTCAACTTCGGCTTCGACGTCGTGGACGAGTGGGCGCGCGTCGAGCCTGAGAAGCGCGCGCTCGTCTGGTGCAATGACGCCGGCGAGGAGCGGACGTTCACCTTCGGCTACCTCATGCGCCTCTCCAACCAGGCGGCCAACGCCTTTCGCGGGATGGGCATCGGCAAGGGTGACGTGGTCATGTGCATCCTGCGACGGCGCTGGGAGTACTGGGTGTGCGCCGTGGCCCTCTGCAAGCTGGGTGCCGTCATCATCCCCGCGACGCTGCAGCTGACGAAGAAGGACGTGGCCTACCGGGTCAACAGCGCCGACGTGAAGGCCATCGTGGCCGTGAACGACGAGTACGTCTGCACGCAGGTGGAGGCCGCCCTGCCGGAGTGCCCCTCGCTCCTCGAGAAGTTCATCGTGGACGGCTCGCGCGAGGGCTGGGTGGACTTCGACGACCTCATCGCCGGCAAGTCCGAGAAGTTCGCGCGCCCGACGGGCGGGGAGGGCGTCACGTCGTCGGACATCATGCTCATGTACTTCACGAGCGGCACCACCGGCAACCCCAAGGCCGTCGAGCACAACTTCGCGCATCCGCTCGGCCACATCATCACCGCCAAGTACTGGCAGCAGGTTCAGGAGGACAAGCTGCACATGTCGGTGACCGACTCGGGGTGGGCCAAGTTCGGCTGGGGCAAGATCTACGGCCAGTGGATAGCCGGCGCCACCATCTTCGCCTACGACATGGACAAGTTCGTGCCCACCAAGCTGCTGCAGAAGATCCAGGACTACCAGCTCACCACCTTCTGCGCGCCGCCCACCATGTACCGCTTCATGCTCCAGGAGGACGTGGCCGCCTACGACCTGTCGAGCGTGGAGAACTTCGCCACCGCCGGCGAGCCCCTGAACGCCGAGGTGACCCTGGCCTGGGAGCGCTTGACGGGCAAGAAGATCCGCGAGGGCTTCGGTCAGACTGAGGGGCCGGTGCTCTTGGCCACCTTCCCGTGGGTCGAGCCGCGCCCCGGCTCCATGGGCAAGCCCTCGCCGCTGCTCAACGTGCGCCTGCTCGACGACGACGGCACGGAGGTGGCCGACGGCGAGGAAGGCGCCATCTGCGTGACCGGCCTCAAGGAGGCCTACCCGCCGGGCCTGTTCGTGGGCTATTACGGCGATGCCGAGAAGACGGCCGAGGCGGTGGGCGGGGACTACTACAACCTCCACGACATGGCGTGGCGCGACTCGGACGGCTACTGCTTCTTCGTCGGGCGCAACGATGACGTGATCAAGTGCTCGGGCTACCGCATCGGGCCCTTCGAGGTGGAGAGCGCGCTCGTCGAGCACCCGGCCGTGGTGGAGTGCGCCGTCACCGCCGCGCCCGACCCCATCCGCGGCAAGGTGGTGAAGGCGACCATCGTGCTCGCCCGGGGCTTCGAGCCCTCCGACGAGCTCACCCGCGAGCTTCAGAACCACGTGAAGAAGACGACGGCTCCCTACAAGTACCCGCGCATCGTCGAGTACGTCGACGAGCTCCCCAAGACCATCGGCGGCAAGATCAAGCGCAAGCTCATCCGCACCAACGACGGCATCGAGGAGTAGGGGGGGCTCCCTCGCTTCGGGCCATCGAAGGGGGTGTCTGCTGCAACGCGGCAGGCGCCCCCTTTCAGCATGATCGGCCCGGACGCGCCCTTTCGGCGCCCTTGGCGGGGCGTTGGCGCGCCCCTCCCGCAAAAACACAACTTCGGGGGTTGCGCTTCGGGCGGGAGGGGCGCATACTGGCAGCGTCCTTTAAATGCGGTACAGAGAGACCGACAAGGCACGCACCACCGCCCCTGAGAGGGGCACGACGGAGGAAGCCTTGGCCCAGAGGGGACGGGGCTTGTTTTTTTGCCCTGCACCGCCCGAGCCAGCGCTTGCGCCGGAGGTACGGCCGGTTTCGCCTGTACGCACTTTCGACTGAGAAGGGAGTGTGTATGAACGACGCAGGAACCGTCAAGTCCATCTGTATGGACGCCGATGAGATCGAGCGATCGCTGACGCGCATGGCGCATCAGATCCTCGAGACCAACAAGGGAGCCGCGCACATCGCCCTGGTGGGCATCGTCACGCGCGGCGATCTGCTCGCCAAGATGCTGGCGAGCAGGATCGAGGAGATCGAGGGGGTGGCCGTCCCGCT
This sequence comes from Enterorhabdus sp. P55, assembly GCF_009911695.1. Lineage (GTDB taxonomy): Bacteria > Actinomycetota > Coriobacteriia > Coriobacteriales > Eggerthellaceae > Enterorhabdus. The sequence goes on along the minus strand of NZ_QWKK01000001.1, from coordinate 46,308 downwards.
CGGTGCGCTCGACATCAGCTTCTACCGCGATGACTTCATGACGCACTTTGCGCCCGAGGTCCACTCCACCGACATCCCGTTCGACATCGACGGCAAGACCGTCATCCTCGTCGACGACATCCTCTACACGGGCCGCACCATCCGCGCCGCGCTCGACGCACTCATGGACATCGGCCGCCCGGCCGCCGTCCAGCTGGCGGTCCTCGTGGACCGCGGCCACCGCGAGCTGCCCATCCGCGCCGACTACGTCGGCAAGAACGTCCCCTCGTCCTCCGACGAGAACGTGCGCCTGTTCCTGAAGGACATCGACGGCACCTCGGCCGTCGAGATCCTGGCCATGGGCCCCGGCGACCGCGCCGGCGCCGCGCCCATCCAGAAGACCGGAGGTGAGTAAGGGATGTCGTTTTCCCACAAGCATCTGATTGACATCACCGAGTATTCCGCAGACGACCTCATGCTGATGCTCGAGACGGCGGAGAAGTTCAAGCAGGTCAACGAGCGTCGCATCAAGCAGGTGCCCACGCTCAAGGGCTTCACTGTGGTCAACATGTTCAACGAGCCGTCCACCCGCACGCGCTCGTCGTTCGAGATAGCCGAGAAGCGCCTCTCGGCCAACTCGCTGAACTTCGGCGGGTCGTCTACCTCCACGGTGAAGGGCGAGAGCCTCGTGGACACGGTGGAGACGCTGTGCGCCTACAAGATCGACTGCATCGTCGTGCGCGACAAGCATGCCGGCGTGCCGCGCAAGATCGCCGACGTCTCCGGCGTGTCGGTCATCGACGCGGGCGACGGCAAGCACCAGCATCCCACCCAGGCCCTGCTCGACCTGTACTCCATCTGGGAGAAGAAGGGCTCCTTCGACAAGCTGCACGTGGGCGTGGTGGGCGACATCGGCCACTCGCGCGTGTGCGGCTCGCTCATCCCGGCCCTCAAGATCATGGGCTGCGAGGTGACGGTCATCGCACCCCCCACCCTCATGCCAGCCCGTCCTGATGTGCTCGGCGCGGATCACGTGACCTACCACCTCGACGAGGCCCTGCCCGAGCTGGACGTCGTCTACATGCTGCGCATCCAGCGCGAGCGCCTCGAGGGCGCGCCCTACCCGTCGCTGCGCGAGTACAACCAGCTCTTCGGCCTCACCCGCGAGCGCGACCGCCTCATGAAGCCCGACGCGCTCGTCTGCCATCCCGGCCCCATCAACCGCGGCGTGGAGCTCGACAGTTTCATGGCCGACCATCCCGAGCGCTCCGTCATCCTCGACCAGGTCTACGCCGGCGTGCTCGTGCGCATGGCCGCTCTCTATCTTCTGCTAGGAGGTTCCAACGATGGCTTTGATGCTTAAAGGCGCCCGCCTCATCGACCCGCAGGTCGGCCTCGACGAGGTGACCGACATCCTCATCCGCGACGGCCGCATCGTCGAGATCGGCCACGACCTGGTCATGGAGAAGGGCGTCGAGCGCGACCTCTCCGGCAAGGTCATCGTCCCGGGCCTGGTGGACATGCACGTGCACCTGCGCGAGCCGGGCTTCGAGCAGAAGGAGGACATCGCGTCGGGCACCCGCGCCGCCGCCCACGGCGGCTTCACCGCGGTCTGCGCCATGCCCAACACCTCGCCCGTTATCGACAACGCGCTCGGCGTCGAGTACGTGAAGGCCCGCGCGGCGGCGGTGGGGAAGTGCCGCGTCATCGTGGCCGGCGCCTGCTCCAAGGGCCTCGACGGCGACACGCTCGCCGACATGGGCGACATGCGCGCCCACGGCGCCCAGGCCTTCACCGACGATGGCCGCGGCATCCAGGACGCCGGCATGATGCGCCGCGTCATGGACTACGCCAAGCAGTTCGACGTGCCCGTTATGGTGCACTGCCAGGACGACGCGCTCGTGGGTGACGGCCAGGTGAACGAGGGGGTGGCCTCCACCCGCCTGGGCATGCTCGGCTGGCCGGCCGAGGGCGAGGAGATCGAGATCGCCCGCGATATCGCGCTTGCCCGTCTCACCGGCTGCCCGTTGCACATCCAGCACGTCACTACCGCCCGCGGGCTTGACCTGGTGCGCACCGCGAAGGCCGAGGGCCTGCCCGTCACCTGCGAGGTGACGCCGCACCATATGTTCCTCACCGAGGACGCCATCGGGCCGGAGTACCAGACCGCGCTCAAGGTGAACCCGCCGCTGCGCACCGCCGAGGACGCCGCGGCGCTCGTGGCCGGCGTGGCCGATGGCACGGTGGACGCCATCGTCACCGACCATGCGCCCCACACCGCCTGGGAGAAGGACCGCGAGTTCGAGCTGGCGCCCTTCGGCATGACCGGTCTGGAGACCTCGCTTGCGCTCGTGCTCACCCACCTGGTGGGCGCCGGCGTCATCGGCTACGACCGCCTGGTGGAGCTCATGGCCGTGGCGCCGCGCGCCATCCTGCGCGAGGAGCCCGTCAAGCTGGCGGCCGGTTCCGTGGCCGACCTGACGGTCATCGACCCCGCCGCTACGTGGGTCGTCGAGGAGGGCGACTTCCTCTCCAAGGCGGTGAACTCCGGCTTCATCGGCGCTGAGCTCACCGGCCGCGCCACCGACACCTACGTGGCCGGCTACGCCACCATGGAGGACGGCGCCATCGTCGAGTAGCGCCTCGCGTCCATTCACTGGCCTGAGGAGGCGGCCCCCGTTGCAGGGCCGCCTTTTTTTGCACCCACCGGAGGCTTGCGTCGTCCTTGGCCTGCGCTCGACGCGGGGATCTCGAGTTTCTGGCCAAAAACACCCTGGTTTACGCAGCCAACAGCCCCTCAAGCTGGATTCGCCTTCGTTTGGCCAGACGTTTTTCCAGGTCAGCGTTGTGGCGAGTTCGCTGCTGCGCTACCGAGTTCGCAAAGTCAGCGTAAGCCACGGCAAAAATGGCCAAGAACACCCCCCGAGTGCGCTACGGTTCCGCCCCAGGGGATTAACAGGTTCCCGACGGCCGGGAAAGCACCCGTACAATAGCGCTCGTCCGATGGTTTTGGCTGATTCGTGAAGAAAAGTAAACCTCGGATAATTTGTGACACCATAAGTTATATTTAGTAAACAATATAGACGGCGCACCGTAGGCGGGCGAGGCAGGCGCAGAACCTGGCCGCCGGCCGCGCGCGATGCCCCGAGCGAAAGGAACACCATGAAGTCGATGACCCGTCGATCTTTCGCGGCGCTGATGGCGACCGCGGCCCTCACCGTCCCCCTGGCCGGCTGTTCCTCGGGCGGGGGAGGGGCCGCCTCGTCGGCTGGCTCCAACGCCGGGGAATCCGGCAAGCAAGCGTCGGCCACCCGCACCGTCGACACCGACAAGGGCCCGGTGGAGATTCCCGCCGATCCCCAGGTCATCGTCTCCGACTACTACCTCGGCGAGCTTCTGGCCGTGGACGTGAAGCCGGTCATCGCCTCGCCCTATGCGCTCAACAACCCCTTCCTCGCGGGGTTGTGCGACGGCATCGAGCCGCTCAACACCGTGTCAGCCGAGACCTCCCTCGAGATGATTGCCGAGAAGCAGCCCGACCTCATCATCACCATCACCGAGGCTGACTACGACAAGTACGCCAAGATCGCGCCCACCGTCTACGTCGCCGACGGCACGCGCTCCGACGAGGACCTCTTCCGCTACCTCGCCTCGCTCGTGAACCGCGAGGAGGCTGCGGATGCCTACATCGCCGAGTTCAACGACAAGGTGGACGCGGTCAAGGACGAGATGGTCAGCATCGTGGGCGACCGCACCGTGTCCATCCTGGAGGTGTGGCCCCAGGAGATCTACGTCATGGGCAGCCACTTCGCGCGCGGCGGCTCGATCCTCTACGACAAGTGGGGGCTCAAGGCGCCCGCGGCCATCCAGGGCCCGATGGTGGAGGGCGATGAGGCCTACGAGGTCATCTCGGTGGAAGCCCTGCCGCAGTACGCCGGCGACTTCATCTGCTACGGCGTGCTCGACGGCGCCGACAGCGCCTATGTGGACGACTCGCAGCTGTGGCAGAACCTGCCCGCCGTGCAGGCCGGCCGCGTGATGCCCTATGAGCAGGTGGCCTTCATGCATCGCGACCCCATCACGCTGACCAACCAGCTGGAGACCTTCACCGACTTCTTCCGCGCCCACGGCGGCAGCGCGGCCTAGGCACCCGGAGCGCTCGTCCGTGCCGCGCCTGCGCACATCGCTGTTCCTCGTAGGGGGAGCCGTGGCGGTGGCCCTCGCCGCCGGGCTCTCCCTGTTCCTGGGAAGCACCCCCATCCCGCCCGACCAGGTGATCAGCGCGCTCGTGAATCCCGACATGGCTGATCAGCAGCACGTGGCCGTGCTGGAGCTGCGCGGCCCGCGCACCCTAGGATGCGTGCTGGTGGGGGCCGCCTTCGCGGTGGCCGGCGCCGTCATGCAGGGGGTCACCCGCAACCCCCTGGCCGACTCGGGGCTCCTTGGCATCAACGCCGGCGCGGCCTTCGCGCTCGCGCTCTGTCTGGCGCTCCTGCCGGGGATGAGCTTCTCGGGCGTGGTGCTCTGCTCCTTCGTCGGCGCTGCCCTGGCCCTGGCCGTGGTCTACGGAGCCGTGAGCTTCCGGCGCCGCGACGTGGATCCGGTTCGCCTGGTGCTGGCGGGCTGCGCCGTGGGCCTGTTCCTCACGGCGCTCGCCCAGGGCGTGGCCATCTTCTTCAACATCGGCTACAGCCTCACGTTCTGGACGGCAGGCGGCGTGGCCGGCATTCGCGCCGAGTCGCTCGCGCTCACCGCCCCCTTCATCCTGGCAGCCCTCGCCGCCGCCTGCGCGCTCTCGCGGCGCGTGGCGGTGCTCTCACTCGGCGAGGAGGCGGCTCTCGGGCTCGGCGTGCCGGTGGCTCGCTCGCGGACGCTGTGCCTGGCAGCGGTGCTGGTGCTGGCCGGCGCGGCCGTGGCGCTCGCCGGGCCGGTGGCCTTCGTGGGCCTCATGGTGCCCCATGTGGTGCGTCGCTTCGTGGGCGCCGACTACCGCGCCGTCATCCCCGCCTCCATCGTGGGCGGGGCCTTCTTCATGCTCGTGGCCGACGTGCTCGCCCGTACGCTCGCGGCGCCGGGCGAGGTGCCCATCGGGCTCATCTTCGCCGCCATCGGCGTGCCGTTCTTCATCTGGTGCGCCCGCAGGGAGGAGGCCGGCCTTGGCTGATGCGCGCAGAAGGGTCCGCACGGCCCTCGTCCTCGCGGTGCTCGCCGTCTTGGCGGCCCTGGCGCTCTGGGCTGACGTGAACGCCGGCTACCGCAGCATCTCGCTTGAGGAGCTGGGCCAGGTCATAACGGGGACTGCCCCGCAGTCGCTCGCCTACACCCTCGTGGAGCTGCGGCTGCCGCGGGTGCTCACCTCGATGCTCGTGGGCATCGGCCTGGCCGTGGCGGGCTGCCTGCTCCAGGGCGTGTCGCGCAACGACATGGCCGATCCTGGCGTGCTCGGCATCAACGCCGGCGCCGGGCTGCTCGTGGCCGCCTTCATCGTGTTCGCGCCCGCCGGGATCCTGCCTGCGGGGGTGGCGCTGCCGGCCCTCGCCTTCGCCGGGTCGCTCATCACCGCGCTCCTCGGCTGGCGGCTGTCGGTGGTGCGCGGGGCGTCCTCGCCCAAGCGGCTGCTGCTCATCGGCGTGGCGCTCGCCACGGGGCTCTCGAGCGTCACGTCTTTGCTCATGCTGCGCATGGGCGACGGCGACTACGCCTTCGTCCAGAACTGGCTGGCCGGCAGCATCTGGGGCGCCACCTGGCCCAACGTGGCCATGCTGGCCGTGGGCCTGGGGGCGCTCGTCGCCATCGCGCTCTTCGCGGCGCGCACCCTGAACGTGCTGGCCCTCGGCGAGGCGGCGGCCACGGGCCTCGGCGTCAACGTGCGCCGCGCAAGCGCCGGCCTGCTCGCCGTGGCCGTGGGCTGCTCGGGGCTGTGCTGCGCGGTGGGCGGCGGCCTCACCTTCGTGGGGCTCGTCTGCCCGCACCTGGCCCGCCGCCTGGTGGGCCCCAACTTCCGCGTGCTCATCCCCGCCACCGTGCTCGTGGGGGCCGTGCTCATGCTGGCCGCCGACATCGTGTCGCGCACGCTGCTCATGCCCAACGAGATACCGGTGGGCATCGTGGCCGCCGTCATCGGCGCGCCCTACTTCTTGTACCTGCTGGCGAAGTCGTGAGGAAGGAGAAGGCCATGGACAAGCGCATCGCGCGGTCTGGCGCGTCCCCAGAGCGCGAGGGGGCGGCCGGGCGACGCGGCCTCTCGGAGGCGAACGCCCCTGAGCGCGCGACGGGCCCCGCCCCGGCCGCGAGCGCCGAGGCAAAGCCCGCCCTCTGCGAGGGCTGCGACAGCTCCTGCGAGCGCTTCGCCGAGGCGGCCCTGCGCGGCGAGGGCATCTCGGTGGGCTACGGCGAGCGCGTCATCATCGAGCCGATGGACGTGGCCGTGCCCGCTGGGCGCGTGACCGCCGTCATCGGCCCCAACGGCTGCGGCAAGTCCACGCTGCTCAAGGCGCTCGCGCGCACCATCCCCCTGCGCGGCGGGGCGGTCTACCTCAACGGGCAGGCCATCGCCGAGCTGCCCACCGTCGAGGTGGCGCGCCAGATGGCGCTCCTGCCCCAGTCGCCCCAGGCCCCCGGCGGCCTCACCGTGGGCGAGCTGGTGGCCTACGGGCGCTATCCGCACCAGCGCGGGCTCGGGCGGCTCACCCGCGACGACCGCGCCATCATCGACTGGGCCCTCGACCTCACGCACCTGGACGCGTTCGCCGACCGCTCCCTCGACGCGCTCTCCGGCGGCCAGCGCCAGCGCGCCTGGATCGCCATGGCGCTGGCCCAGGACACCGGGCTCATCCTGCTCGACGAGCCCACCACCTACCTGGACATGGCCCACCAGCTGGAGGTGCTCGAGCTCTTGCGCGCCCTCAACCGCGAGCAGGGCAAGACCATCGCGCTCGTCATCCACGAGCTCAACCTGGCCGCGCGCTTCGCCGACTGGATGATCGCGCTGCGCGACGGGACCGTGCGTGCCGCCGGCACCCCCGCCGAGGTGATGACCGCCCCCTTGCTGCGCGACGTGTTCGGTCTCGACGCGCTCATCGAGCCCGACCCCTGGACGGGCCGCCCCTCCCTCGTGAGCTACCGCCTGGCCGGGGAGTAGGGCGGGGGGGGGGAGCCTCCCCCCGCCCGTCCACCTGCGTGCGGGCCGCCTGGACGCGGCTCTGAGGCCGCGGGCGGGACGCTTGCCCGGCGCCGCCGGAGGCGACTTCTTCGCCGGCTGTTCGTCGCCTTGCGCAGACCGTCGGCCCAAACTGGCCAAAAAAGACGACTTGACGACGAAGGTCGGCCCTCTGTGAGCGCCTGCCCGCGGTGCCTTACGCAAAACCCCAGGTCACGCTCAGCAGCCGCGGGCTCTTTCCGCGCCACGCGCCCGCCTTCGCCCTGAATTCGTCGTCAGGTCGTCTTTTTTGGCCAGTTTTGCACGCCGCCCTGACTTGTTGCGCAACAAACCGTCGGAATTTGCTGTCAAACTTTCTTCTTACGGCATCCGCCGGACGAAGGGGGAGCGCATCCGACGGCGAAGCCCCTAGCCGGCGAAGCCGTGGGCCCCGGGTACGCCGGGCACGGAGTCGGGGGCGACGACCCGCAGACTTCGCGACCTCGCCGACCCGCCAACGCCGCGATGCTGGCGAACGGCTCCGCGCCCCCCGCGGCGGCGCGGCTTCGTGCTACACTCTCCCCATCGAGCGCGTCGGGTGCGCGGAGGAGAAGGGAAACCGCGGCGCTTCCGCGACGATCAGGGGAAGATGGGGTGATTTCGTGAGCAGGCTTTCTCGGTCGTGGCCGATTGCGGGCCGCGCCTTCGCACGCGCCTCCCTGACCCCCAAGCTGCTGGCGGTGCTTGCCTTCTCCTTCGTCGTTGCCGGCGCCGGCGTGCTGACCTACGCCCAGGCGCTTCCCGGCCTTGCAGCGCAGAGCCCGCTTCTGCAGATGATGGCCGGCCAGGGACGCTCGTCAGGCGGCTATGTCCCCTGGGGGCCGCTCGGGAGAACGGAGCGGACAGTCGACGGCGAGCCGGCCACGGCATCGGCCGACGGGAGCCTGGCCCAGACGGAGGGCGGCATGGCCCCCGCAGCCGCAGGCGGCTCAGACGCAGGGACCGCCCTTCCCGGCACGAGCGCCTTGGCTGCAGGCGGTACCCTGGGGCTTTCCCTTCCCACCGGCGGATCGGGAGGACCGCTCGCCAGCCTCGGCGGGCTCGGCTCGGCCGCGAATGCGGCCTCCGGGGGCGCCTCTGCCGGCGGGGGTTCCTCGTCCGGAACGCCCTCCTCAGGCGGTGCGTCCTCGAGCGGTAGCGGCTCGGGCGGCGCCTCCGCCGACATGCCGACGACCACGACCCCGCCCGAAGGCTCCGCTGGGTCGACTCCCGATCCCGCGCCTGCGCCGGCGCCGAAACCTGAGCCAGAGCCCGCGCTCTCCCCCGAGCAGGGCGGCCCGGTCCCCGAGGCCATGGAGGCCCAGATCCACCAGGTGCTCGTCGAGGAGCTGGCGGGCCTGCAGGCCTGCTCCGACAAGGCCTGGTCGCGTATCAAGCAGTACGAGAGCCTCAGCCGGTCGACGGACTACGGCGCCCGCAAGGCCGCCGCCCAGGGCTGCGCGGAGGAGATCTACCCCATCCACGAGCGGCTCGTCCGGGTGTCGGACCGCATGCGCGCGGTCTGCAACAGCAGCGACGGCATGCAGGTCTGGTCGCAGTCCCGCTGGTACGGCGCCTACGTGAAGATGACCGAGGCCTACAGCCGGCTCGAGACCCTGATGTCCCAGCTGTCCCAGGCGTGGGAGGCCAACGTCCGCAACGAGGATCCCAACAACGACGTGCAGGCGTGGAGCGCGCACCTGCCCTACAGCTCCAGCACGGGCAATCCCGTCAGCTGGGACCAGTACCGCAAGACGGCCGCGGAGATACGCCTGTGAGCGACGCGACCCTGCTCATGGCGCAGCCGGCCAACGTCGGCGTGTCCCATCCCGCCGAGCCCGCGTCCGCGATGTCGCTCGTGCGCATCGAGGGCTTCGAGCCGGTCGAGTACCTGGCTGACGGCGCGCGGGAGGGCTACCTGCGCCGGTTCACCACCGTGTTCGTCGACGAGGCCTCCGAGCGCCGCGGCGGCGTCGGACGGGTCCTGCGGGCCGCCAACCCGCGGGGAGAGCGCCTGGCGCTCAAGTTCCTGGTGCTCCCCGAGGGCGCCGACGAGGCTGCCGAGGCAGCGCTCCGCGCGACGTTCGAGGAGGAGTTCCGCGCGCACCAGCGGCTGAGTGGCCTGCGCGGGTTCCCTCGGCTCTACGGCCGCGGCCTGGCGGATGGCGTGCCCGTGGTGGTCATGGAGTGGATCGAGGGGCTCACGCTCGAGCGCGCGGCCCGCCAGCTGGCCGTGGACGATGCCGGGCGCCTGAGCCCCCTCACCGCCGCCCGCATCGGGCGCGATCTGTTCGACCTGCTCGCCCGCATGGACCTGCTGAAGTGCGGCCTGGCTCACCGGGACATCTCGCCCGCCAACGTGATGGTGGAGACCGCGCGCCTCTCGCTATGCGACCAAGTGGAAGAGGGCGTCTTCGAGCTGCGTCTCATCGACTTCGGCTCCTCGGCGGTGCTCGACGAAGGCAGCACCGCCGTCACCGGGCGCCTCGGCGAGCACCGTGGCGCCACCGCCGACTACGCCCCGCCGGAGATGCTCACCGAGGACGTGGCCGCCGCCGAGGCGCTGCGTCACTCGCCGGCGGTGGACGTCTACGCGGCCGCGAGCGTGCTCTACCGGCTGCTGGAGGGCCACCCGCCCTACGACCTCAGCTTTGCCGGCCGCGCCGAGCGCGGGCACCGCTCCGCCTACCGCATCAAGACGGAGTTCGCCTTCGAGCCCTTGTGCGGCGCCCATGGGGCGGCGGCGGACATCGCCGGCATCCTCGGCCAGGAGCCGGAGGTGGCCGTGGCGGTGGGCCAGGCGTCGGCGGCCCTGGAGAGCGCGCCCTCAGGCAACGCGGTGCGCCTGGCGCTCACCTCGGTGGACTCCCAGTTGGAGCCGCTGCTGGAAGCAGCCCTCTCGCCTGACCAGGAGCGGCGGCCGTCAGCGGCCGCCCTGCGCGACGCCCTCGACCGCTTCTGCCGCAACTACGCGGGCAACATCGGCTGCGCTCTGCGTGGCGAGCCCCTCGCGCCCTGCGGCCCCGATGGCGAGGGAGGCTCGCCGAGACGGCGCGGCCTCGGCCGCAAGGTGGCCCGGGGTATGATCGGCGCTGTCTCCGCGGCCCTGGTGGCGTCTGTGGCGGCGTCCGCCGGACTGCTGACAGACGGCATGGCGGTGAGCCTGCCGGCCGGCGACCCCTGGTGGTCGGGGCCGCTGCCGGGAGCCGCGACCTCGGTAGTGCTCCTGGCGCCGTGCCTGGCGGGGCTGCTGACCCGCGGACGGGCGCGCTGGTCGGGCGCCGGCCTCATCCGGGCCGCCGCTGCATCGTTCGCTGTCGGCGTTGCGGCGGCGGTCCTGGTGGCCCTCGGCAGCTGGCCGGCGCCGGAGGTGCGCGACTCCCTCTTCGGCGCGCTGCTCATGGCCGCCGTGGCGCCGATGCCGCTGTTCGCGGCCGACTATGCCCTGGCCCCGCCCCGCGCGCCGCGCCCGGCGGCGAAGAAGGCGGGGGAGGGGCCCGCCCGGCGCCCCGTGCTGCCCTGGGGCGCAGATCCCGCTGCCGCGGAGGCGCGCTCCCTGGTTGCCGCCGACGCATCGGCGCTGACCGCAGGCGCGCCAGCGGCCCACGCTGATGGCGCCCCGGCCGAGCCGGAGGCCGTCTACGAGTTCGATGATCCCGTTCCTGAGGAGATGCGATGAGTCCTGCTGCGAGCACCCCCGTCGCGGTGCTGTTCGACATCATGAAGCGCCACGGCGGCGTGAGCAATCGGGAGCTGGCCACCATGATCCTCTCCGGGAGGCCCCTCGCCGATGGGCACAGCCCCCAGAGCCGCGTGGAGGATCGCACGTGGCTCTCCCGCTTCGTGGTGCACGCGCCGGTCGCATCCCTAGGCGACCACCTGTTCTGCGACTACACGGCCGGGGCCCTGCGCCTGGCCGCGCGGCTGAGCTCGGCCAGGCGCTCGTCGCGGGGGCGCTCTGATGTGATGGCCGCGGTCTTCGGCAAGGAGGGACGCGCCATGGACCGGGCCCTGGAGGCCGCCGGCCAGGACGCGACCGTCTACCGCAATCTGATGGAGCGCATCCGCCAGGAGGAGTCGCTCTCGGAGACCGAGCGGGCGGAGGCGGCGCTCGTGCTGATGATCACCGCCGCGTGCACAGCTGACGTGGGCCGCGCCGCCACGGAGACGCAGGGCTTCGCCTTCTCCATGTTCGGCAGCGGTCTGATGACGCCGCCGCCCGCCGCCGATGCGCTGGCTCCCCGCCAGGAGGCCTTCGACGCGGCGACCGCCCCCTGGCTCGGCCTGCTGCGCCTGGAGGGCAGCCTGGTGGTGGGAGAGCCCCACTGGGTTGCCCCGAGCGAGGAGGGCACGCAGATCGGCGCCCTGGCCCTCGGCGAGGGCGCGGTGAGCAAGGTGGGCCCCGACGTGTCGGGCCTGCACGCGCGCCTCTGGTGCGACAACGCGGGGCGCTGGTGGGTCGAGGGCCTCGGCTCGCGCAACGGCACGGTGCTCGTGAGCGGCCTCACCGGCGAGGAGATGACGGTGGAGCCGCCCGCCGCCGAGCGTCGGAAGTGGCAGGCCGCCCCCGTGGAGGTGGCCCCTGGCGACCAGCTGCGCCTCGGCGAGTCCACCACCTTCGTCCTCATCGAGGGCCTCCCAGGATAGCGCGAAAAACAGAGGGGCCGCGTCATCCCGACGCGGCCCCGCCTCCTTACAGCCCCACGGAATCTGCGCCGTGCTCAGCTTCCTCGCGGGTAAAGCCCTCGTACTCAAGCTGCTCGATGAGTCCCGATCGAGAGAACGACTTTATCTCCAGGTAGCTCTTAGCCTTACGGTCGGCCTGCTCCGGCCAGTTGACGACCACCCAGGTGGCGCCGAACTCGGCGTCTGCGTGAGAGAACCCCTCGTACTCAAGCTGCGCTATCAAGCCCTCCTTGGAGAAGGCGCTGACCTCCAAGTAGCGCTTCGCCCTGTCCGTGGCGCTCTTCTGGCTAGGCGTGGCCTTCGCCCTCGCTTCGTCGACGAGTTCCTGCTGTTGCTGACGTACGGCGCTCTGCAGCTCGCTCTTGGCTTGTGCCCCAAGACTCCGGGCCGCATCCTCGCCGCAGACAAGGGCCGTGGCGGCATGGACGAGGTCATAGCTTGGCGTGTCCACGTACTCGCATGAGCTCAGCATGGTATCCAGCCTCTCGGGGTTGTCCTCGGAGCACACTGCCTGGGCGACGATGAAAAAGCTGCCGTTCACGCCAATGGATCGAATGGCGTAATGATCCCCCTCGTACTCAAAGGGGTCGACAGCGAAGATGGGCATGGCAAACGAGTCGTCGTGGTGGGCGCAGTAACTCTCCACCTCCTCCCCGAGAAGGGACTTGGGGAACGCCTCAGCAGCCGACTTGAGGCTGTGCACTATCTGCTCGCCCCGCATCGTGCCCGCCTCCTTTGGAAGCTCCACTTTCATGAGGATCAGGTAGTCGTTCTTTTCCTCGTCAATGTAGAGTACTGATTCCTTGGAATCGGAAGGCGCCGCTCCCTCGTGATAGCTCTCAGGGATGGAGAACCGTACTCCCTCGAACTCAACCGTCTGCGTCGGCTCCGCCTGGGAGACCCCCGTCTCAGCGAGAGACGCCCCCTGACCCTCGCCGTCCGTCGTCGCGCAGCCTGTCATGGCAAGGCCAGCGACGAGAGCGAAGGCCGTCATCGTCGCCATTGTCTTCTGATACCCCATGGTTTCCTCCTTTTCCCTCAGCCAGCCTCCAAGCCGGCTGGGGCCATGCTAGGGGAGAAGCGCCGGCTTTCGTTGCGCAACAAGGCGTCCCAAAGTGAGCAGAATCGACGGTTTTGCGACATGAGGAGGCTGCGCGATAGCCTGATCTTCCGCGTTTGATACCGATATTCGATCGTTCGTGTCGTTGTCGACGCCAAAGGCCTTCGAAGAGGGACTGAAACGTCGCAAAACCGTCGATTCTGCTCACTTCGCCGCTCTCCTCTGGGCGCCAGCCCCGCGCGGCCCCTCCACGGCCCGCCCTGCGGGTGCCGCGCGGGGGCCGCTCGCGGGGCCGGCCGTGGAATTCCCCGCTTCCCGCGCCCATTCGCACCCAGGCGGCGTATACTGTCTTCCAGCCTTTAAGGCGGTACAGAGAGACCGACAAGGTGCGCGACACACAACCTAACCCCACCACCAGTGCGCCCTCGTCCGTGACGGGGGCGTTTTCACGCCTCGGGCCGGGGAACCCGGGCGCGAGGGAGCCCTGCGCGCAACGCGAAGCGCGCGGCGGGGCGGGGGAGGAGCCGGTCGCCCAGAAGAGAAGGGAAAGAGGCTTGAGCGAGATATCCGATAAGCTGCTGGCGTCCACGACGAAGCCCGCGCGCGGCCGCGCCGTGCTGGCGCTCGAGGACGGGGCCGTGTTCGAGGGCACCGCAGCGGGCGCTGAGGGCGAGGTCTTCGGCGAGATCTGCTTCAACACGTCGCTCGAGGGCTACCTGGAGGTGATCACCGACCCCTCCTACGCCGGCCAGATCATCACCATGACCTACCCGCAGATCGGCAACTACGGCGTGAACCTGGACGACTGCCAGTCCGAGCACCCCACCCTGCGCGGCCTCATCGTGCGCGACCTGTGCGCCACGCCGTCCAACTGGCGCTCTGAGATGAGCCTGCCGGCCTTCCTCGAGCAGCACGGCATCGTGGCCGCCGAGGGCATCGACACGCGCGCCCTCGTGCGCCACATCCGCGACCATGGTGCCCAGCGGGCGGTGCTCTCCACCACCGACGCCGACCCGGCGAGCCTCGTGGCCAAGGCCCGCGCAAGCCAGTCCATCGTCGGCGTGAATCTGGCCGCCACCGTCTCGCGTGCCGAGCCGGCCTCCTTCACCGTCGCTGACCTGCCCGCCAGCCAGCGCTTCGCCCTGGCCGACGCCGCCACGCCCCGCTACAAGGTGGTGGCCTACGACTGCGGCACCAAGCGCTCCATCCTCGAGAACCTCGTGCGCGTGGGCTGCGACGTCACCGCGGTGCCCTGGGACACCCCGGCCGAAGACGTGCTGGCCCTGAGCCCCGACGGCGTGTTCCTCTCCAACGGCCCGGGCGACCCGGAGGCCGTGGAGGGCACCTATCGCCAGGTGGAGCAGCTGCTCGGGCGCGTGCCCGTCTTCGGCATCTGCCTGGGCCACCAGATGATCTCCAAGGCCTGCGGCGCCGCCATCGAGAAGCTCAAGTTCGGGCATCGCGGCGGCAACCAGCCGGTCATGAACCTGCGCACCGGCCGCGTGGAGATCACCGCCCAGAACCACGGCTTCGGCCTCGTGTTCCCCTCGCTCGGCGAGCTTGTGCCCGAGCTCTCGGCCGGCTTCAGGGGCCATGAGGACGACCTGCGCTTCTGGGCCCGGGCCGCGTGCGCGCCCGTCGTCGCCAACGAGCGCTTCGGCCGCATCCAGCTCACCCACGTCAACCTCAACGACGGCACCGCCGAGGGCATCGCCTGCCTCGACATCCCCGCTTTCAGCGTGCAGTACCACCCCGAGGCGTCCCCCGGGCCCACCGACGCCCACTACCTGTTCACCGCGTTCACGCGCCTCATGGACGGCCGGGACGACTACCTGGACATCGACATCGCGAAGGACCGCCTGGCCGGCTGGCGCTTCGCCGAGGACGGCGCCGCCGCGGAAGGGAGCGTGGCCTAAATGCCCAAGCGCGAAGACATCAAGTCCATCCTGGTCATCGGGTCGGGCCCCATCGTCATCGGCCAGGCCTGCGAGTTCGACTACTCGGGCGCCCAGGCCTGCAAGGTGCTCAAGGAGGACGGCTACCGGGTCATCCTCGTCAACTCCAACCCGGCCACCATCATGACCGACCCGGGCCTGGCCGACGCCACCTACGTCGAGCCCATCACCGCCGAGTTCGTGGAGAAGGTGATCAAGCGGGAGCGCCCCGACGCGCTGCTGCCCACCCTCGGCGGCCAGACCGGCCTCAACACCGCCGTCGACCTGGCCAAGTCCGGCGTGCTCGACCGCTACGGCGTGGAGATGATCGGCTGCGATTTGGCCGCCATCGAGCGCGGCGAGGACCGCAAGCTCTTCAACGAGTGCATGGCCGAGCTCGGCGTGGAGACGGCGCGCTCGGGCTACGCCTACTCGGTGGCCGACGCCGAGGCCATCGTGGCCGACCTCGGGTTCCCCGTGGTGCTGCGACCCTCCTTCACTCTGGGCGGCGCCGGCGGCGGCATCGCCCACGACCTTGACGAGCTGCGGCTCATCGTGTCCCAGGGCCTCGAGCTCTCCCCAGCCGGCGAGGTGCTGGTGGAGGAGTCCATCGAGGGCTGGAAGGAGTTCGAGATGGAGGTGATGCGCGACGCCGCGGGCAACGGCATCATCATCTGCTCCATCGAGAACTTCGACCCCATGGGCGTGCACACCGGCGACTCCATCACCGTGGCCCCGGCCCAGACCCTCTCGGACGTGGAGTACCAGCGCATGCGCGTGGCATCGCTCGCCATCCTGGAGAAGATCGGCGTGGAGACGGGCGGCTCCAACGTGCAGTTCGCCGTCAACCCCGCCAACGGCCGCATGGTCATCATCGAGATGAACCCGCGCGTGTCGCGCTCCTCGGCCCTCGCGTCCAAGGCCACCGGGTTCCCCATCGCCAAGGCCGCGGCCAAGCTGGCCGTGGGCTACACCCTCGACGAGATCACCAACGACATCACCAAGGCCACCCCGGCCTGCTTCGAGCCTTCCATCGACTACTGCGTGGTGAAGGTGCCGCGCTTCGCGTTCGAGAAGTTCCAGGGCACCGACGACACGCTGTCCACCCGCATGAAGGCCGTCGGCGAGATCATGGCCATCGGGCGCACCTTCGAGGAGGCGCTCGGCAAGGCCATGCGCTCGCTCGAGAACGGCCGCGCCGGCCTGGGCGGCGACGGCCGCGGTATCGAGGGGGAGGCCACCGACGCGGACCTGGACGACCTCGTGGCACGTCCCACCGCTGAGCGCATCCTCTTCGTGGCCGAGGCCCTGCGGCGCGGCCGCTCGGTGGCCGACGTGCAGGCCGCCACGGGCATCGACCCGTTCTTCCTGCACCGCATGGCCGACATGGTGGCCGTCGAGCGCGCGCTTGCCGGCATGCGCCTGGACGAGCTCGACCGCGACGCGTTCCTCGTGGCCAAGCGCTACGGCCTCTCCGACGCGCAGATCGCGCATCTCACCGGCTCTGACGAGCTCACCGTGCGCACCTGCCGCAAGATGTGCGGCGTGCGCCCGGCCTTCAAGACCGTCGACACCTGCGCGGCCGAGTTCCCCTCCTCCACGGCCTACCACTACAAGACCTACGACGCCGTGGAGTCAGAAGTGGCGCCGAAGGAGCGCCGCCGCGCCATGATCCTGGGCGCCGGCCCCAACCGCATCGGCCAGGGCATCGAGTTCGACTACTGCTGCGTCCACGCGAGCTACGCCCTGGCGGCAGCAGGCTATGAGACCATCATGGTCAACTGCAACCCCGAGACCGTCTCCACCGACTACGACACCTCCGACAAGCTCTACTTCGAGCCGCTCACCTTCGAGGACGTCATGGACATCGTGGACGTCGAGCAGCCCGACGGCGTGGTGGTCACCCTCGGCGGCCAGACGCCGCTCAAGCTGGCCCGGGCCCTCGAGGCGGCAGGCGTGACCATCCTGGGCACGAGTCCGGAGGCCATCGACCTGGCCGAGGACCGCGACCGCTTCTCGGCCATCCTCGACGAGATGGGCATCACCTACCCGGCCGCCGGCATGGCCTCCACCTTCGAGGAGGCCTGCGCCGTGGCCGACCAGATAGGCTTCCCGCTGCTCGTGCGCCCGAGCTACGTGCTCGGCGGCCGGGGCATGGCCATCGTCTACGACGGCGCCCAGCTGGAGAAGTACATGGGCGAGGCGGCCCGCATCTCGCCCGACCATCCCGTCTACCTCGACCGCTTCCTGGAAGGTGCCGTGGAGGTCGACCTCGACGCGCTCTGCGACGGCGAGGAGGTCTACGTCGGCGGCATCCTCGAGCACATCGAGATGGCGGGCATCCACTCGGGTGACTCGGCTTGCTGCACGCCGCCCTTCTCGCTGTCCGAGGCCGTCCAGGCCCGCCTGCGCTCCATCGCGCGGCGCCTGGCCCTGCGCCTGGGCGTGGTGGGGCTCATCAACATCCAGTTCGCCATCAAGGACACGGTCATCTACGTCATCGAGGCCAACCCGCGCGCGAGCCGCACGGTGCCCTTCGTCTCCAAGGCCACCGGCGTGCCCCTGGCCAAGCTGGCGGCCCGCGTGATGGCGGGGGAGAAGCTGGCCGAGCTGGGCCTGCCCGACGACGAGCGGCGCCTCGACTACTTCAGCGTGAAGGAGGCGGTCATGCCCTTCGGCCGCTTCCCCGGCGCCGACGTGGTGCTGGGACCCGAGATGAAGTCCACCGGCGAGGTCATGGGCATCGCCCGCAACTTCCCGGCCGCCTACACCAAGACCCAGCTGGCCATCAGCTACGCGCTGCCCTCCGGCGGCACGGCGTTCCTGTCGGTGAACGACCGCGATAAGCGCGAGCTCGTGCCCATCGCCCGCGACATCGCGCGTCTGGGCTTCAGCATCGCCGCCACCGAGGGCACCGCCCGCGCCCTGCGCGCCGTGGGCGTGGAGTGCGAGGAGATCGGCAAGATCCACGAGGGGTCGTCCTCCATCATGGACCGCATCGCCGCCGGCGAGATCTCCTTCATGATCAACACCCCCTTCGGCACCGCCACCCGCGGCGACGGCTACGAGCTGCGCATGGCCGCCGTGCGCCACGGCGTCACCTACGTGACCACGCTGGCCGGCGCCCAGGCCATGGTGGCCGGCATGGAGGTAGTGCGCGACGCCGGACTCAAGGTGATAGCCTTGCAGGACCTGCCCCAGCACGTCGCCGAGTAGCCTGCGCGCAGGCTACGGCAGGCGGGGGAGGCGAGTGCTTCCCCTGGACGCAAGACCGATGAACGCCCTGCGGGGCGGGAAAGGACGGACGTGACCACCCTTTGCAACGAGAAGGCGCCCATCCTCGTCAACGAGGAGATCGGGTGCAACATCTGGCTCATGACCGTGGAGGCCCCTGCCATCGCGGGCGGCGCGCGGCCGGGGCAGTTCGTCCACGTCCGCGTCCCCGGCATGGACGATCACATCCTGCGTCGCCCCCTCGGCATCTACGCCGCCGACGCAGAGGCGGGCACCGTGGACATGATGTACCAGGTGCTCGGCTTTGGCACCGAGCGCATGACGGCGCTTCCCCTCGGCGGGTCCGTGGAGCTGATCGGCCCCATCGGCCGCGGCTGGCAGCCCCCCGCGGGCTGCTCCCGCGCGCTGCTCGTGGCCGGCGGCGTGGGAAGCGCGCCTCTGCACCCGCTCGCCTGCGAGCTGGCAGCCGCCGGCGTGGAGGTGACCGCCGTCCTGGGCGCCGGCACCGCCGACGCCCTCGTGGCCCGCGAGCGCTTCTGCGCCGCCCTCGACTGCGAGCCGGCCTGCTCCACCGACGACGGCACCTACGGGCGCGCCGGCTTCTGCACGCCGCTCGTGGAGGAGGCCCTGGCAGCGGCCGCCGCGGAGGGGCGCCCCTTCGACTACGTGGCCTGCTGCGGTCCCGAGCCGCTCATGCGCCTGGTGGCCGCCATGGCCGCCGAGGCCGGCGTGTTCTGCGAGGTGTCCCTTGAGCGCCGCATGGCCTGCGGCGTGGGCGCGTGTCTGTCATGCGTGGTGGACACCGTGGACGGCAAGCGCCGGGCCTGCGTGGACGGGCCCGTGTTCCCTGCGACGGAGGTGGTGTGGTAATGCAGCGATCCCCCCGCGATACCAAGGTGAGCCTCGCCGTCGACCTGGGCGGCCTGGCCATGAGAAACCCCGTCACCACCGCCTCGGGCACCTTCGGGGCCGGGCGGGAGTACCACGACTTCGTGGACGTGGCCGCCCTCGGCGCCGTCACCACCAAGGGCGTGTCGCTCCACGGCTGGGAGGGCAACGCGAGCCCCCGCATCGCCGAGGTGCCCTCGGGCATGCTCAACTCCATCGGGCTTCAGAACCCCGGCGTGGCGCACCTGAAGGAGCACGAGCTTCCCTGGCTCGCCGAGGTGGGCGCCACGGCCATCGTCAACGTGTCCGGCCACAGCTTCGACGAGTACGTGGCCGTCATCGAGGCCCTCGAGGAGGCCCCCGTGGCCGCCTACGAGGTGAACATCTCGTGCCCCAACGTGGATGCCGGCGGCATGACCATGGGCTGCCACGTCCCCTCGGTGGAAAAGGTGGTGGGACTGTGCCGCGCCGCCACGAAGCGCCCGCTCATCGTCAAGCTCACGCCCAACGTCACCGACATCGCCGAGATAGCCCGCGCCGCGGAGGCGGCCGGCGCGGATGCGGTGTCGCTCATCAACACGCTGCTCGGCATGGCCGTGGACGCGCGGCGCCGGCGCCCCCAGCTCGCCCGCGTGGTGGGCGGCTTCTCGGGCCCGGCCGTCAAGCCCGTGGCCCTGCGCATGGTCTGGCAGGTGGCCCAGGCCGTGGAGGTGCCCGTGCTCGGCATGGGCGGCATCACATCAGGCACCGACGCCGTGGAGTTCCTGCTCGCCGGCGCCACCGCCGTGGCCGTGGGCACCGCCAACTTCGCCAACCCCTGCGCCACCGTGGACGTGATCGACGGCATCATCGACTACTGCGAGGAGCAGGGAGTGTCCGACGTCAACGAACTGATAGGAGCCCTCGAATGCTAGAGAGAAACCTCGTCGCCGACTTTCACGCGCTGCCGGCGCGCGACCGCGTCATCGTGGCGCTTGACTGCAACACCGGCTGGGAGGCCATCGTCATGGCCGACGCCCTGGTGGGCAAGGCCTCGTGGGTGAAGGTGGGCATGACCCTCTACTACGCCGAGGGCCCGGCCATCATCCAGATGTTCAAGCGCCGCGGCTTCAAGGTGTTCCTCGACCTCAAGTTCCACGACATCCCGCACCAGATCGAGGGCGCGGCCCGCTCGGCCACGGCCGCGGGCGCCGACATGATCACCATGCACACGGTGGGCGGCCGCGCCATGATGGAGGCGGCCCAGCGCGGCGCCGAGCTGGGAGCCGCCGACGCCGGCCGCTCCGTGCCGGCCACCCTCGGCATCACGGTGCTCACGTCTATGAACGCCGAGGCCCTGGCCGAGACCGGCGTCACGCGCCCCCTGACCGACCAGGTGGCGGCGCTCGCCGAGCTGGCGCGCCTCTCGGGCATCTCCGGCGTGGTGGCCTCGCCCCTCGAGGCGGCCATGCTCCGCGAGATCCTGGGCCCCGACGCCTTCATCGTCACGCCGGGCGTACGCCCCGCCGGCGCCGAGCTGGGCGACCAGAGCCGCGTCATGACGCCGGCCGAGGCCTTCCGCGCCGGCTCCTCCCACATCGTGGTGGGCCGCCCCATCACCCAGGCGCCTGACCCCGTGGCGGCCTTCGACGCCATCGCCGCCGAGCTCGAGGGCCTGTAGGCCACGACGCGAGCCCGCCCGCCCCGGCAGGGGGGCGGGCCTTCCCCTGACGCACCCCTCGCTCGCTTTGCGGCAAAAGCCCAGCATATGCGGGTATTTTGTAGTGGATTTGCGGAATTCGGCCCGTTGAGGGGCCTTTTTCGCGGCCGGCTGCCCATAATGGCCCCATGGAAAGCGGCCGCGCCGCCGAAAGCCCCGCCCGATCAGGGGGTTTCGGCGCATTCTGCGGAATCGGACCTTCGGGGCCGACGCGGCGCCCCCGACCATGGCAGTATCACGAGACCATCCGGAGAGAAGGAGACATACCCCATGGCTATTCCCCAGCTGAGCCCCGAGGCCCGCGCCGAGGCCCTCGAGAAGGCAAAGGCCGCCCGCATCCGCCGCGCCGAGGTGCGCGATGACCTGAAGTCCGGAAAGCTCACCATCGAGCAGGTGCTCGATATGAAGGAGGATCCGGTCGTGGGCCGCATGAAGGTGGTCACCCTCATCGAGACCATGCCCGGCTACGGCAAGGCCAAGGCCGAGAAGGTCATGCGCGAGCTGCAGATCGCTGAGAGCCGCCGCCTGCGTGGCCTGGGAGACCGCCAGCGCACCGCGCTGCTGGAGCGGCTGGGCTAAGGTCGCATGAGGCACGGAAACCTCTTCGTCATCTCGGGCCCCTCGGGCGCCGGCAAGGGCACGCTCGTGGCCCGTCTCCTCCAGGAGGTGCCGGACGCGTGGGTGTCCGTCTCGGCCACCACGCGCTCCCCGCGTGAGGGCGAGCGCGACGGCGTCCAGTACTTCTTCAAGACCGAGGAGGAGTTCATGGAC
This sequence comes from Enterorhabdus sp. P55, assembly GCF_009911695.1. Taxonomy (GTDB): domain Bacteria; phylum Actinomycetota; class Coriobacteriia; order Coriobacteriales; family Eggerthellaceae; genus Enterorhabdus. The sequence goes on along the minus strand of NZ_QWKK01000001.1, from coordinate 24,880 downwards.
GAGGTCGCCCACGACGGGCTGCTCGAGTGGGCGCGCTATGCCGGCAACTGCTATGGCACGCCGCGTGCCTCGGTGGAGGAGCACATGGCCGCAGGCGACCAGGTCATCCTGGAGATCGACGTCCAGGGCGCCTTTCAGGTGCGTGAGAAGATGCCCGCGGCGCGCCTCGTCTTCATCGAGCCGCCCTCGCTCGAGGTGCTCGAGGCGCGCCTGCGCGGACGCGGCACCGAGGCCGATGACGTCATCGCCGAGCGCATGGCCGCCGCCGAGGTGGAGCTTTCCCAGAAAATGAGCTATGATATACGGCTGGTAAACGACGACCTGGACGAGGCAGTCCACGCCCTGGTCGCCTACGTAGACGAACAAGCCGAGAAACCGCGAGGATAACCAACCTATGAGCATCATCGAACCTAAGATCGACGTCCTGCTGGGCGAGACCGACAACGACCGCTTCCTGCTGTGCGCCCTGGCGTCCAAGCGCGCCCACGACATCAACGACATGATGCGCGGCCAGCGCGATCGCGCCATCCAGCTGCAGACCGCCGTCGAGATCGCCCGCGCCGCCGACAAGAAGCCGCTCTCCCTGGCGTTCTCCGAGGTCGCCCGCGGCGAGGTCTCCTTCAACCCGGAGTCCATCGACGTCAAGAACCACTAATGGCGGAGTTTCAGCGCATCATCCTGGTCCACTACCACGAGATCGGGCTGAAGGGCCACAACCGCAGCGTATTCGAGAAGCGCCTCCTGAGAAACCTGGAGGCGCTTCTTTCCGCCTACCCCCTGGTCACCATCCACCGCATCGCCGGGCGCCTGTGCGTGTTCCTCCGCGAGGGCACGGATTGCGGCACCGCCGTCGCCTGCGCGGACGCCATCGTCGGCGTGCCGGGCGTGGCGCGCGTCTCGTGCGGCTTCAAGTGCGAGCGTGACCTGGGCCAGATGGGCGAGGCGGCGCTGCTCGCGCTCGCCGAGGCGGGGGAGTTCGCGAGCTTCAAGGTGCACGCCCGCCGCAACCACACCGACTTTCCCATCGACTCCATGCAGATGAACCGCGACGTGGGGGCCCTGCTGTGCGCCGCGCACCCCGACAAGCGCGTCATCATGAAGAACCCCGACGTCACCGTGGGGGTAGAGGTGGTGCAGAGCGCCGCCTACGTCTACGCGCGGTCGGTGCGCGGCATCGGCGGCCTGCCCGTCGGGTCGTCCGGGCGCGTGGCGTGCCTGCTGTCCTCGGGCATCGACTCGCCGGTGGCGCTGTGGCGCATGGCCCGGCGCGGCGCCGTGCCCGTGGGCGTGCACTTCTCAGGCCGCCCGCAGACCTCTGACGCCTCGGAGTACCTGGTGGACGACATCGCGCACGTGCTCGAGAAGACGGGTTGCATCGGCCGCGTCTACGTGGTGCCCTTCGGCGACTGCCAGCGCGAGATATCGCTCACGGCGCCCCCCTCGCTGCGCATCATCCTCTACCGCCGCCTCATGTTCCGCGTCGCCGAGCGCCTCGCCCAGAGGGAAGGCGCCGGCGCGCTCGTGACCGGCGAGAGCCTCGGCCAGGTGGCCTCGCAGACCCTCGAGAACATCCACGCCACCGACGCCTCGGTCACCCTGCCGGTGTTCCGCCCGCTCATCGGCAACGACAAGCTCGAGATCATCGATCAGGCCCAGCAGCTGGGAACCTTCGAGATATCGTCCATGGACGCGCCGGACTGCTGCACGCTGTTCATGCCGCGCTCGCCGGAGACCCATGCCCGCCTTGAGGACGTGGAGGCCGCCGAGGCCGATCTGCCCATCGAGCGCTGGGTGGAGGAGCTGGCCGCAGCCGCTGAGCCCCACGACTACGCCTGCCCTGCCTACAGGCCGCGAAAGCCGCGCGCAGGGGAGTAGGGGCGAGACAACCGGTAGCAGGGGACGCCTTCGGGCGTCCTTTTTTTTGCGCCAGGAGCCTCCGTTGGGCCGCGGGGGCGCCGACCCTCGAAGCCCTCTGCGGCGCGGGGCGGGTAAGCGCGGTCGCTCCGCGCACCTCGCCCCGCCGCCCGCGAGACGACCATGCGTCGGCGGGGGCGGGTAGCCTCGGACGGACGTACCCGGGGAAAGGCAGGCGCCATGGCGTTTCAGGACAGTGCAGACTCGCTCCGCTCACGACTTCACCTCACCGCGCTGCGACCGGCCGCGCTCGGCGTGCTGCTGACAGCTGCGGCCGTGCTCGTCGGGGCCATCGTCGTCTTCGCGGGCGCGCTCGCCCCGCCTGCCTTCGAGGTGCGTCCCGCGAGCGAGGCTCCTGCGGCAGGCACGCCGGAGGGCGGCGCGGGCTCCTCTGCCCCCACGCCGGAGGAGCCCGCGCGCATCTACGTCCACGTCGGCGGCGCCGTGGCAGCGCCTGGGGTCTACGCGGTGCCGGAGGGCTCGCGGGTCGATGACGCCGTGGCCGCCGCCGGGGGCCTGGCCGCAGATGCCGCCCCCGACGGGGTGAACCGCGCCCGCGTGGTCGTCGACGGCGAGCAGGTGGTCATCCCCACCCTCCAGGATCAGGAGGCTGCCGCGCCTTCGGCGAGCGTCCCTGCCGCAGGCGCCCCGGCGCCTTCTGCCAAAGCGCGCGTGAACCTCAACGCCGCCACAGCTGCCGAGCTCGTCACGCTCAACGGCATCGGCGAGGCCACGGCGGCCAAGATCGTCACCGATCGTGAGGCCAACGGCCCTTTCGCCACCGTAGATGACCTCATGCGCGTCCCGGGCATCGGCGAGAAGAAGCTCGCGGCCCTGCGCGACGCCGTGTGCGTATGAGGCCGCCGCATCCCCTCGCCAGCCGCCTGCGCAGCCGCGCGCGCACCCGGCCTGCGCCACGCAGCGTCCGCCCGAGCCTTCCGCCGCTGCTCGTGCTTGGGCTTGGCACCTGGGGCGGCGCGGCAGGCGCTTACGCGCTCGCGGCCTCCCTAGAGCCCGCCGCACTGCTCGCGCTCTCCCTCGTCGCGCTCCTCATCGCCATGGCAGGTGCCGTCCTGTGGGCGCGCCTGCGCTCGCCGGCGCTCGCGTGCCTGGCCCTCGGAGCCGTGCTGGGTGCTGCCTGCGGCCTCGTCGGCGCGCTTGACGCACGATCCACGGCGGTCGAGCAGCCCCAGTGGGGCACCTGGCACCTCACGCTCGTCGACGACGCGCGCGAGGCTGATCGCGGCCACCGCGCCCTCGCGCGCGTCCGTGACGCTGGCGGACGCGCCCTCCTCGTCAGCCTCAACCTCCCTGAGGGAGGGGAGGGCCTGCTCGCAGGCGACGTGGTTGAGGCCCGTGCCGCCCTCAAGCCTACCGGCGAGGAAGCCGGCGGCTACAGCTGGCAGCGCGGCATCGACGGGCGAATGACCGCGAGCGCCTGGGAGCTCCTTGTGCCTGAGGGCGCGCTCGCCCCGCTGCGCGCCCTCAGGCGGAAGGCCATCGAGGGGCTGGCACGCTACGGCGGATCAGGCGCCCCGCTCATGCAGGCGCTCGCCTGCGGCTATCGCGCGCCGCTGGACGCCGTGGGCGGCTACGGCGCCTACCAGGCCTGCGGCCTTGCGCACCTCGTGGCGGTGTCAGGCGCGCACCTCTCGCTCATGGCGCTCGCCTGCGGCGGCCTCATGCGCGCGTTCCGCCTGCCGCGGCAGGCCCAGGCGATCACCACCCTTGCCTTCATCGGCGGCTTCCTCGTGTTCTCCGGCATGCCCGTCTCGGCTCTGCGCGCCGCGCTCATGACTGCATCGTCCCTCGGCGCGCTCTTCGCGCGGCGCCGGCCGGCCGCGCTCTCGGCCCTCGGAGGCTGCCTCGTCGCGTTTCCCGCCCTCGATGCGCCGACGGCCCTCTCCGCGTCTTTCACCTTATCCGCCGGCTCCACCCTGGGGATCGTGCTCTTCGCGAGCCTCATCGCATCCTGGCTCTCCTTCCTTCCCGGACCGCTGCGCAAGGCGGTGGGCGAGCCGGCGGCGCTCACGCTCGCCTCGGCCGTGGTCACGCAGCCCTACGCCGCGGCGCTCTTCGCGCGACTGCCCCTCATCGCGCTGCCCGCCAACGTCTTAGCCGCGCCGCTGTTCGTCCTCGCCTGCCTGGCGAGCCTTGCCTCCGCCATCGCCGTCGCGCTCGCATCAGACGCGGCTGGGCCCCTCGTCGCGCTTGGCGCGGCGGCCACGCTTCCCCTCAGCATCGCGACGAAGGCGCTCGCCGCCCTGCCGCAGGCAAGCATCCCCGTCGACCTTGGCGTGCTGCCCATGGCGGCGCTCTCCTGCGGGATGGCGGCGGCGCTCTACCGCGCCTGGCCCCAGCCGCGCCCCCGTGCTGTCATGGGCGGCGCCGCGGCGGGAGGCGCGGCGCTTGCGCTGGCCCTCCTCGTCCTGCCCCTGCTCGCGCCTACGCAGATCATCATGCTCGACGTGGGGCAGGGCGATGCCATCCTCCTGCGCAGCGGCGGCGCGACGATGCTCGTGGACACGGGAAACCAGGACAGCCGCCTTTTGCGGGCACTCGCTCGTCACGGCGTCTGGCGCCTCGATGCCGTGGCCGTGACCCACGCCGATGACGACCACTGCGCCTCCCTCGGCGCGCTGGCGGGCACCGTGCCCGTGGGCCGCGTCATCATGGCCGCCGACGCGCTTGGCTGCCCCTGCCCCTCCTGCACGGCCCTGCGCGCGGAGGCGGCCGCCCTCGTCGGCGAGGCGGGGATCGTGGGCGTGGAAGCGGGAGACAGCCTGACCTGCGGCGCGTTGGACGTGGCAGTGCTCTGGCCACGCGCCTTCGCCGAGGAGGGCGGCAACGCCGACAGCCTCTGCTTGCTCGCCACGGCGAAGGCCGACGGGGAGGGGAGGAGCTGGTCGGCCCTGCTCACCGGGGACGCCGAGGCGCCCACGCTCGTCCAGCTGGCCGACGCGGGCGCGCTCGGGCGCGTCGACGTGCTCAAGGTGGGCCACCACGGCTCGGCCGTCTCCCTCGACGGCGCCCTCGCACGACGTCTCGCGCCGGCGGTGGCCCTCGTGAGCGCGGGAGAGGGCAACCGCTACGACCACCCGCGCCCCGAGCCCCTCGCCGCCCTCGACGCCGCGGGCGCGACGACCTTCCGCACCGACCGCCACGGCGATGTCACCGTCACCTTCACGCCCGACGCCCTGCGCGTGGACGCCCAGCGGCCCGCCGGTGGGGAAAGTCGGGTAGAATAGCGCTATGGCTACCTCGAAGAAAAACGACGCGCTCCTTCCCGCCTACCTGGTGGTGGGGGAGGACTCCCTCAAGCGCCAGGCTGTGCTCGCCCGGCTGCGCACGCGCCTGTCGGCGCTTGGCGATATGGAGTTCAACTCCGATGACCTGGACGGCGAGACCGCCGTCGGCGCCGACATCGTCACCTCCTGCAACACCATCCCCTTCGCGAGCGACGCGCGCCTCGTCTACGTGCGCAACGCCGAGAAACTCAAGAAGACGGACTCCGAGGCGCTCGTCGCCTACCTCAAGTCGCCCTGCCCGAGCACCGTCCTCGCGCTCGAGGCGGAGAAGCTCGCGAAGAACACGCGCCTCTACAAGGCCGTCGCGGCCCTCGGCAAGACAGCCGTCATCGACTGCGCCCCGCCGAAGCGCGTCGAGCTGCCGCGCCAGGTGCGCGCCATGGCGGTCACCCACGGCGTCACCTTCACCGACGGCGCGGCGGTCAAGCTCATCGAGCTGGTGGGGGAGGACACCGTCCACCTCGACAGCGAGATACGCAAGATCGCGCTCGCGCACCGCGGAACCGCCGCCGTCACCGATGCGGAGGTGGCCTCCCTCACGGCGCGCACGGCCGAGCCCAAGCCCTGGGAGCTCGTCGACGCGTTCGCCGCACGCGACCTGCGCGCCTCCCTCGACTGCCTCAGTCGCATGGAGTCCGCCTCGCCCCACGCGCTCATCGCCATGTGCGCAAGCCGCCTGCGCGAGCTCATGTGCGCCCAGGCGATGGCGCGGCGCGGCAGCGGGCTGCCCGGGCTCGCCCAGGCGCTCAAGCTGCCCGACTGGCGCGTGAAGAACCATCCCAAGTGGGCGCGCCTGTTCACCGCCGAGGAGCTGCGCGCCGCCCTCGCCTCGGCCCGCGACGCCGAGCAGGCCATGAAGAGCGGCTCAGACGCCGATGCCGTCTTCCGCGACTGGCTCATCGCCATCACCTCGCGCCGCCCGCTCGTCTAGGGGCATGAAAAAGGGCCCCGCGATGCGGGGCCCTGCACGTCTCTGGATGTGAGGCGAGCCTACTCGGCAGCCTCCTCGGCCTCGCCCTCGGCGGCCTCGGCAGCAGCGGCCTCCGCCTCGGCCTTGGCGGCCTCAGCAGCCTCCTTGGCCTTGCGCTCGGCGGCCTTCTCCTCCTCCTTGAGCTGCTTCTCGCGGCGCTTCGCCTTCTCCTTGGACGCCTCGGCCATGGCGGCCTTGCGAGCGGCCTTGGCCTCGGCCTTCTTGGAGCCGGTCTTCTGGGCCTTCGGGGCGGCCTTCTCGTAGGCGGCGATGTCCTCGGCCGTCACCACGGTGTTGGCGAGCGCCATGATGCCGCTCTTGCGGTTGGCGGCCTGGTTCTTGTGGATGATGCCCTTGGAGGCAGCCTTGTCCATCAGGCGGCACGCGGCGCACGCGGCGGCGTAGGCAGCCTTGCCGTCGCCCTCGGCCACGGCCTCGCGCACGCGGCGCACGGCGGTCTTGAGCTCGGACTTCACCATGCGGTTGCGCAGGCGGCTCTTCTCGTTGGTGATGATGCGCTTCTTCTGGGACTTGATGTTAGCCATGGGATGATTGCCTTTCTCGCGTTCGTTCGGTATCCCGTATGCGGTATCCAACGACACGAACGCGCAGCGGCCAAGGCGCCGCCTGAGGCACATCGTGCGAGCGGGAGGCGGGCGGGATTTCTCCGTCTCCTCGACCCGTCGGGCGCTTCGTCCCCGGGTCGCCAGCGAGCGTCATCTCTAAGCGCAGCCACGTCTGCAGATTTGGCGGTGGAATCACCGCGCGTACGTATCGCTGGATACACAATGCGATAGAATACCAAAGACCTGCGGCAACGCGCAAAGGAAATTTCCCTCGCCGGGGAAAATCCCCGCGATTCGTCCACAGATCCCCTCGCTGCCCGTACCCGCGAACCACGGAAAGAAGCCATGACCGACCTCAGCCACATCCGCAACTTCTCCATCATCGCCCACATCGACCACGGCAAGTCGACGCTGTCCGACCGCATCCTCGAGCTCACGGGGACGGTGGCCAAGCGCGACATGCAAGAGCAGCTGCTGGACTCCATGGACATCGAGCGCGAGCGCGGCATCACCATCAAGAGCCAGGCGGTTCGCGTCATGTACACGGCCGACGACGGCAAGGAGTATCAGTTCAACCTCATCGACACGCCCGGCCACGTGGACTTCACCTACGAGGTGTCGCGCAGCCTGGCCGCCTGCGACGGCGCGGTGCTCGTGGTGGACGCCACCCAGGGGGTGGAGGCCCAGACCGTGGCCAACGCCATGCTCGCGATGAACGCGGACCTCGAGATCATCCCGCTCATCAACAAGATCGACCTGCCCGCCGCCGAGCCTGAGCGCGTCAAGCAGGAGATCGAGGACGGCCTGGCCATCCCCGCCGATGACGCGGTGCTCGCGTCTGGCAAGACGGGGGAGGGCGTGCACGACCTGCTCGAGGCCGTCGTCTACAACATCCCCGCGCCCGTAGGCGAGGCCGACTCGCCCCTGCGCGCGCTCATCTTCGACAGCTACTTCGACGCCTACCGCGGCGTGGTGGCGCTCATCCGCGTGGTGGACGGCTCGCTTCGCAAGGGCGACAAGATCCGCATGATGGCCACCGGCACCGAGGCCCTCGTGGAGGAGGTGGGCGCGCGCCGCCCCGCCGAGTGCGCGCTGCCCTCGCTCAACACCGGCGAGGTGGGCTATCTGGTCACCGGCTTGAAGGACGTCTCCCTCGTGAAGGTGGGCGACACCATCACGAGCGTCACCGGCGGCGTGGACGAGCCGCTGCCGGGCTACCGCGAGGCCAAGCCCATGGTGTTCACCGGACTGTTCCCCATCGAGGGCGACCAGTACGAGCCGCTCAAGGAGGCGCTCGAGAAGCTCTCGCTCAACGACCCGGCGCTCGTCTGGGAGCCGGAGACCTCCCACGCGCTCGGCTTCGGCTTCCGCGTGGGCTTTCTGGGCCTTCTGCACATGGAGGTGGTCAAGGAGCGCCTCGAGCGCGAGTTCGGGCTCGACCTGCTGGCAACGGCGCCGTCGGTTGAGTACCACGTCTACCTCAAGGGCGGCGAGATGGTATCGCTCCACTCGCCCCAGGAGATGCCCGACCCCGGCTCCATCGAGCGCATCGAGGAGCCCTACCTCAAGGCGAAGGTACTCATCCCGCCCGACTACGTCGGCGCGGTGATGGATCTCACCGTGGCGCGCCGCGGCACCTTCGTCACCATGAACTACCTGTCGCCCACCACGGTGGAGATGCTCTGGGAGATACCGCTCTCCGAGCTCATCATGGACTTCTTCGACAAGCTCAAGTCCAACACGAAAGGCTATGCCTCCCTCGACTACGAGTTCTTGGGCTATCAGCCGTCGTCCCTGGTCAAGCTTGACATCTTGCTCTCAGGCAAGCCCATTGACGCGCTGTCGTTCATCGTGCACAAGGACAAGGCCTACGATCGCGGGCGGGTGCTGTGCGACAAGCTCAAGGAGATCATCCCGCGCCAGATGTTCGAGGTGCCCATCCAGGCGGCCATCGGCGGACGCGTGCTCGCGCGCCAGACGGTGAAGGCCAAGCGCAAGGACGTGCTGGCCAAGTGCTACGGCGGCGACATCACCCGCAAGCGCAAGCTTTTGGAGAAGCAGAAGGCCGGCAAGAAGCGCATGAAGGCCATCGGCAACGTGGAAGTGCCCCAGGAGGCGTTCATGGCCATCCTCAAGGTGGACGAGTAGCCGTGGCGCGCCACGCCCGTCGCGAGCGAGACGCCGCCGACCCCTGGGCCGAGGGGGCCCGACCGGCCGCCGAAGCGCGCGAGCCGCGTCGTCAGCCGCGCGCCGAGGAGGGCAGCTGGCTCGACGACGCCTTCGACGAGCGCAAGGCCGCCGCGGACCTGGAGCAGGCCAAGGCGTCGCCCCTGCTCGGCTGCGGGCTCGTCGTGGCGGTTGCGGCCGCCCTCGGCCTCATCGTCTTCGCTTTCGCCGGCATCCTGGGCGCCCTGGGGGCCTGAGATGAGCGGCGCCGACGTCATCCTCATCGCCGTCGGCGCGCTCTTGCTCTTCTTCGCCGCACGCTTTTGGCAAGGTGACGTGCGCCTGCTCAACGGCTTGGACGAGAAGGCCCTCTCCACCATGGACGAGGAGGCCCGCCGCCAGGCAGGCCGGGCGCTTGCCTGCTTTCTCGGCCTCGTCTCCCTCATCTGCCTCGCCGCCGCCCTCGGCCCCAAGCTGGCTGGATAGCCGCGGCGCTTGCCGTCCCGCGATGGTTTGTTTACTATTGCGATTAGAAAATATTTTTGTCACGCAATAGATGGAGGTATCCCATGATCAGCACGAGCGAGGCGGGGGAGAGGCTCGGCGTAAGCGCCGCCCGCGTGCGCGCGCTGCTCGACGCAGGCGCGCTCCGCGGCGCCAAGATCGGCCGGACCTGGGCCGTCGACGAGGCGTCGGTGGCCGCGCGGCTCGCATCGCCCGTGCAGCCGGGACGCCCTCGCCGCAAGCGCGCGGCCGCGCCCACGGAGCCGCCGGCGTTCGAGCCCGAGGCGCTTCATCGCCTCTACGACGGCTGCCGCGAGCAGCTGGCGGGCTCTTTCGGCGTCGACGCCGTCCGCGCGGCACGCACTCCCGAGGAGGCGCGCTTCTACATGGCCGTGGCCTCGTTCTTCCTCCAGGAGCGCCAGCGCGCGCTCATCGACGAGGGCGTGTTCTGATGCCAAGCCAGCCGCTCTACCTGCTGTTCGCCGGCGTGAACGGAGCGGGGAAGTCGACACTCTACCGTTCGGGCCTCTGGCAGCGGAACGCACCGGCACCCGAGATACCGCGCGTCAACCCCGACGAGATCATCGCCGCCCGCGGCTGGAACTGGGCCGATCCTGCGCATCAGCTGCTCGCCGGAAAGGAGGCCGTACGGCTCATCCGCGGCCACCTGGCCGCCGGCCGCTCATTCAACCAGGAGACGACGCTCTCAGGGCGCTCGGCGCTGCGCGTCATCCGCGATGCCCACGAGCGGGGCTATCGCGTCGTCATGCACTACGTGGGCGTGGAGAGCCCGCAGATCGCGAACGCGCGCATCGCCCATCGGGCCAGCTGCGGCGGCCACTTCGTCGATCCGGCGCTCGTCGAGCGGCGCTGGGAGGCCTCGCTTGCGAACCTTCGCCAGGCGCTCCCGCTCTGCGACGAGGCCAACCTCTTCGACAACACGGGCCTGCTCACCCACGTCGCCTGCGCCCAACGCGGCACCCTGATCGAGTCGAACCGCGACGCTGCGGCCGCGACCTGGCACCAAAAGGTCATCGACTCGCTTGCGAGCAAGGAGGGAACCACCTGATGGACGGCTTGTTTGAGGGATACCGGGTGCTGCTGGCGCCCATGGCGGGCGTCACTGACGTGGCGTTCCGCGCGCTCTGCCGCGAGCAGGGCGCCGACCTGGCCTTCACCGAGATGGTGTCGGCTAAGGGGCTCTCGTATGCCAATGAGAAGACCCGGTGCCTGCTGGCGCTCGCGCCGGGTGAGGACAAGGTGGCCGTGCAGCTGTTCGGCCATGAGCCCGATGTGATGGCGCGTGAGGCCGCGTGGATCGAGGACGAGATGGGGGATGCGCTCGCGTATCTCGACGTCAACATGGGATGCCCCGCCCGCAAGATCGTGACCAAGGGCGACGGCAGCGCGCTCATGCGCGAGCCGGAGCTGGCCGCGGCCATCGTCGCGGCCGTGAAGGCCGTCGTCGCGCACCCCGTGACGGTGAAGTTCCGCCGCGGCTGGGCCGAGGGCGACGAGACGGCGCCCGAGTTCGCGCGGCGCATGGAGGCGGCCGGTGCCGACGCGTGCGCCGTGCATGGCCGCTACGCGCTCCAGCTCTACCGGGGGAGCGCCGACTGGGGCGTCATCCGGCGCGTGCGGGAGGCCGTGGCCATGCCCGTGGTGGGCAACGGCGATATCCGCAGCGGGGCCGACGCCGTGCGCATGGCGGGCGAGACCGGCTGCGACGCAGTGATGATAGCCCGCGGAGCCGAGGGCAACCCCTGGCTGTTCGCCCAGGTGAAGGCCGCGCTGGCAGGGGAGGAGCCCCCTGCGGCGCCCACCATCGCCGAGCGCATCGCGCTCGCTCGGCGCCATGCGCGGCTGCTCGAGCAGCGCGAGGGGCGCAACATCGTGCGCATGCGCAAGCACGCCATGTGGTACCTGGCGGGGCTTCCCGGCGCCGCTGCGGCGCGCGGGCGCATCAACTACTGCACGAGTCTCGAGGACTTCGACGCCGTCTTCGACGAGCTGCTGGCCATCGCCTGCGCCCACGGGAGCGCCCCGGCCGCGGGACCTGTCGAGCGAGAGGGGAGCGACGATGCCCCACGATCCCTATAGGGCCCTCTACCTGCACCTGCCCTTCTGCGTGCGCCGCTGCGGCTACTGCGACTTTGCCACGAGCGCCGTGGAGCGCGACTCTCCCGCCATCGACGAGTACGTGGAGGGCCTGGTGCTCCAGATACGCCGCAAGGCCCGCGAGGGCGAGCTGGCGGCCGTCGAGACGGTCTACCTGGGCGGCGGCACGCCAAGCCACGTGGGCGCGCGGCGCCTGTCGAGCCTGCTCTACGCCTTGTCGCTGTCGATGCGACTCGAGCCGGACGTGGAGTGCACCATGGAGGCGAACCCGGAGAGCCTCGAGGCGCGCCTCGTGCGCGACGTGTGGGCCCTCGGAGTGAACCGCCTGTCCCTCGGCGTGCAGTCCTTCGACGACGACGTGCTGCGCATCCTCGGACGGGCCCATGACGCCGAGGGGGCCCGTCGCGCTATCAGCGCCGCCCAGGAGCGCTTCGAAAACGTGTCAGTGGACCTCATGTGCGGCATTCCCGGGCAGAGCGCCGCGTCCTTCGAGGCGAGCGTGCGGGAGGCGGTCGAGCGCGGGGTGACGCATGTGAGCGTCTATCCCCTTATCGTCGAGCCAGGCACCGCCTTCGACCGGGCCGTGCTGCGCGGCGAGATGGCCGAGCCCGACGACGACGCCGAGGCCGAGGCCATGGAGGCGGCGCGCTCGGTGCTCGAGGGGGCGGGCTTCCATCGCTACGAGGTGGCCAGCTACGCGCGGCCCGGCTTCGAGTGCCGCCACAACACCGCCTACTGGACCGGCGTGCCCTACCTGGGCCTCGGCCGGGCCGCCGCCACCATGACCCAGAACGCTGAGCGACGCATGCGCGTGACCGACGGTCAGGTAACCGACGACCTCGATCCACGCCAGATGGCGGCCGAGGATCTCATGCTCGGGATGCGCCTGGCGGCAGGCGTAAGCGACGAGTCGGTGACCCGCGCGGCCGCCCTCATCCCCGAGGTGCCCGACGCCTTCCGCGAGCTGGAGGCCCTCGGCCTCGTGCGCCATGCCGAGGGCCGCTGGCGACCCACCGACCGCGGCTGGCTCTGCGGCAACGAGCTCTACGGGCGGCTGCTCGACCTGGCGCCGTAGGGGAGCCGGCAGCCGGCGGGGTGGGCGGGCGCTCCTCCCGCAGGCTGGCGCCCTTCGAGGAGGGCTTATAATGGTCTGCGACAAACCACAGAACCCGGAAAGGAGAGAGGTCATGGCGAAGAAGGTACTGGTGGTGCACGGAAGCCCCCGCGTAAACGGCAACTCGGCGCAGCTCGCCGATGCGTTCACCCGCGGCGCCGAGGACGCCGGCCATGAGGTCACGCGCATCGAGGTGGGGCGGGCCGACATCCGCGGCTGCCTGGCCTGCGAGTACTGCTTCAGCCACGAGGGAGCCTGCTGCCAGCAAGACGCCATGCAGGAGTTCTACCCGCTGCTGCGCGAGGCTGACGTCATCGTCTGGGCCACGCCGCTGTACTGCTACAACTACCCGGCCCAGCTGCGCGCCTTCCAAGACCGCATGTTCTGCGGCATCGCGAAGCCCTTCGGCGTCAAGCAGACGGGGCTTCTGCTGTGCTTCGAGGACAAGGACGAGACGCGCGCCGAGCCGCTGCTCGACGTCTACCGCGTCAACACCGCCTACTGCGGCCAGGAGAGCATCGGCGAGGTGGTGGTGAAGGCCGTCTATGAGGTGGGCGCCATCGCCGGCAACCCGGGCCTTCAGGAGGCCTACGACCTGGGGGCCTCCCTTGCCTAGGACAGAGGGGCGCGCGGTGCGCGTCCTCTTCGTCTGTCACGGCAACATCTGTCGCTCGCCCATGGCCGAGTTCGTCCTGCGCGACTTGGCCGAAAAGCGCGGGCTGGGTGAGCGCCTGGTCATCGCCTCGGCCGCCACGAGCTCTGAGGAGCTCGGCAATCCGGTGCACCCGGGCACACGGCGCATCCTGGCCGCGCACGGCATCTCCTGCGAGGGCAAGACGGCACGCCGCCTGCGTGCTGACGACTATGATGCGTGGGATCTTATCATCGGCATGGACGAGGCTAACGTCCGTAACATGGAGCGCCTGTTCGGCGGCGATGCCGCGGGTAAGGTGCACAAGCTGCTCGCGTACGCCGGCAGCGAGCGGGATATCGCCGATCCCTGGTACACCGGCGACTTCCAGGCCACCTACGACGACGTTCGCGACGGCTGCGAGGGCCTGCTGGCCTTCCTGCGCCTCTAGACGCAGGCTAAGGAGGATGTGATGCCCGAGCTTGGCGGAGAGATAACGTCCCTGGTGGGCGACTTCGGCCCCGAGGCGGCGCGCAAGATGCGCATCGCCTCGTACCGGGCCGCGTTCGCTCAGGCCGTGCGCCATGTCTGGCGCCATGACCCGCTCGCTGCCGACTACGTGCTCGCCCACGTGAACGGCTTCTACATCCACAAGGACGACACGCCGCGCAAGAGCGCCTTCCGCGACCGGGACCATATCCTTTGCACCGTCTATGCCGACGACGGAACCATCCGGTCGGACATCGACGCGCGCCAGGAGCTGCTGCGCCTCGCGCTCGCCCGGGAGGGCATTCACTACGACGAGCTGCGCATCCTGCCGTCGAAGTTCGACATGCGCGCTCGACGGCCGTATCCCGAGGCCGTCGAGCGCATCGCGCGCGTCATGCGCGGCGAGCTGCCCGAAGGAGGCGTGCGCACAACCGACGAGCGGCCCGATCCGCCCTCGGCCGCCACGGTGGAAGACGCCACGAGCCGGTTGGAGGATCCGCGCCTCGCTGAGCGGCTGCGCGAGGCGATGCTTGCCGGCGTGACGAATGGCGCGGCGGCGGGGACGGGAAGCGCACGCAGCGCATCCTTGGCGCCTTCGCGTGAGGCCCACGAGCTCCAAAGGCTCAAGCGGGCCTTCTGCCAGGTATTCGGGGAAGATGCCGAGGAGCTGCTCGCATCGGTGCGCGGAGCGGCCCTCGACCCCGTGCGATGGGAGAACGACCGGCAGCGTCGCGAGGGGCACGAGCGCTGGTGGTGCCATCTCTACGCCGACGACCCGCGCCTTCTGCGCGCCGTCGTCGAGCACGACGAGGAGCTGCGTGCCCACGCGCGTGACCTCGGCCTGCGCATCCAGGCCATTCAGCTCCACGAGCCCTTTGACGTCATCCGAAACGCGCACGCCTTCCCAAGGGCTGGTTATCCCATACCACTCGGAACGATAACGCCGAGCGCCGATCCGTTCAATGAAGAAGGCTAGCCGAACGGTTTCCTTACGCTCGTGTAGCCATCCTGGTACCGCGTTCCCGAAGGATGGGGAGAGGCGCGGTGGCAGAATCCGCATGCAATGACCTGGCGGCAACAGGGCGTCGTTTTCTTAGTTATAGGTTTACATAACATATAAATCAAGACAGTCGACAGGCAAGAGAGGGCAAAAGAAGGCTTTGAACTGGAGAAACGCCTGGCAGAGAGCCCGAAGCCGCCGTGCCGGTTTGACTCGCCCGTTGCCCATCCGTAAGAATGGGCCTCGACAAGTCGCGGACATGCGAAGGGCCCTCTCGCGAGGGCCCTCGTACCCCGGCTGGCATCGGACGCTCCAACGCCGATGCCGCCTAAGCATCAATCCTTAGACCAAGTAAGGACGTCCCTGAAGTGAATTATCACATGGCGGAAGCGCGCCCAAAGCGGCGTGCAAGCGAAGCACACCCAACTACAGAATTTAACCACAGGCCCAGGGCATCCTGGGCCTTCGCGTCTATGGGGAGGGGGTGACCATGGACGTCTCAAACCTGATCGAGGTCAAGGGCATCCGCAGCGAGGGCTACGGCATCGTCGCCAAGGCGCCCATGCGCGACAAGCGCCTCACCGCAGAGGCCAAGGCCATCTACGCCTACCTCTGCTCGTACACCGGCACCGGCAGCTGCGCCTTCCCGCCGCTCGCCCTGATGCTCGAGGAGCTGGGGATGGCCCCGAAGCGCTACTACAAGCACCTGCGCCACCTCACGGCCTACGGCTACGTCAAGGTGCACACGCGCTACAAGGCAGCCGGCAAGAGCCGCGAGACCAACGTCTACGAGATCGTGGACATGCCCGAGGTCAACCTCGCCGAGCTCGCCAAGCTCGCCCGCGCCAAGGCCACCGACGGGGAGGCGCCGGAGGCGTCGGGCGGCGCTCCGGAGGACGTGGAGCCTGGAGTCGGCTCCATTGTGGAAAACTCGCAAAACCCCAGGTCAGCTGATATTGGTCATTTTGACCAACATCAAATTGTGGAAAACTCCGACGACCGGCAAAACCCCAGGTCAGTTGATATTGGTCGTTTTGAACAAGTTCAAATTGAACAAGTTCAAAACGACCAAACAATAATTAACAATCAATATAATTATCAATCTATAGATCCGGCCGCGCCCCAGCACGACGCCGGGGAGAATCCCTTCGCGCAGCTCTGCCGGATGTCTCTCAAGCCGCCCGCCTCATCGACGCTCGCCCTCGCCCGCCGGGAGTGGGAGGGCAAGCTCAGCGACGGCCTCACCCCCGAGGCGATCCTCGACGCCTACCGCGCCTACCGGACGCGCTACAAGGCGAGCAACCCCAGCACCACCCGCTACGCGAAGCAGCTCCACGACTGGCTCTCGTCCCCGGACGGACTCGCCTTCGACCTCATCGGCTCCGAGGAGGACGCCGCCGGCGCCGATGAGCTCACCGCCGAAGAGCTGCGCGCGCTGCGCACCGCCTCCGAGGACGAGCGCGAGCGGGCGCTCGCCAAGGTCGACCCCTCCTACGCCGAGCTACTGCGCCTCAACCGCGAGGCGCCGACCGAGCAGGAGCGCGTGGCGGCCTTCTCCAAGGCCACTGTCTACGCCGGCCGCCCCTCATCGCGCAAGGCGGCGGCCCGCCGGATCCTGCGCGACCGTGCGCGAGCCGCCCGGCGCGCCTCGCAAGACGGATGCGGGGCCGCCCGATGACGGCCGCCGGCCAGGCCTCCCTGCTGCGCGCGGGCCTCGACGCCCGGGGGATCCGCTGGGTGGGCGAGAGCAGCGCCCCCGAGGGGCTGGAGAGGACGCGCGTACCGCTCGGCGGCCTCGACCTGTCCTGCGTGTACGGCCCGGGCACGTGGGGCTACCCCGATCGGCTCGAGTGCAGGATCCAGACGCCTGAGGGCCCCCACGACTGGACGGCGACGGCAGAGGAGGCCCTGGAGTGGCTGAATTCCCCGACTATGCCGCGGGAGAGCGCCGTGTAACACGATCCTAGCGGGCGTCCCAGGCGCCCGCCGACATGGTTGAATCATCTGCACGGGGAGCGCGTCCGCGCTCCGACGAGGACTGGGAAGGGAGGACACATGCCCGATGCCGGAGACGACATCTCGGCCGCGATCCTGCGAGACGGGAAGCAGGCGCTCGCCGACCTCGTCCGCAGCCTTGACGGCGGCGGGCGCTCGAGCGCGAGCGGGATCCGCCGGCGCATCGAGGACCGGGTGCGTGAGCGGCGCGAGGAGCGCGCCGCGGAGGGCCTGCGCGAGGGCGATGGCCCCGACGAGCCCGAGGAGGGCCGCATGCCCGATGCCGGGGAGCCCGGCGACGAGGCGCCCTGCGAGCTCGTCTACCTCGAGCCCGAGGACGAGGAGGCGTTTTTGTCCATGCTCGACGAGGCCGAGGTGGAGCACCTCCCCGCCGAGTCCCTGGACTGGATCGACCCCCCGCTCGTCGAGGGGGCGCGCTGCCACGTCCTGCCCGACAGGGAGCCCATCGCGGCCTTCCACGCCCCGTTCAGCCGTGTCGACCATGCCGCCGCCCGCTCCTCGACGGGCCACGTCCGCCTCGCGGAGGCCATCCGCCGCTCTCCCGAGCTCGCGGAGCTCATCGAGCTCCAGTCGATGGCCGAGGTGACCGCCAGGCGCGACCTCGCCGCGGCCTCGGCAGGCCTGGCGCCCGCGCCGGCCGGGCGCGGGGCCGTGCGGCTCCAGGTGAGGACGCTGCCCTTCGACCGCGACTGCCGCTACTTCCGAAACCTCCTCAAGGGCGCGGGGCTCGCCGCGCCCTGCTCCGTCGCCGGCGACGTCGCGACCTTCGAGGTCGACGCCGCCCAGGCCCCGGCCGCCCTCGCCCTCGTCGAGAGCCAGATGTCGGTCGCGAACATGGGCCCCGAGCGCTTCGCCAACCTCGAGGAGTTCCGAGCCGCCGCGTGCCCCGAGTGCCTGGCGGCCCCCGGCGAGCTGATGCCCGTCCTGAGCCTGGCGACGCCGGAGGCGGCGGCCTTCGCCAAGGAGGCCCTCGCCCAGTGCGGGGTCTCCTACGAGGCCCACGCCGAGGAGGGCGTCGAGTACGTCAAGCTGACCGAGCCGGACTGGCGCGAGCGCCTGGCCGAGTCAGACCTCGCCTCGCTGCTTCGCGACGAGGAGCGCAGCCGGGAGCTCGCGAGGGACGCCGCGGCGCGGCTCGACGCGAGCCGGGGCGGCAGCATCGCCGGCGAGGCGACGTGCGCCCGAGAGGCGGCGAGGAAGGCGCGGGGCGAGGGCCGTGCGCCCTACACGCCCTCCGTCGACCGCGTGGAGGGCCGCAGGATGGCGAGCGCCCACGAGACGCTCGCCCCGGAGAGGTCGAAGGTGGTGAACAGGTAGGCATGAAACTGAAGGAAGCCGTCCGCAGGGCCCCCTGGGCCGTCGCCGTGCTCGCGCTGTCCTGCGCGGCGGGGCTGCTCGCGGCCCGCGTCGCCACCCACGGGATGGCGTACTCCGACGAGCTCGTGACGGGGCTCGTCCTCGGCATGTCCTCGCTGCCCGGGGCCGTCGCGGGCGACCTGCTCGCCATAAGCTGGCACCTGCCGGCGGTCTCGGCCTCCTTCGCCGTGGTGGCCGGGGCCTGCGCGCTCGCCACCGCCGTCTCCGCCGCCGGGGCCTTCCGGGGCCGCTACGTCACGGGCGAGGAGCACGGAGCGGAGCGCCTGGCCACGGAGGAGGAGGCCTCCTCCCTCATGGACCACCGCCACCACTACAACAACCTCCTCTACTCGGAGCACAGCGGCATCGTCCTGGACGCCTACGACGGCAAGACGCGCGCCGCCCAGGCGTCGCGCAACATGAACTGCTACACCATCGGGACGTCGGGCCTCGGCAAGACCTACCACCTGTGCATGCCCGACATCATGCAGTCGGTCGGCGACGCCCTGACGCCCGTGCGCCCAGGGCCCGTCGGCCTCCTCGAGCACATCGCCGGCCGGCCGCTGCTGCCCACGGCCAACCGCCGGCGCTCGAAGGACGGCCTCGGCGAGGGCTACGACATAATCCACACCGACCCCAAGGGCGACACCCTGCGGGACATGGGCAACATGCTCGCCGCGGCCGGGGTCGAGGTGAAGGTCATCAACACCATCGACTTTCGCGGCCTGCGCTACAACCCGCTCGCCTACATACCCGTGCACGAGACCGACTCCAAGGACGCCGCGGAGACGTCGTGCTCGGTAAGCGTCCGGGCTCGCTGCCACGCCGAGGACGGAGCGTGGAGGGAGGAGTCCGTCGCCTTCGAGGGGGAGGGGGCCCTCACCGCCGAGCACCCCGCGCGGGAGGCGCACGACGCCGAGTCGGCCATCAGGGCCAGCGCCAGGGCGACCTACGAGACGCGCGGCGACGCGCGGCGGCAGGAGGGGGCCGGCGAGGCCGGGGCGCCCGCCTCGGCCGAGGCCGTCGCCGCGGGCTTCGGCTACCGGCGGACGAGCATCGACTACGAGATCCTCGTCGAGTCCTACAACCCGCACGGGGAGGCCGACGTGGAGGTGAAGATCGTCCTCGACCGCAACGTGATCCCCGCCTCCGACGAGGCCATGACCATCGAGGGCCGCTACGGGAGCGTGGAGGCCACGGCCGAGGACGACGTCGTGACCGTCAGCATCTCCGGCCTGCCGGCGTTCCGCGCCGGCGAGCCGCGGCCCGTCAGGCTCACGCTCCGGTGCGTCATCGCCCCCTTCCGGGTGCCTGACGGCGTCATGCTGACCAAGACGGTGAACTGCCTCGTCGCCAACCTCAAGACCGACGACAAGGCCCAGTCCGCCAGCGACCCGTTCTGGGAGGACACCAAGCGCCTCTGCCTCATGTCGCTCATCGCCTACGCCATGGAGGCCTACGACGACCCGCGGCACTGGACGCTGCCCGTCTGCATGGACCTGCTCGACCTGGCCACCCCGGAGGGCAATGACATGTCCCGGCCCTCGCCCCTTAGCATGCTGATGCGCCGCTGGGAGGAGGGGGAGTACCTCGAGCCCGAGCGCGCGCCCCAGGGGCGCTCCCAGCGATCCGGGACGCGTGCGTCCGGCGGGCGCGTGGTGCGCGCCGCCAACGTGCCGCACTCCAAGTCCTCCTCGTTCGCCCTTCACTGCTACAACGCCTTCGCCTCAGGGGCTCCGGAGACCGTCCAGAGCGTCATCGTGACGTGCCAGGCCGCCTTCGTGAACCTCCTGGCCCCCGACGTGCGCGACATGCTCTCCGCGGACGAGGTTCACCTGGAGACGCTGGGAGACGCGGGCCAGAAGCAGGCGCTCTTCATCGTGACGAAGGACACCGACAGCCCCTACGACTTCCTCACCGCGCTCATCATCTATCAGGCCCTCGACCTCACCCTCGACAAGGCCTTCAAGCGCTACGGCGGGCGCCTGCCGCGGCATGTGCGCCTCGTCATCGACGAGGCCATGACCATCGGCAAGATCCCCATCCTCACCCGCGCCATAGCGGTCGTGAGATCGAGGAACATGTCCATCTCGATGTACATGCAGTCAAAGGCCCAGGCGGAGCTCGTCTACGGGGAGAAGGAGGCCTCGGTTCTCTTCGACAACTGCTCGACGATGTGCTTTCTGGGCTCCAACACGCCCGACGTGCTCGAGGACGTGTCGAAGAGCATCGGCGAGGAGACGGTCTACGCCCGCATCACCAACCGGACGTTCGGGTCGGGGGCGGTGCCGCAGTCGAGCTCCGAGTCCATCCAGTCCCAGGGCCGCGCCGTGCTGTCCGTCGCGCAGCTCAGGAAGATGCCCAACGACGAGCTCGTCGTGCAGATCAGCGGCCTGCCCATCATCAGGGACAAGAAGTTCCGCACGAACCGCCACCCGTACTACTGCTACGTGTCGAGCTCGCACCCCCGCTCAATCCTCATGCCGCTCCCGCGCTTCGCCGAGCGCTTCGACTTCGAGGAGTACCGGCGCCGGAGGGAGGCGGGGCGGATGGGCTGAGACGAGAAAGGCGCCCCCTGGGGGACGCCTTGAGGTCGGTCACCCCCGCCCGTGCTTTGATCCGATACGGGCTCCACCCCTCACGGGGCCTTGGGCGGGGGCTTTAAGGAAGGTATCCCGTTCCCGGAGGAAGACGGGACGCCAAGGGGAAGTGTACCCCATGGCGGCCGGCGAGGCAAAGGCGCGTCGGCGCAGATGGAAGGAAGGTGTTGAAAATGGGCTAGCGGTAGAGAAGGAGGTCGCCCGCCTCCCCGACTCCAAGGCACTCGGGGAGGCGCGGGGGAAGGTGTCCCGCCCCAGAGGGATTTAGGCCGCGCAGGCGGCCCATAGAAGGAGAAGGCGCGCCGCAGGGCGCATGCGAGGGAGGAGGATCAAAGAGAGAGGAAGGGCCGCCGCGAGGACGCGGCGGCCCGAAGACCGAACCCGGGGGCCCGGCCGCCTGGGAAGACGACGGGGACGACCCGAGAGCGAGCATCCGGCGGCTGAACAGCTGGCAGGCCCCGGCCACCTGATGCGAGACGTATCTTACCCCATAACGCGGCCCAGGAGGGTCGCGCCCAGGCCCCGCGGGCGCGGGGCCATCCCCCCGTCATCCCAGCGCCGGCGGCCCCCTTTCCGAGGAAAGGGAAAAACAATGGCAGACATCAAGGCAGTGCTGCTGGGCATCTGCGGCCTGGTGGCCGCGCTCGCCCTCATTTTCGGCTTGCTCATCTACGCGCAGAACCAGCTCGCCTCGGGCGGGCAGGGTGGCGGCATGGCCGAGGCGCACCTCCAGAAGTGCGCCATCGCCTTCGTCGCCGCGGGCGCCGCGGCCGCCGTCGTGCAGGCCACCAACTTCGCCATCGGCTAGGCGAGCCATGGCCTCCATAAAGATCCACCAGGACACGTGTAATTTTGAGCGACGACGGCTCGGCTTCACCACGCGCCAGCTCATCGCGCTGGGCGTGGCCGCCGGCATCCTCGGAGCCTCGCTCTGGCTGCTGCTCGTGCCGCTCGGCGTGTCCGTCTCGGTCGCCCCCGTCCTCGCCGTCATCCCGGCCATGCCCGCGGTCATAGCGGGATTCGCGCCGCTCTACGGCATGCCGGCGGAGGTGTTCGTCCGCCGCGCCGTGGAGGGCGGGCAGAGGGGAGCGGTCATCACGTTCAAGCAGGAGCAAGCAGAGATCGAGGAAGGGGAGATCACCCGTGCCCATGCCAAGTCTAAGAAGAGGAAAGGCTGCGAGCGAGCCTGCGGAGGGCGCGCCTGAGGCGCGGCTGTGCCCGTCTTGCCGCGCCAAGGTCGGCGAGAAGGCCGTCTACTGCCCCGACTGCGGGGTCAAGCTCTCCGTCGCCGAGAGGGAGGCCCGCCGCCGCGCGGCCGGCAAGGCGCCGAACCCCAAGAGGGCCGCGAGGGCGCTCGCTCGCTCCACCGGGCGCGAGCCGATCATGACGACGAACGACCTCGTCGGCTTTGAGCTCATGCACGAGGACGGCGTGGCCGAGCTGCCGGGCGGGCGGTTCAGCCAGACCCTCGAGTTCCAAGACGCATCCTATGAGGGCGAGCGGCGCGACGTTCGCGACGACATCTACGACAAGTGGCAGCAGCTGCACGCCTCCATGCCCACCTCGTGCGTGTACACGATCAACCTGGTCAACTTCCCGGAGGACCGTGCGGCCGTCTCGCGCCGGGCCCAGCTCGCCCCGGTCGTGGGGGAGTGCGCCGAGCTCGCCCGCGAGTACAACCGCATCGTCGAGCGCAAGCAGCGCGAGGGCCGTCGCGACCTGCGCCGCCGCAACTTCCTCACCTACTCGGTCGCCGCCTCTGACCTGGAGGGGGCCTCCTCCCAGCTGGCGGCGCTGCGCGAGTCGGTGACGAAGCACTTCGGGCGCCTCCAGGTGAGCGTCGCGCCCCTGGACGGCCAGGAGCGGATGAGCGTGCTCCACAAGCTCATCCGGGGCGACGAGGAGCCCTTCCTCTTTTCCTACGAGCGCCTCGCCTGCCGCGGCCGCGCCCGCGACTACCTGGCTCCCACCTGGGCGGCGTACCCGGACGACGACCGGCTGCTGCGGCGCAAGATCATCATGCCGGGCCACCAGGTGAAGGTTCTCCACATCCGAGACTTCGGCAGCGAGCTCTCCGACCGCGCGATACGGCTCATCCGGTCGCTGCCGATCCCCATGAGCATCGCTCTCACGTTCGCCCCCCAGCCGAAGTCCAAGACGCTCAAGGCCATCAGGAACAACATCAACGTCACTCAGGCCGAGATCCAGGACATGCAGGCCAAGATGAGCGCCGCGGGCGTCGACTTCACGCGATTGCCGCCAGCCCTCGAGGAGAAGGAGGAGGAGGGCCGCGAGCTTCTCTCCTTCATCCGGGAGGAGGACCAGATCCTCGCGCACTTCCAGGGCCTCATCACCGTCTACGCGAAGTCCGACGTTGAGATGGAGCGATACGTCCGGCTCATCGTCGACGAGGCCCAGGCGTGGTCTGTCGACGTCGTGGAGCTGCCCACCTACCAGGAGGACGCCTTCGTGTCCGGGCTCCCGCTGGCGCGCACGCGCCTGGAGGGCCACTTCCGCTCCCTGGCGACCTCCGAGGCGGCCATCATGGTGCCCTTCGCCGCCGAGGAGGTCTACCACGACCCGAAGCGGAGCTTCTTCTTCGGGGCGCACGGCACGAGCCTCGCACCGCTGTTCCTCTCGCCGGACGAGCTCAAGAGCCCCCACACGATGATCTATGGCATGACCGGCTCGGGCAAGGGCATGATCGTGGAGTCCATCCTCACCTGGCAGCAGCTCATGTGGCCTCGAACCGCAGAGTCCCCCGACCCGTCCTGCGCGGCCAAGGTGTGCGCCGACCCCTGCGCGCCCCAGTGGTTCGTGTTCGACATGCACGGCGAGTACCGCGCGACCGGCGAGGCGCTCGGCGGCACCGTGACCAGCTTCGGGCCCGCGCACGAGTCCCGCCTGAACCCCTTCGACCTTGGCGACGGCAACGGCGAACTGTCGATGAAGGAGGTGCGAAAGAACACTGACTTCTTCCTCGCCCTGGCCCAGGACGTCATGGACAGGGGCCTCTCCAAGCAGGAGGAGGGTATGATCTCGCGCTGCATGGGCATCGTCTACGAGCCCCATGTGGGCACGACCGGCCGCCCGACGCTCTCCGACTTCTACGACGCGCTGGTCGCCCAGGGAGACGAGGTGGGCGACCGCATCGCCGCGGCGTTCGAGTCATACTCGATCGGCCTCATGAACTGCTTCGACGGCGCCACCAACGTCGCCGACTCCCCGTACCTGAACATCTACGACTGCTCGGAGCTCGGCCGCAACCTCCAGACGCTCGCCCTGCTCTCCATGCTCCAGCACGTGCGCAACGCCACCTTCGCGAACCACCGGGTCGGGCGCCCCACCTACGTGGTGGTGGAGGAGTTCCAGGTGCTCTTCAGCAACCCGGCCGCCGTCAACCTGCTCGACTCGTTCTTCGGCGAGCTGCGGAAGTTCGGCCTGCACATGATCTGCGTCACCCAGCACCCGACCCGCGTGCTCGAGCACCCGATCGCGAAGCATCTTTATGAGAACACGGGGCTGCTCGTGTTCCTCCCGATGCAGGTCGGCAACGCCGAGACGATCGCCGACGCCTTCGCCCTGTCGTCCTCCCAGCGCGACTGCATCGACGCGCGCACCGACCCGGGCAAGGGACTCATCATCGCCGACGGCATGAAGATCCCGTTCAACGCCCGCATCGACGCGCGCGCCGACAAGCGGCTCTACGAGCTCTGGAACACCGACGCCGACAAGTACGCGCGCCGCGAGGGCGCCGAGGAGGGGTAGGCGGCATGGCACGCGGCGCCGACAAGCTCAGCCACTCCGACGAGCCCACGAGCAGGGCCCACCTCCTCC
Source organism: Enterorhabdus sp. P55 (assembly GCF_009911695.1). Classification (GTDB taxonomy): domain Bacteria; phylum Actinomycetota; class Coriobacteriia; order Coriobacteriales; family Eggerthellaceae; genus Enterorhabdus. The sequence goes on along the minus strand of NZ_QWKK01000001.1, from coordinate 291 downwards.
GCGAGGAGGGCGGCTCCGTGCGCCCGTCCCACGGCGAGGGCAGATCAGCCTCCCGCCTGCGACATGCCGGGCGCGGGCCCGGGTCTGCCGAGTCGCCTGCGGGCAGGGCCGGCAGGGGCCGCGCCCGGCGTGCGGCAGAGGGGCTCAAGGGCCCCCTTTCCGCCGCGGCGGGCGCCTACGGCGAGGATCGGCAGGACGGCGACGAGGGAGACCGCTCCCTCGCCCGGGCGGCATCCGCCCGTGAAGCCGGGCTCTCCGCGGCGGGCCGGGCCCGGCGTGCCGCGGCGGCCC
>NZ_QWKK01000020.1 GCF_009911695.1 Enterorhabdus sp. P55 | reverse complement strand
CCGCCCCTGCGGCTGCGGCCCCCGCGGCTTTCGCCCCCGCCCCCGCGGCCCCCGCCCCCGTCGGCGCCCAGCGCGCGTATCTGGCGCGCTGGGTGGCGCTCAACGACGCGGAGCGCGCCCGCATCACCGCGGCGCGCGAGGCGGGCGACGAGTTCGAAGGCGCCTACCTGAGCGCGCTGCTCGCGCGCGTGCCCGAAGGCTCGCTCCTGTTCTCGGCCAACTCGCTTTCCGTCCGCGCGCTCGACACGTTCTTGCTCAAGCCGGAGGCGGGCGCGGGCGACCGTCCGCTGGCGGTGCTCGCCAATCGTGGGCAGAACGGCATCGACGGCGTCACGTCGACGGCCATCGGGGCGGCGTGGGCCTTTCCGCAGGCGACGTTCGTGACGGGCGACCTGACGTTTCTGCATGATCTGAACGCGCTGCACCTCCAGCGCGAGCTGCTGCATGCGGCGCCGCGCCCGGATGGCACGGTGCCCTCGCTCACCATCGTGCTGCTCAACAACAACGGCGGGGGGCTGTTCGACATGCTGCCGCAGCAGTCGGAGGAACCGTACTTCGAGCGGCTGTTCCTCGTGCCGCATGATGCCCGCTTCGGCCACGCAGCCGACGCCTTCGCAGTGCCTTATCGGGCCGTGAGCCGCGTGGCGGACATGGTGGCCGCCTACGACGAGCTGTCCGGCACCCCGGGCCTCAGCCTCATCGAGGTGACCGTCCCGCTGGCGGGCGTGAAGTCCCGCTACGCCCCCTACCAGGGGTAATCAAGGAGGGGCGATGGCGGGTTGGGCTGAGAGCGCGGCGCGTGGCGTCGGTGAGGCGCGTGGCGGCTCATGCGGTGCGTCGGGACGTGCGGGTACGGCGCCCGATGCGGGCGAGGGCACGCAGCGCGACGTGATCCTGCTGCATGGGTTCGGGCAGAGCGCGCAGACGTGGGACGAGGTCGTGGCGCTACTGGGGGGCCTCGGCGTGGCGGCGCGCGCCCTGGACTGGCCTGGGTTCGGCATGCGTCGCGGGTGCCGCGACGCGCGGGCGCTCTCGCTTGAGGGGATGGTCGCGCTGCTGGCCGACGAGGTGAGGGCGTCTGCTGAGCACAGGGGTGCGGCGCCGGTGGTCGTCGGGTATTCGATGGGCGGCCGCGTCGCGCTGGAGGCGCTCGTACGCAGGCTGATCGCGCCGGCGTGGCGTGCGGGCGGGGAGCGCGGCCTCTCTGATGAGGCCGTGGGCTCAGGCGCGCCGGGGCCTGCGGGCATTGCAGGGCTGGTGCTTGAGAGCGCGGGGCTCGGGCCGGCGGACGCCACTGCGCGCGAGACGCTGGCCAGGCGCAACGCTGCGCGGGCCGCTGACGCGCGGGCGCGCGGCACCGCGGCCTTCATGGAGGACTGGGCGCGCCTGCCGCTGTTCGCCAGCCAGCGCTCCCTACCGCCTGACGTCCGTGCCCGGCTGGCGGAGGGCCGTGCGGCCAATGACGCCGAGACGCTCGCCCTGTCGCTGGAGGGCGCCGGGGCGCATCGGCAGGCCGACGAGGCGTGCTCGCTCGCCGCGCTGGCGACCGCCGTCGAGGCCGGGCTGCCGGTGCTCTACGTGGCAGGGGAGCTGGACGCCAAGTACGCGGCCGTCGCCGCCCGCGCCGCCGCGGCGGGGTGCGCGACGCGTGTCGTCCCCGGCGCGGGGCACAGCGTCCACCTGGAGCGTCCGACCGCCTTTGCGGACGCGGTGGCCGCCATCGCATAGGCGAAAATCGCGACCCCGCCGGCTTTTAGGCCTCGCAGGATCCCGGCCTCTCCTCAGTGCTTAAGTGCCCCTCGCCAATGCCGTGTGCTCCTAGGAGGGGGGGGTGGCGGAGGTGCTGGCGGGGTCATTGCTTCTCGTCCTCGCCGGAATGCGAGATTGCGGGCCCCTGCGCGCTTGCGCGGGCGCAGGGTGCAGGGTAGGAGCAGACGCAGGCATGAGCACAGGCGTGGGCAGCAAAGCGACCCGTTTGTGGCGAGCAAATGCGGGTCTGCAACATCGTGGCCGTGGCCTTAAAGGACATCGCTGGCATTTCCCCAGGCCAGACGAAGCTGCCTGCGCGCGCCGCTCTTCCGCAGCCTTCTCTGGGGCCCCAAAGCGGTCGTGAAATGTTGCATACCCGCATTTGCTCGCCAGAAATCGCCCGATCTGCCGCCCGAGCCTCATGCGTCCCGCCCCGCGCGTCCCGCCCGCGCCGAGCCCCCCGCGCTCCGCCTCGCGCGCCGAGCCCCGTGCCCCCGTGCCCGCCCCACGCGCTGAGCCCCGCGTCCCACGACCCACGTCCCGCCTCCCGCCCGCACGCCCGCGACCCACGTCCCGCCTCCCGCCCGCACGCCCGCGACCCACGTCCCACGTCCCACCTCCCGCTCGCGCCCCCCCCGTCCGCACGTACCCGCATTCGCGTAGACTCCAAGAAAAAGCCGCGAAAATGGCCCTCTGCCGGGGTCTCGTGACGAAAAGCGCGTTACTATAGTGCAACCAACACAACCAGTAGTATTTCGCCCGTGCGTGGACCACAATCTGTCGGTCGCGAAACGGCATCATGTGGCGTCGTCCGCGGAAGGGGACACATGGAGGACATCGTCTGGCAGCCGGGCAAGCCGTACCGGGAAATCATCTACGAGACCTGCGGCGGCGTGGCCAAGATCACCATCAATCGGCCGGAGCGGCGCAACGCCTTCACCCCTCTCACCGTCAACGAGATGTACGACGCCTTCACCGAGGCTCGCGACGACGCTTCCATCGGCGTGATCATCCTCACCGGCGCCAATCACGGTGGCCGCCACGAGGACGAGGCCTTCTGCTCCGGCGGCGACCAGAAGATCCGCGGCAACGGCGGCTACGTAGGCGAGGACTCCATTCCGCGTCTCAACGTGCTCGACCTGCAGCGTCTTATCCGCGTGGTGCCCAAGCCCGTCATCGCCATGGTCAACGGCTATGCCATCGGCGGCGGGCACGTGCTCCACATCCTGTGCGACCTCTCCATCGCCGCGGAGACGGCGAAGTTCGGCCAGACGGGGCCGCGCGTGGGCAGCTTCGACGCGGGCTACGGCGCGGGCTACCTGGCCGCCATGGTGGGCCAGAAGAAGGCGCGCGAGATCTGGTACCTCTGCCGGCAATACACCGCTGCGGAGGCGGAGGCCATGGGCATGGTGAACAAGGTGGTGCCGTTCGAGCAGCTGGAGGCCGAGTGCATGGCCTGGGCGCGCGAGATGCTGGCCATGAGCCCCACCGCCCTGCGCTTCATGAAGGCGTCCTTCAACGCCGCCACCGACGGGCTGGCGGGCATCCAGCAGCTGGCCGGCGATGCGACGCTGCTCTACTACACCACCGACGAGGCCAAGGAGGGGCGCGACGCGTTCAAGGAGAAGCGCTCGCCCGACTTCGACCAGTTCCCGAAGTTCCCCTGATAGCCCTCGCCGATGATCGACGTCTTCGAAAGCACCGCGAGAACCTTCCCCGATAAGGTGTTCCTCTCCTTCGTCGACGAAGACGGGGGCGAGGTCAGCTACACCTATCGCCAGGCGCGGCTGCTCTCGGCGGCGGTGGCGCGGCGCCTTGCCGACAAGGGCGTGCGTCGCGGCGACTACGTGTCAGTCGACCTGCCGAATTGCCCCGAGTACGTGTTTCTGGCCTTGGCGGCGGCCTACGGGTCGTTCTCGCTCGTGTGCCTGAACCACCGGCTGACGGCGACGGAGAAGCTCACGCGCCTGCTCGAGCTTGAGCGTGAGGGCCTTCGCGTGGCCTGCCGCGTGGACGCGGCGCGGGCGACGCGGCTCATGGACTATGCCGGCGCGCTGCTGGCGGTGGGCGAGGAACATGCCGAGGCCGTGGCCGATGACGGGCTGGGCCCGGCCGCGGGCGGGCGCCGCCGCGGGCGCGGGTCGGTCATCATGGGCGCGCGCCAGGACGCTATCGAAGACACCGTCCACTTCGCCGAGCGCGAGGCCCACCTGTTCGACGAGGCGCAGAAGGCGCTCGTCATGTTCACGTCGGGCACCACGGGCAAGCCCAAGGCCGTCGCCCTCACCTGGCGCCAGCTGGTGGGCGCGTCCGGCGCGTCCAACCGCGTGCTCAGCCAGCGCGGATCGGGACTCTGGCAGGGCGTTTTGCCCCTGTTCCACATCGGTGGCTTCCAGGTGCTCGTGCGCAGCGTGCTCAACCGCACGCCCCTGCGCCTCTACGCGCGCTTCGACGCGGCCCGCGTGCTGCGCGATGCCGAGAGCCGCCGGGTCACGCACCTGTCGGTGGTGGACAAGATGCTCCAGGACCTGCTGGCCGCCGACACGCGCGGCGCGTTGGCGGGGTACCGCTGCATCCTGCTGGGCGGCGGCCCGCTCAACAGCCGCACCGTCGGGCGCGCGCTGGCTGCCGGCGCGCGGGTCTATGCCAGCTACGGCATGACCGAGACGTCGAGCCAGATAGCGAACACCCTGGTCACGGATGACTTCACGGGCGGCCTCAAGCTGCTGCCCGGCTACTCGGCGCGCATCGTCGACGCGGACGAGGCAGGGTTCGGGCGGCTGGCCGTGCGTGGCCCGGGCGTGTTCTCGGGCTACCTCAACGCCCACGGCGCCTTCACGGTGGACGGCTACTTCCTCACCGGTGACACGGCAGCCCTCTACCAGGGAGCCATCTACGTGCGCGAGCGCACCGACGACATGTTCGTCTCGGGCGGGGAGAACGTCTACCCGGTGGAGATAGCCGACGCCTTGCGTGCGCTGCCCGAGGTGGGCGACGCCTACGTGTTCGGCGTGCCCGACGCCACCTGGGGCCGCCGTCCTGTGGCGCTCGTGGAGCGCGGCGCGGGAGGGGCGGGTGCCGCTGCGCAGGCCGTCGAGGGCTCGGCCGCCGGGCTTCGTCGAGCGCTGTCGGGGCGGCTTTCGCGCATCTACCAGCCCAAGCACCTGTGCGTGGTGGACGAGCTGCCACGGACGCAGCTGGGCAAGATCGACCGGGCTGCTGCCGAGGCGCTCTACGAGCGGCGGCTGGAGGTGAGCCGCGTGGTGCTCTACCACGTGCGCCTGCCCTTCAAGACGCCCTTCCGCACGGCGAAGGCCACGCTCACCCATCGCGACCTGCTCATCGTGGAGGCCATCGACCACGCCGGCCGCACCGGCCTGGGCGAGTGCACCGCCTTCTCCACGGATTGGTATCTGCCCGAGACCCTGGGGGAGGACGCCCGCGTCCTGCAGCGCTCGCTCATCCCCATCGTGCTGGCGGAGGCGTTCCTGCACCCGCGCGACGCGGCCGACGCCTTCTCCGCGCTGCCCGAGGGCGCTGCGCACCCCATGGCCTGCTCGGCGCTGGAGATGGCCCTGTGGGACCTCTACGGCAAGATCGAGGGACGGCCGCTTTGGCAGCTCATCGGCGCGGAACGCGAGCGCCTAACCGGCGGCGAGGCGCACGGGCCTAGCACCGCGCTCAAGTCCGACGTCATGGCGCAGGTGCCCGCCGGCGCTGTGGTGGGCCTGGGCACGCCGGCCGAGACGGTGGAGGCGGTGCGCTCCTGCGTGGACGCCGGCTACTGCCGCGTGAAGATCAAGGTGTCTCCCGGCCAGGGGCTGGCCTGCGTGCGCGCCGTGCGCGAGGCCTTCCCGAGCCTCATCATCACGCTCGACGCCAACCAGAGCTTCGGCGCCTGCGACGTGGACGAGCTGCGCGCCTACGATGGGCTCGGCATCGGGTGGATCGAGGAGCCGCTCGCCATCGACCGCGCCATCGGCGGCTGCGACCGCGCGTTCCGCCGTCTGGCCAGCCTCCAGCGCACCCTGGCCACGCCCATCTGCCTCGACGAGTCCTTCGTCAACGGCGAAGAGGCCCTGCGTGCGCTCGCCTGCCCCGAGCTGCGCTGCATTACCGTGAAGATCGGGAAGTTCGGCGGCATCCAGCGCGCGCTCGAGTTCGCCTGCCGCGCCCAGGCCCTCGGGCGTGAGGTGTGGATGGGCGGCATGTACGACACGGGCATCTCCCGGCGCGTCCACGCGGCCTTCCAGACGCTGCCCGGCATCATCATGCCCGGCGACATCGGCGGCACCAGCCGCTACTACCCCGTGGACGTCACGACGCCCGCCTACGGGGTGGACTGCGGGCACATCACCCTGAACGGCGCGGGCCGCCGCATGGGCATCGGCTGCGACCTCAACCGCGAGGCACTGGCGAAGGTGCTGGTCAAGCGCGTGGTCTACGACGCCTAGCGTCCCGGTGCCGGCGGGGCGGCCGGCGGGGGCGGCCGGCGGGCGCCGCAGGGGCCGACCCCATAGGCGCCGCCTCCCTCGTTTTCATGTCATCAACGCCCCGCTGACAGCTGGCGCTCGGATGGAGCTCATTCGATCATCGTGCCTATCATGGTTCCCGAGTACCCCTCGTTGGCGCGGGGTACGGTCGAAGAGAGGAACTGCCATGAGCATGATCACCGCCTCGCCTTCCGCGCGTTCGTCTGCCCCTGCCTCCGACGCGCCTGCCTCCTCCCTCAGCACCTCTGCCGTCGACAACCCCCAGGGGCTCGGCCTCTTCCGGCTGGTCACCACCGTCATCACCCTCATCGTGGGTGGCGGCGTGTTCACCCTGGCCGGCGACCAGGCGGCCGGCGGCGCGTCGGGCGCGGCCATCCTCACCGCGTGGTCCATCTCCGGCGTGGGCGTGCTCTGCCTGGTCATGACGTTCTACGCGCTCTCGCGGGTGAAGCCGGACATGCGCGGCGGCATCTACTCCTACGCATCAGCCGGGTTCGGCGACTTCCTGGGCTTCAACAGCGCCTGGGGCTACTGGATCAGCGCGCTTCTGTGCACGGTGAGCTTCTCGGCGCTGCTATTCGGCGCGCTCGCGTACTTCTTCCCCCTCTTCGGGCGCGGGACGGACCTCTACGCCGTCATCGCGGCGTCGGCGCTCATCTGGTTCTACGCGTGGCTCGTCAGCCGCGGGATCAAGGAAGTGTCGGCCATCAACGCCATCATCACCATCTCCAAGATCGTGCCCATCTTCGTGGCCATCGCCGCCATCATCTTCGCCAGCAAGTTCAACCCGGACATCTTCTGGGCCAACCTCCACACCGGCGCCGACCCGGCGCTCACCTTCGGCGACCAGGTGAAGTCAGCCATGATGGTCACCATCTGGGTGTTCGTCGGCGTTGAGGGCGCCGTGGCCATATCCGGCCGCGCGCGCCGGAGCCATGACGTAGGGCGGGCCACCATCATCGCGTTCGTCTGCGTGCTGTCCATCTACCTCATGGTGTCGGTGCTCTCCATGGGCGTCATGCCCCTGGCCGACCTGGCCAGCCTGGAGAACCCCGCGCTCGCCGGCGTCATGGAGCACGCCGTGGGGCCGTGGGGCGCGTTCCTCATCAACTTCGGCGTGGCGCTCTCGCTCATCGGCGCCATGCTGGGCTACACGGTGCTCGCCAGCGAGTCGCCCTACGAGGCAGCCGAGGGCGGCGTGTTCATCCGCCAGTTCGCGAAGGTGAACAAGAACGGCGCGCCGGTGGTGACGCTCGTGGTGACCAACCTGATCATCGAGGCGTTCCTCATCTCCATGCTGTTCTCGGACAGCTCGTACCAGTTCTTCTACACGCTCTCGGCTGGCATGATCCTGCTGCCGTACCTGCTGTCGGCCGCGTACTTCGCGAAGCTCACCTTCACGGAGAAGGAGGCCTTCGCGGGCAAGCTGAACGCGCCCATCTGGCTGTGGCGCGTGCTCGGCATCGTGGGCGTGCTGTACAGCTTCTTCCTGACGTACGCGTCGGGCGCGGTGGGGCTCACGCTGATGAGCCTGCTGTACCTGCCGGGCATCCCCATCTACATCTGGGGGAAGCGCCAGCGCGGCGAGAAGTACCTGGAAAGCGCTGTGGACAAGGTGGTGGTGGCCATCATCGTGGGGGCCTCAGCCGTGTCCATCTGGCTGCTGGCCACCGGCGCGGTGGTGGTGTAGGGGCGCCGCCCCGGCTCCCCTCGCGGCCGTCGCCCGCGTCAGTCCCGCTGCTCGCAGTCCTCGCGCTCGCCTTCGCCGCAGAGAACCACCTCGTCGGGCCGGTGGTCGAGGTAGGCCTGCATCGAGTACTGCGTGATGTCGCTTCGGTTGATGATGCCGACGATGACGTCACCCTCCATGACGGGCACCTTCTTCAGGTGATTCTCGGCCAGCACGCGGCAGACCTCGGGCAACGACGCATGGATGCTCACGCCGATGGAGCGACGCGCGCCGATCTCGCTCACGGGCGCGGCCATCAGCTGCTCGAGGCGCTCGTTGTAGTCGCGGTCGTCGTAGGCGGAGTTCATGATCATCACGATGGGGTCGATCACCGAGCCGCTGCGCGGCGAGAGGCGCTTGAGGATGTCGCCGTCGGAGATGAAGCCCACGGGCCGTCCCTCGCCGTCTACGATGGGCGCGGCGCTGATGCCCTTGTCCACGAACAGGCGCATGGCGTCGGCCACGGTGGCCGTCTGCGCCACGGCGTAGACGTCGGTCTTCATGATGGACTCGAGCAGCGAGCGGCGCTCGCCGGCGCGATCCTCGCTGGCCTCATCGGCCGGCCGATCCTTCACGAGCGCGATGGTGATCGCCGCGCCGATGAGGCAGAGCGCCGCGCACACGGCGAAGGCCACGTCGATGCCGAGCAGCTGCGCGTCGGCCCAGCCCATCGACCCCTGCGCGGCGTTCGTCACGAGCGAGGACACCGAGATGATGACCGCCGTTCCCAGCGAGCCCGCCACCTGGCGCAACGTGTTGTTGACCGACGTCCCGTGGTTCATGAGCTTGTTGTCGAGCGCGTTCATGCCCCACGTGGTGATGGGCATGTTCACGAGCGCCATGGAGAACATGCGCAGCGTATAGAGCGCCGTGATGAACCAGATGGGCGTGACGAAGGTGAGCGTGGCGAAGGCGCAGGTGGTGATGGTGAGCAGCACCATGCCGATGACGCCGAGCTTGCGTGGGCCGTGCTTGTCGAACAGCTTGCCGGCGATGGGGTTCATGACGCCCATGAGGATGGCGCCGGGCATGAGCACCAGGCCGGAGAGCGTGGCCGAGTAACCCATGAGCGTCTGGATGTAGATGGGCATGAGGATGCCCGCGGCCAGCAGCGCGCCTTGCACGAGCATGCCGATGACAGTGGCCACGAGGAAACGCCGATTGCGCAGCACCTCGACACGTAGCATGGGGTGCTCAAGCCGCGTCTGGCGGACGAAGAACCACGCCACGCCCACGATGCCGATCGCCGTGCAGGCGCTGTTGAACGCCGTGAGCCCATGGGTGCCCACGGCGCTGAACCCGTAGAGCATGAGCCCGAAGCCAAGCGTGGAGAGCGTGAGCGACAGCGGGTCAAGCACCGCGTCGCCCTTGTTCGCGGGCGGCCGGTTCTCCATGAGGAATAGGGCGGCCACGATGACCACCACCGCGAAGAACGTGACGATGAAGAACATGATGTGCCAGTCAAGGCGGTCGATGATGATGCCCGCGATGGTGGGGCCGATGGCCGGCGCGAACGCGATGACCAGGCCGAAGAGCCCCATGGCCGATCCGCGCTTGTCCACCGGGAACGACACGAGCAGCACTGTCATGGTCATGGGCATGAGCATGCCGGCGCCGGCCGCCTGGATGAGGCGTCCGCACAGCACGACGGGGAAGCTCGTGGCGCAGCCGGTCATGGCCGAGCCCACGGCGAACAGCGCCATGGACACGAGGAACAGCCGGCGCGTGGGGAACCGATCCTGCAGGTAGGCGGTGATGGGGATCATGATGGCGTTGACCAGCGTAAAGCCCGTAGTGAGCCACTGGGCCGTGGCGGCGTCGACGGACATCTCCGTCATGATGGAGGGGATGGCCGGCGTCACCAGCGTCTGGTTGAGGACGGTGGTGAACGAGCCGGTTACCAAAACGATGAGCATCAGCCATTGCTTGCGCGACAAACCCACGGTGAGACCTTCTTCTTAGGGGTGAGGGGTATGAGTTTTTAGCTTATTTAATACTGAAAATAGCAGAAAGCGCCCCCGATGCGCTATCGCTGTGCCCCGTACGTGGCGAAACTGTCAGGCGAAGCCGCCGTTTGCGGCCGCGGACGGTTCATCGCATCATGAACGAGGCGGCTACGGAGGGGCAACGCCCGCCCCGGCCGCCCGCGGAGCGCCGCGCTGCCTTCCTATACTGGCGGAGGCAGCAGCAGCGTCGTCAGGGCGCCGCGCGCCGTCATTCCCCTACGCCGCGCGAGAATCGAGGACGAAGACCATGGGCTTCCTAGTGGGCAAGACCGCTATCATCACCGGCGCCGGATTCGCCGCTTTGGGAAACGGACGCCCCGGCTCCATCGGCTACGGCACGGCTGTCGCCTACGCGCGGGAGGGGGCCAACCTCGTCATCACCGGGCGTAACGTCGCCAAGCTTGAGCGGGCGCGTGAGGAGCTGGAGGCATCGTATCCCGTGAAGGTGGTGCCCGTGCGCGCCGACGTATCGGCCCATGGCGATAACGAGGCCATCGTGCAGAACGTGGTGGATCGCGCCCTCAGCGAATTCGGGCGCATCGACGTGCTCATCAACGTGGCCCAGGCGTCAGCCTCCGGCGTAGCACTGGCCGACCATACGCGCGACCAGTTCGAGCTGGCGCTGTATTCCGGATTGTTCGCCACCTTCTACTATATGCGCGCCTGCCATCCGCATCTGAAGGAGACGAAGGGCTCGGTCATCAACTTCGGGTCGGGCGCAGCGCTGGCCGGCAGCGTGGGGCAGGCGTCCTATGCCGCGGCCAAGGAGGGCATCCGCGGGCTCTCGCGCGTGGCGGCCGCCGAGTGGGCCGCCGACGGCATCAACGTGAACGTGGTGTGCCCGCTGGCCTGGACGATGCAGCTCGAGCAGTTCCAGAGGGCCCATCCAGATGTTTTTGCCGCTAACGTGCAGGTACCGCCCGTGGGGCGTTTCGGCGATGCCGAGTCGGACATCGGGCGCGTCTGCGTGGCGCTTGCGAGCCCCGACTTCAAGTTCGTGACCGGCGAGACCATCACCGTGGAGGGCGGTCTGGGCCTGCGACCCTAAGAAAACGGCGTCAGGATGCAAATTTTGACGGTTTTGCACTCTCCGGCGATAGCCTGGGCAACCGCCTCCGGCAAAAGTCCCAGGTAACGGAGGGCAGAAGCGCGGAAATCGAACTCTCAGGGCCGCGCAGGGCGACAAGATGGGTGCAAAACCGTCCGAATTTGCATCCCGGGCCCGAGAATTCGCGGCGGATGCGAATAATGTAGCGATTCCGCTGCGGGACGGCGTAATCCGCTAGGATTGCATGTTGGCTTACTTTTGGTTGAGGCGCGCCATCCGGGTGCGCCCGAGTTTGGACATAAAGGGGTAGACGCCTTCATGATGACCGCAGTCAACTTGCTTTTGGTTCTGGTGTTTCTGCTGATGAACGCCTTCTTCGTCGTGGCAGAGTTCGCGCTGGTGCGCGTCCGTCGCAGCCAGGTGGACATGGCTGTGGCCGAGAAGCGCCGCGGTGCCGAGGCGGCTCGCGACGTGACGACCCACATCAACGCCTACCTGTCGGCCTGCCAGCTGGGCATCACGCTCGCATCGCTGGCCATCGGCTGGCTGGGCGAACCGGCGGTGTCTGCCGTGCTGGAGGAACCGCTGCTGGCTCTGGGCCTGCCCCAGGCGGCGGTGCATCCCATCTGCATCGCCGTGGGCTTCTTTATCGTGACCACGCTGCACGTGGTGGTGGGCGAGCTCATCCCCAAGTCGTTCGCCATCTTCTCTACGGAGAAGTACGCGCTGATCACCGCCGCGCCGCTGCGCGTGTTCTACAAGATCACCTACCCGGTGATGGTCATCTTCAACGGCATCACCAACGGCGTGATGCGCCTGTTCGGCCACGATCCGGCCGACGAGCATGAGGTGTACACCGGTGACGAGATCAAGCTGCTCATCGACGAGTCCACCGAGAGCGGCCTCATCGACCCGGAGCAGAACGAGTTCGTGGACAACATCTTCGACCTGGGCGACAAGGACGCCGAGGCCATCATGACGCCGCGTACTGAGCTCATCGTGCTGGACGAGGAGGATTCCCTGGCCGAGAACCTGGAGACTATTCGTCAGTACAAGTACACGCGCTATCCGGTGTGTCGCGGCAGCAAGGACCACATCATCGGCTTCGTGCACGTGAAGGATCTCTATGGCATGCCGGATGACACGCCCATGGAGGAGTGGCCCATCCGCGAGATTCCCGCAGTGCCCGAGACGGCGCCCATCGCGCGTCTGCTCGAGACGCTGCAGGAGAAGCGCACCGAGATCACCGTGGTGGTGGATGAGCACGGCGGCACGGCCGGCATCGTCACCATGAGCGACATCATGGAGCAGATCGTCGGCCGCATCGACGACGAGTACCTGCATCCCTGCGAGGACGAGGTGATCACGCTGCCGGACGGGTCGTTCCTCATCGACGGCTCGCTTGCCATCGGCGAGGTGGAGGAGCTCATCGGCTTCGAGCCGGAGGAGGCCGCCGAGTGCGAGACCGCCGGCGGGCTGCTGCTTTCGCTGTTCGACCGTATTCCTGACGAGGGCGATACCGTGGTGCTCGAGGGGCTGAGGACGAAGGTGACGTTTCGCGTGATCGACATGGACCGCCTGCGCATCGACAAGATATCCGTGACGCTGGAGAAGCCGGAGGCGGAAGAGGAGTAGCGCCGGGGGGCGCGGGGCGGCGCCGGGCCGGAAGGCGCCGGGCGCGCCCGGCGGCGTGGCGGAGACAGGAAGGCGCCGGGCCGTGGGCCGTGGGCTGCGGCCCGGCGATGCGAGGGGGGGGCGGCTTGCGTGCTGGCGAGTCGCCCCCCCCCTCGCGTTTAGGCCACCGTGAAGCCGAGGAAGCGCTCGGCGTTGCGGTGGAAGAGGCGTTCCTTCTCGGCGTCGGCGAAGGGGAGCGCGTCGTACATCCGGAACTCCTCGGCCGGCGCCCACATGGGGTAATCCGAGCCGAACATGAGGCGGTCGGTGCCGTAGAGCTTGGTGAGCTCGTAGGTGCGGCGCGGCCCGAGGAACGCCTGGGCGCTCGACATGTCGAGGAAGCATCGCTCGTCCTCCAAAAACTCGACCGCCAGGTCATAGACAGACCAACCGCCGAAGTGCGCGGCGTCCACCACCAGGTCGGGGAACGTGTGGAGGATGCGCTTCAGCCGGCGGGGATGCGAGTAGTCGTAGCGGTAGTCGCCCGTGTGCACGATGAGCGGCAGGCGGCCGGCGATGATCTCGTAGATGGCCATGAGGCGCGGGTCGTCCATGTCCACGCCTTGGGTGTCGGGGTGGAGCTTCAGGCCCTTGAGGCCCAGGCTGATGGCGCGTTCTATCTCGGCGGCCGGGTCGGGGTAGTCCTGGTGCAGGGTGGCGAACCCGATGAACTGCGGGTGCACGGCGCACTGGGCGGCGATGAAGTCGTTGATGGACTCCACGTTGGAGGGTTTGGTGGCCACTGAGTGCACGATGTGGTGGGTGATGGGCGTGCCCTCGCAGAGCGCGAGGAGCTCCTCGGCGGTGCCTCCCGGGGCATCCATGGCGATGGAGTAGAAGTCGCCGACGCTTTCCACGGCGCGGGCGGCGATCTTCTCGGGGTAGATGTGGCAGTGGCAGTCGATGACGGTCATGGGCGCTCCTGGGGTGTCCGCCGACGTCGTCCCCGATGGCGGCGCGTCCACAGAATGGTCGCGGCTGGAGTGCGGGAAGGGGGCGCCTGCGCAACGATTCGGTTGCCGAGCGGCGCTCTTCCGACACGCGCGGGTGACGCCTAACGGAAGCTCTACTTCATGCTTACGCCTGTGATTGTAGAGGTGCGTCTGCGCGCGCGATGCCTAGAATCGGGGACAGCGCGGAAATCCGAAGCTCGCGGCTGCATCATTTTCGGCGTCGGCCCCTGCTTCGGCCTGGCTCCGCGCTCGCGGCCACTGCGAAGGACGTGGCGTCTACCGAGGTGAGGAGCATTCATGGCTCAGGCAACGAAGGATAAGGCGGGGCACATCACCAGGCTCACGCCGCAGCAGGCTCACGATATGATCGAGGGGCAGCATCCGCGCGTCATCGACGTGCGCCCGGAGGGCATGTACCGGCGCGGGCACCTCGTCGACGCGGTGGACTACCCGCTGCCCGATATCGACGCGGAGTCGGCCGAGGAGGTCATCGGCGCGCTTGACACGCCGGTGGTGGTGTACTGCCAGACCGGCGTGCATTCGTCCCTGGCGGCTCGGGAGCTGGAGAGCCTGGGCTACACCTGCGTCTACGACATGGAGGGCGGCATCAGCGCGTGGCCCTACGAGGTGGCGCAGAACTAGGTCGCCTCGTCCGCCCGCGTCAAGCGTTCCGTTGCGAGCGGGCGCTTGACGCGGGGCCTGGCGGCATGACGGCCGGGGGTAGGCGGGGAGGGCGGTTCGCTGCTCGGGGGCGCTGCGCGTGCCGCCGAGGGCGGATCACACGTTCGCCTCTTCCTCACAACTTCGCGACGGTTCTCGCATCTTGCGTGGAAAACGCTTACGCTGAGCATCAGCGAATGCATCCGAGGAAAGGGGAAGCGATGCTGTACAAGAGGATCCTCGTGCCCTTCGATGGCTCCGAGCCGTCCCAGAACGCCCTCGAGGTGGCGAAGAAGCTGATCGCCGACGACGCTGCCGCCGTGCTGCACGTGCTGACCGTGGTGCCGGCCGGCGCCGTGGCCGCCGAACTGGAGGCGCCGGCGGGGCCGGGCTCGGCCACGCCGTTGATCTTTCCGGATATGGAGTCGTACGAGCGCGTAATCGAGCGCGCCAAGGCGACGGCGATGGACGACCTGAACGAGGCCCTCGGCGAGTGCCTGGATGACGTGGCCTGCGACGTGCAGGTGGGCGCCGTCATCAGCGGCAAGGTGGCCGATGGCATCTGCGACTACGCCGAGGCGAACGACTGCGAGATCATCGTCATGGGCCGCCGAGGCCTGGGCGCCCTGCGCGGTATGCTCGGAAGCGTGAGCTACGCCGTCCTCCACGAGGCGGACGTGCCGGTGCTCACCGTGAAGTAGCCCCCTGCCCGCGCGATGCCCCTAATGTGCAGGAATTGTGTCGTTTGACGGCGCAGCCTCGCTAAAGGTTGCGTTGGCGGGACGAGGCGCGTAATATATCTCCTTGCCTTTAAGGGTGCACATACATTGCGGGGTGGAGCAGTCTGGTAGCTCGCCGGGCTCATAACCCGGAGGCCGTAGGTTCAAATCCTGCCCCCGCGACCAACTTTCCCAGGTCAGCCACGCGCTGGCCTTTTTTGTGACGAGTGACAAAGGGTCACACCTAATGGCACCCCCCATGGGGACAACGTGCCATCAGGACAACGTGCCATCAGGTTGCGCCTAATGGCACACCCCCTTCCGCCAGTCAGGCCTGCATGTGGCGGGGGCAAGCCACAATGTGACAATAGGCCGAACCTGATGGCACAAATCAGACGAAGTGGTTGGCTTCTTCGACAAGATGGAACGCGGAGCCGGCCCTCTGCACCGACCCATTCTGCGTTGGCAATGTGACATTAGGTTGAACCCAATGGCACACACAATGGCACACAATGGCACAACCAATGTGACAATAGGCCGAACCTAATGGCACACCCCGCCAGCCAGGCTTGCGTGTGGCGGCGGGGCAAGCCGGATGCCTTGCCCTCCTACCTTCCCGCCCATTGGCGCATCATCCGAAGAAGTTGCCCAGCACTTGGCACAAGCGAGCCCAGCCGTATGAGTCGGAGCTTGGCGGACGGTATCCTTTCAGCTCGTAGTACTTGAGGAGAGGCTGAATCGTGTCACGGCCTCCGTTCCAGTGGACATAGACGCCGATCTTGCGTTCTTTTGTCGTGATGACTGCTCGATTACTCATTGTTTGCGACCTCCTATGGTTTCGGCGCAGGCCCTATGCCTTCGCCTTTCGGGCGGAGATGCGACGAGGTTCAGCGGACGGCGCAAGGGGGAAAGCGAAAACCCGGAGGGCGATGAGTTTTGCCTGTTCGGGAATCCTCCACTCCTGGCAAAAGTTTTTCGAGGCCCTTGAGCCGAGGCTGGTTCTCGGCAAGTCTTTCAGCCAGAAGGAGAAGCGGGCCCGCCGCAAGAGGGCGCTGGGTGATTCGAGCAGGAGTAGATTATTAGACCCAAAAACGCTAGAATGTGGGTCTATTAGTCTAGGAGGTCAAGTGACCGCATCCGTTGCAGAACATATCGAGAAGCTGGGAGGGGTAGCTTCCTCATCTCAGCTCAAGGAGGCTGGGTATGCGCCCGGTGTGATCGAGTACGCCTTTAGTAGCGGCAAGATAGACAGGCTGACCCGAGGCGTCTACTGCTCGCTCGATGTGCTGGATGATGAGTTCGCGGCAGTGACCATGCGTTGGCCGAAGTGCATACTCTCACATGGAACCGCGCTGTATCTGCTGGGGCTGTCCGATCGCGTGCCCGGGAACCTGAGCGTAAGTGTCCCACGGGACTATAATCCGCGGGAGCTGAGGCGAACCCATCCGGACATGAGGATTCATCGCGAGAGCGACAAGCTCTACGGGCTGGGCAAGACCACGGTGAAGGACCCCATGGGCGTCATCGTGCCCACCTACGATGCGGAGCGCTCCATAGCCGACATCATCCAAGAGAGGGCCAAGGGCACCGTGAACCCGCAGCTCGTGAGGGATGCCATAGTGGGCTATTTCAGGAAGGGCGACCGCGACCTGCCCAAGCTCGCGAAGATGTGCGAGGCGCTGGGCGTTCGAGATGAGCTGCAGACGTACCTGGAGGTGCTTGAATGAACGAAATGAGAAGCGATGCGAGCCTGAGGGGGAAAGTGCGCCACCTTTCCAACGAGTATGGGCTCAAGTCTCAAGAGGTGCTTCAGATGTATCTCTTCGAGCATCTGCTCATGCGCTTGGCCAAGAGCTCCTACGCTGACAAGTTCGTGCTCAAGGGAGGCCTTCTTATCTCGTCGATGACCGGCATCTACTAGCGTACAACCATGGACATGGATGCGACCGTCGTGGGCATGGATATGGATGAGGAGACCATCGCAAATGCCCTACGCGAGATCTGCGCAACCGATGTTGGCGATGGAATGACATACGCGTTCGAGAGGATCGAGCCCATCCGCGAAGATGACGAGTACGCAAACTGGCGCGCTCACCTCAAGGCGAAATACGGAAGGATCGATGCGCCGGTAAAAGTGGACATCACGACTGGTGATGCCATCTATCCATCGCAGGTCAGACACAAGTTCGAGCTGATGTTCGACCAAGGCGCGCTCGATGTTCTGTCCTATCATCCGGCAGCCGTTCTGGCCGAAAAGCTTGAGACAGTGCTTAGCCGAGGAGTGGCGAACACGCGCGGCAGGGACTTCTACGATCTGTATGCCATCCCGCGCTACTATTCCGGGGTCATAAATGAGCAAGATCTTCGAGAGGCGCTTCGTCGCACTGCCGAGAAGCGAGGCTCTCAGCACGCTATAGCGGAGTGGAAAGATACGCTCGAAGGCATTCGTGCTTCTGCCATCATGCACCAGGTCTGGTCTTCGTATGTTGCTGATACCCCATATGCGAATGGCGTCTCTTTAGACGATTCGTTAGACTCAATCGAAAAGGTAGTGTCCCGAAAGTTGGTGTAATCGCCTAGAATCCGGTTCGTATTCTAACCCATCGTCTAAGCAGCCTTCCTGCCGATCGGGTTGTCGGCAATCACGACATCGATGATGCGCCTTGCGTGCTCCTCGGCAGTCCCTTCATACGCAGGCGCAGGAGCGGTTAGCTTCGCCGGAGCAAGGGCCTGGGCAATCGACTCTTCCGTGAACCACCTTCTGGTCGCCCAGTCCTCGTCCATCTCGGAGAAGACTGCGCCCTACATGCGGATGAGCGATTTCCTGGACGGGAACACCTGCACCACGCGGCTGCGTCGCTTGAGCTCGCGGTTGGCGCGCTCCTGCACGTTGTTGGTTCGCAGACGGCGATGGTGGGCATAGGGAAAGTCGAGGTACGCCAGGGCGTCGGCCTCTGCCTCCTCGAGGAGCTCGGCCGCCTTCGGGCAGAAGCTGCAAATCTCTCGGCATGCCAAGTGGTAGAGCTCGCGAACGAGGCCCGGGTCCCGTTCGGCGAAGACCGCATGCAGGATGGCGAGCGCAGCCGCCCTTTTCTGGCGCGTTGGCGCCAAAGACGCCGCATTCCCCATGAGGTGCACGATGCATCTCTGCCAAGCGGCTCCCGGGAACACCTCCTCGATGGCGCGCCTGAGCCCCTCATGCGCATCCGACGTCACGCAGACGACGCCGTCCACCCCACGCTCCCTGAGCGATCGCAAGAAGGCGAGCCATCCCGCATACGACTCTGCGTCGACGGCGTCCAATCCCAGCAGACGGCGATAGCCGTCCGCTCCTGCTCCTATGGCCGTCACTAGCGCGCATGATGACACATGGCCTTCATCGCGGCACTTGATATAGGTCGCATCGACCCAGATGTAGGGAAACGCCGTATCGGACAGATCGCGTTCCTGCAGGTCGGCTGTCGTCGCATCCAGCGCCTCGCAGATCCTTGATACTTGGCTTGAGCTCATGCGGTCTATGCCCATCTGCGCCGCTATCCGTTCCACTTTCCTCGTGGACACGCCGCAGGTCACCATCTCGGACACGGCCGCTATCACCGCCCTGTCCACCCGCGAGTAGCGCACGAGAAGGCCCTCTGGGAAGTAGCTACCGCGCCTGAGCTTGGGGATGCGCAGATTGATGATGCCGACGCTGGTGACGAGCGTGCGCTCGCGATAGCCGTTGCGCTGGTTGCCGTCGACGCACGCATCCTCTGCCTGGGCGTCCATGATCTCGTTGACGAGAGCCTCGGCCATGATGCGGATGAGCTCTTGGATGTTGACCATCCCGTCATCGAATCGAGGAATCTCGGTCGCTGCCGGCAGTCCATGCTCTACACTTTCCATTAGGTCATCGCCTTTCTCTTGAATCCATCAATCTCGACAATTGAAGATTCTAGGCGATGGCCGTTTCCTGTCTCTCAAGCGAAACGGCTCTTACACCAACATTAGGGACACGGTCATCGAAAAGCTGATGGACTCGTTGAAGCTATAGATGGATTCAAAACGCACAATACAAAAGGGTGAGACAAACTGTCTCACCCTTTTTGTAAGCATGAACTGGCAAGAGAAGTGTTGATCGTTTTAGCTTGACAGAAGACTAGTGCAATATATAATTTGCAATGTAAGATATATTTTGCATTTCGAATTGCTGTCTAGGAGTGCCATGGAAGGCGAAAAGAACTTGCGAATGAGAAGCGCTCGCAATGATGCCGGGCTGTCGCAAACAGATTTGGCAGAGCGTGTAGGGGCTACGCGTCAAACCATCGGGTTGATCGAGGCGGGCAAATATAACCCTTCGCTCAAACTCTGCAAGGCAATCTGCCAAACGCTAGGCAAAACACTCAATGACCTGTTCTGGGATTAAGGAGGAAACGATGAACCTGATCAAACGATGGAATGCCTTCATGGGCCCCAAGGACGAGCGACTTGAATCCGAGTCCAACCGCTGCATGCGCGTCGGCTATACCATATTGCTCGCAGGAGCGGGAATCGCTGCCTGGTACGGGATCATGGTCAATCAGGTGGCAGACACGACGGACACCCCGATCTACACCAGCATCGGTCAAGATGTCTTTCCGGTAACAGGCGTTATTGCGGTAGCCATTCTCGTATCCTGTCTTATCACTCTTGGGATGCAGATGAAGGCGGGAATCGTCGACGAGCACGTGCGCATGGCTACCATCGATCACGTGCCTTGGGGATTTTGCGTCCTCATTGGTTTGATTAGTGGCGCGATGTTGGGAGTCATCTCTGCGGCCATGCGCATGCTGGCAGAGATTCAGATCGTTGGCATAGAGAGTGTGACTTGGGCAGGTGATCTGGCTATGGGTGTCGTTTTCTTCGTTATGGCATTTGTCGTGGGTACCTTCGGAACTGCCGCATATATCAAATCCGCAATCGTAGGGCGAGCCAAGCAGGACAGCCTTCTCGAAGATTAGATTCAGATAATTTGTCCGATTTCTTGGTGCTGAGACAAAACGTCCCAGCGCCAAGATACTGTTTAGCTTGCCTTTTCAAGAACAGCGAGCATTGCTCTGAGCTCCTCGATGGAGAACGGGATGGATTCTGGCGTGATACTCTCTAACCGCTTTGGATCGAACTCTGTGTTCTGCCCTTCCATTTCAGCTCTACGCTGCTCGACTTCACGTTGGAAAACACTGTAAGTATCATCGAAAGCGCCTTCGATATACTTGACTGCTTGCTGTTTAGCCTCGGGATCCACATCCGCATAAATGTCGAGGGTCATGGAAGGATTCGCGTGACCTAGATAGTCAGCGACGGTGCGAACATCTGCTCCGCTTCCGATCATAAAGGTTGCGAAGGTATGGCGCAGGTCATGCAGTGTGCAGGTAAATCCATTCATCTTGCAAAATGCAGCGAAATCCTTGCCCAGCTGCGTGGGGTTGTAGGGTCTGCTTTCTGATTCAAGAGTTCCGAGGATGAAAGCGTCTTCAAGCCTCACCTTCAGCTTCCCGCACATCCACTTCAGATCCTCCCGCATGCCTCTCAGCATTTCGAAAGCGTGAAGAGTCAATGGGATTGTCCGGATCTCCTCTGTCTTGGCTGTTTCAAATAGAAACCCCCTTCACCGTTACCCAGAGAATGGGTAACGGTAATGGTCTGCTTTGACTCGTCAAAGTCACTCCACCTTAAAGCACAGACTTCGCCTCTACGCACGCCAGTCGTGAGCATGATTTCGATAGCGACAGCGAGTGCGCCGGGCTGCGCACGGCGTGCCAGATCGAGTGGGTGACAAAGGGTCACACCTAATGGCACCTCCCCATGGCATAAATCGCAACGTGGCACTAGCAACGTGCCATTAGGTGTGACCCTTTGTCACTCTTTTCTAGCAACGTGCCATTAGGTGTGACCCTTTGTCACTCCAAGGAAGAGGACCGGGAAGGCCCCGGTCCTCTCAGGTAGCGATTGCGCGCAAGGAGAACCTCGTGCGCGTCGCAAGACGGTCTAAGCGGCTTTTCGGCTTCGAAGGTCTTCCAGGTCGTTCTCGAGCTGCGCCATGGCGTCGGGCTCGTCCTCCACGAAAGCCTGGGTTATCTTGAGGCAGCCGCGATAGAAACGCGTGGACACCAGCTTGGACGCAAGCGCCTTGAAGCGGGGGAACCACGACGCCACGTGCGCGTCGAAAAACGCTTGCTGCTCGCGGACAGACTGCAGTGCCTCGTCGAAGCGCCCGTCCGCAATGAGGTCCGACAGTCCGTCACACTGACGAGCCATGAACTCGAACAGAAACGATAGGTGGTCGTCGGGGAGGTCGAGGCCTTCCCTCACCCTGACGTAGGACTCCCTGAACACGCGATGCACCTCGCCGCTGGCTTCGCCCATCACAAAGCCGCCGCCGTAGCGGTACAGCGACTCGAACGGCTGCGCCGTACGCCCTTTGTAGGTTTGGGTTCCATAGAACGTCGCGGTGTAATCGCTTGCGAGCTCCTGGCGGGTCCCGGTGTTCCGCTTGCGCAGATACCGGTACAGGTCGTTGTAGCCGTCGGCGAACGGGGAGCCGTCCTCCGATGCAATCACCGCTAGATCGGCCTCTGCCAGCGCATCGATCTGCTCCTGCGTCAGCGGCTTGAAATACAGCTGCGCAAGCATGCGGTACAGAGCCGCGCGATCGCCGAGGGTCTTCCTCACGACTTCGGTTTGCAGGTCTTCGGACATGGCCTTCCCCTTTCTCGCTTCCGCTTCCGGCCGTAGATGGTTTTCGAGATACGCCTATAACTAGAGGTTGAGCATAACGCTGGGAACGGTGCAGCTGAACAGGTCGATGAAGCCCGTGGAGCATACCCACATGAGCACCCTGACGGATACGCCGCCCACGAAAGCGCAGGCAAGGCCCACGCCCGCGAGAACCGCTGGCGAGACGGACGCCTTCTTCGTCAGGGCGACGACGGATACCGCAAGCGTGGCAACCGCGCCGATGACCACGACGCCGTCCCAGAGGATCGCCTCATGGCCGGTCGTGTTACCGCCCAGGAAGAGGCAGTACGACGCAAGGCCCGCGGCGTTGACGGCGGCGGCAACCGTCACGGCGGCATTCAGCTTGCCGCCCAGCTCGTCGCCTTCCCCCTTCAGGGCGCTGATGAGCGCGAACAGGAACGCGCCGCACGCAAGCGAGCTGCCGAGGTAGGCGAGGGGGAGCGTCTCGCTGTTCCACGTGGGCTGGCCCTCGATGACGTAGCCGTGGCCGCAGAAATACCCCAGCATCAGGCCGAGCACGATGCCCAAAACGCTCAGGACGCGCAGCGGAGCGGTTGCCTTGCTGCGCCGTCTCACCAGAAGGTAGGCCACCATGATGGCGAAGTTGGCGCCCAGAAGCATGAGCTCGATGGAAATGCCCGAGAACGAGAGCAGGTTGGTCACGGCGCTTATGGCGTGCAGCGGAGCTGCGAGGTGGAGCACCGAGAGGCAGCCGCCCAGCGCCAGGAGCACGGCGGAGCACGCCGCGCCGGCGTCGCGCGTCTTGTCTGAGCCGCCCAGCAGCTCGGACAGGCCTACGAATGCGAACAGCGATCCGCCCGTTCCGGCCACAAGGGAGAACAGGACCAAGGGCCACTGGATATCCATTTAGATCAGCTCCTTCCAGCTTGCAACGTTGGGCGAGAGAATGTAGCGCGTCACCGGCTGGGAGTTGCCGGGGTCGGCCAGCGCGTGGATGGCCTCGTCCGGGTACTTCGCCATCTCCTTGCACACGTCGCTCTCAGGATCGTCGTAGTCGCCGAAGAAGCGCGCGCCGCAGTTGCAGTTGTGGACGCATGCGGGAACGCCGGATCCGTTTGCGGTGATCTGCGAGCACAGGGTGCATTTCTGCACGCAGCCCTGCTCCTCGTTGAACTGGCGCACGCCGTAGGGGCAGGCATACAGGCAGTAGTGGCAGCCGATGCACTTCTCCTTGTCGATGAGCACATAGCCGGTCTTCTCGTCGCGATACGACGCGCCCGTGGGGCACACCGTGACGCACTGGGGGTTGCGGCACTGCTGGCACTGAAAGGTGACAAAGAAGGTGACAAAGGGTCACACCTAATGGCACCGTCCCCCATGATGACAATGAAGCGCGGGTGACAAAGGAAGGGTGACAGAGGGTTACGCCCAGTGGCACCCTCTCATGGCGACAGCGTGACAATAGGTCGAACCTAATGTCACCCCTCCCCTCATCGCGCTCTCGCGATAGATCCCCTCCCGATGCCGGTCAGCCGCTCTATCTGGCGAATCGAGAGGCCGAGGGCCTTGAGGGTTCCCAGGGCCCTGTCCCTCTCCTCCTTCGGCATGCTGGGGAGGCTGTCTGCAAAGCCCTCCCCGCAAAGGCGCGAGGCGATTGCGCGTGCGTCGCTGTCGCTCAGGCGGGGCCGGTAACCGTCGACCCTCGCAAACCCGTCGAGCTCGTTTTCCATCGCATGGAACCGGGCGAACTCCTCCCTGCTTCCGAAGAACTCGAGCGCCTTCGAGGCGTCGCATATTCCCTCGCCTTCGAGCGCAGATCCTTCGCCGAGGATCTCGCGGTAGCTGCTCCACGGATAGCCTTCCATGTCGGCTATCCGCGCCACCTCGGCGTTTCTGTGGATGTACCTGATGGCGGCCAGCATATGCCCCTCGGTCTCGACGGGCTCGGAGGAGAATCTGTTCTGGAAGACTTTGCCAACGTGCCCATGGCGGCCGTTGAAGTACTGCGCGTAGCTGGTTCCCAGGCGCTGCATCAGCCCGGAAAGCTCCGGCGGCTGCGCCCTTACCAGAAGGTGCACGTGGTTGGGCATGAGCGTCCAGGCCAGGACGGCAACCTCCGAGTTCTCAAGCTTGTCTCGGAGCGTTGCGAGGTAGCGCTTCTTGTCGCGGTCGTCCTCGAAGATGAGCCTTCTCCCAAGGCCCCGCTGGGTCACGTGGACGTATCCAGATAGAAGCTCGCTGCGAAGTCTGCGCATGGAAAACCTCTCCGTTCGGGGCGAATGCGGCAATTATGCCATTCGAAGCGGCCCTTTGGCAGGCCTTTGGTGCCGATTGATGTCGTCGGGTCACGTCTAATGGCACACTCTTGCGCCGATAGTGCCATTAGGTGTGACCCTTTGGCACACAGCGATATATATGCTGTTCCGATGCCGCGGAACGGTATGCTGGGGGCGAAGGAGGTGCTCCCCGTTGTCCCGCATACTCATCGCCGAAGACGAGCGGTCTATCTCAAACCTCATCCGCCTGGCGCTCGCCAAGGAGGGGTACGACTGCGTATGCGCAGGTGATGGCGATGAGGTGGTCAGCATCCTGGAAGGTGGCCGCTTCGATCTGGTGCTTCTGGACGTGATGCTCCCCAAGGTGGACGGCTTCGCGCTCATGGACTTCATTCGGCCGTTGGGGGTGCCCGTCATCTTCATCACCGCACGGGGCGACTTGGCCGACCGGATCCACGGACTGCGTGCTGGCGCCGAGGACTATATCGTCAAGCCCTTCGAGGTGGCCGAGCTGCTGGCACGCGTGGATGTGGTGCTGCGCCGCTTCCGCCAGACCGATGGCGTGATGATCGTCGATGGGCTGACCGTGGACACCCTCGGTCGCCGCGTGATGCGCGATGACCAGGAAATCCCCCTCACCAAGACCGAGTACGAGCTGCTGCTCCTGCTCATACGCAATCCGGGGCGCGCCCTCACCCGCGAGGCCATGTACGAGCAGGTGTGGGGCCAGCCGTTTCGCTATGGCACCAAGACGGTCGACCTCCACGTCCAGCGCATGCGCAAGAAGGTCAAGTGGGAAGAAAAGATAGTCGCCGTCAACAGGGTCGGCTATCGGTTCGAGGCCTGAGGCGCGAAGAACGACGATGGCCGCCGAGCAAGAAGCCGTTTCGCATTTGGAGGCCGTGGTTGAGCGACAAGCCCGTTTCGTCGGAAGCTACGCCCATGAGATAAGGACTGCCCTCACCGCCATCATCGGCTATGCCGACCTGTTGCGCCTCCAAAAGCTTGATGAGGGGGAGCGCGCCGAAGCAGCCGAGTTCATCCTGGCCGAGGGGCAGCGCCTCGAGCGCCTCTCGCAGCTCATCCTCGACTTGGTCGTGCTGGAGGGCCGCCCGCTGCGCCTGAGCCCGGCCAGCCCCGGCACGCTGGTGCAGGGCCTGGTGAAGCGGCTGGCGCCCCTCTATGCCGCCGACGGCGTCGACCTGAGCTGCGCCTGCGAGGAGGGCGCGTGCCTGATGGAGCCCGACCTCGTGGCGTCTCTGGTGGAGAACCTGTGCGAGAACGCGCGCAAGGCGCTCGGCGGGCCGGGCGAGGTGCGGGTGACGTGCCAGGCGCTTGCCGACGGCTGCCGCATCAGCGTATCCGATACCGGGCCGGGCATTCCGCCAGAGGCCCTCGACCGCTTGGCGGAGCCCTTCTACCGCGTGGAAGGCGCGCGCCCATCCGAGGGCGGAGCGGGCCTGGGGCTGACGCTCTGCCACGGCATCGCCACAGCCCACAAGGGAAGCCTTTCCTTCGCGAGCGAGCCGGGGGAGGGGACGACGGTGATCGCCGAACTGCACGGTGGCGCTGCATAGAAAGCGGGTAATGCGTTGTTTGCCCGCTGGCGGCGAATCCGATGCGGTTTCGATGCAGGCGCTGGGTACCGTTGGTGTTTCCCACCGTTCCCGTCGCGAAAGGACGACCATGCGCCAGCCTCTCCCCCGTGCTTTTGCCGCCGACACGCCGGCGCTCGCGAATGCGCGGAAAAACACCTTCTGGGGGGGGGTCTGATGACTGACTCCCTCGACATGCTAGGCCCTGCCATCCGCACGCTGCGCAAGGGGCGCGGCCTCACGCAGGAGCAACTGGCCAAGGCGGTGGGGGCGTCGCGTCAGGCGGTGGGTCGTTGGGAGGACGGCGGCGTGCTGCCGGATTTGCGCCACGCCTGCTATCTGGCCCAGGTGCTGGGCGTGGGATTGGACGAGCTGGTGTTCCAGGGCGAGGGCTGGGCGGCATCGGGCACCACGCCTGCGCGTGAGGACATCCTGGGGGTGACGGCAGTGGAGGACGACGGCCGCCTGGTGCTCTCGAAGGCGGCGGCGCGCCATATGGACCTGCGCCCCGGGGACAAGCTGGTCATCACGCCCTGGGGCCCTACAGGTGTGGCGATGCAGGAGCTGGAGGCGTTCCTCCGCGTCAGCGAACAGTAGCCGCGAGGGCGGCGTGCGGGCGTAGGGCGCGGCGCTCAGATATGCGGGTGGCACGCAGGCTGAGCGCGCTATGCGGGCGCGTCCTCAGCGAGCACCTGGGGGTTCACGCAGTTCTCGGGGCGCCGGCCGAGTACCACGTCGATGGCGTTCTGGGCGCAGCGGGCGCGCAGCTCGACGGCCGACTCCTCGGACCAGTAGGCCGCGTGGGCCGTGAGCACGGTGTGCGGCGCGCGGCAGATGGGCGCGTCGGGCGCCACGGGCTCCTCCTCGAACACGTCGATGCCGGCGCCCCAAAGCCGCCCCTCCGCGAGGGCTGCGGCCAGGGCGTCGGTATCTACCACCGCCCCGCGCGAGGTGTTCACCACCACGGCGTCGGGCTTCATGGTGGCGATGCGCTCGGCGCTCAGCAGGTGGTGCGTCTCGGGGGTGAGCGCCGTGTGGAAGCTCACCACGTCGCTCACCGCTAGCAGCTCGTCGAGGGCCGCGTAGGGAAAACCCTCCGGCGTCGCGCGCCCTGCGATGCCGCGACGGTCCCACACGATTACGCGGAACCCCAGCCCACGGGCCTTTCGGGCCGTCGCGCGGCCGATGTTGCCGTAGCCCACCACGCCGAACGTGCGGCCGCTCACCTGCCCGAGGGGCTGGCGCCGATGAAAGTCCCAGATGCCGTCGCGCAGGTCGGCGTCAAGCTCGTTCACGCGACGCAGCACGCAGAGCGCCAGCGTTATGGCATGGTCAGACACCACCTCGGTGCCGTAGCCCGGTACGTTGCAGACGGCCGTGCCGTTGGCGGTGGCGGCGTCGACGGCGATGTTGTCCACGCCTGTGCCCGTCTTGCTGACCACCTTGAGGTCCGGCAGCGCGGCGAAGACCTCCGGCGTGAAGCTGCCGTAGGAGGTGATGGCGCCGTCGGCTCCACGCAGGTGCTCGATGATCTCCTCGGGCGTTCGGGCGCGCTCGCCGTCATAGGCGGCGAATTCGATGCCCGCGGCCTCGACCATCTTACGCTCGAAGGCGGTGTCTCCAAAGTCGGTGTCGGTGGCGACGATCTTGGGCATGGCGGGCTCCTTGGGACTTGACGGGCGATGGGGCGGGTGCGGGCGGCAGCGAGCGGGGCACGGCCTGGGGCGTGCGGGGCTCGCAGAGCCGCTGTCCCAGTATACGGCGCGGCGGCTCGCCAGGCTGGTGCTGCGAGGCGAAGGGCCGGAAGTGTTGCGAATCCGTTCGGTCGGGTGCGGCGGGTCGGATGCGTCGGGTGGGCCGGGTCGGCCGGGTGCGCCGGGTCGGCCGGCGCAGCCGCCGCCTGCGCGGGTGTTGCCGCCGCGTCGCGCTTCGCAAGGGGGCGTCACCGCCACTTCTTCGCCGCAAAGTGGCAGTAATTGACGTTTTGGTACGGTCTCGGTCGCTTCCGGCGCCGGCGTGCGCTCTGTCGACCTGGGCTTTTGCCGTCAGCTAGCTCCTCGGCGGCTCAGAATCGAGCCGAAAGGCGGCCCCTTACCGTACCAAAACGCCAATTACTGCCACTGTGGGCCGAAAATGTGGCGGTGACGCCCCAAACCGGCGTGTCGGGCCGCCCCCGCGTCCGCCCCCACGAGCGGCGGGCGCGATTCGCGCGCCTCCCCATGTATCGAGCGCCCTTGCGTCCTCGCGCCGAGCCCGGCCCGCCGGGCGCTACGCCAGCAGCGCGTCGAGCGCGGCGAAGAGCTTGTCGACCTCGATGGGCTTGGGCAGGTGGCCGTCCATGCCGGCGTCGAGGGCCTTCTGGCGGTCGGTGTCGAAGGCGTCGGCGGTGATGGCCAGGATGGGCACGGTTGCGGCGGGGCCCTCGAGCGCGCGGATGGCGCGGGCCGCCTCGTAGCCGTTCATCACCGGCATCTGGATGTCCATCAGCACCAGCTCGAAGCGGTCGGCGTCGGGCTCGGCCATCATGTCGACGGCCATCTGACCATCGACGGCGCATTCCACCTCGAAGCCCGCGTCCTCAAGCAGCGTGAGGGCGATCTCGCGATTGAGCAGGTTGTCGTCCACCAGCAGCACGTGGCAGCCCTTGAGGGCATCCGACGGCACGACGCGCGTCGGCGCCGTGGGCGCAAGATCGCCGGACGCGTCGGCCTCGCGCAGGGTGAGCATGACCGTGAAGCGGCTTCCCACGCCCTCGGTGCTGGCCACCTCGATGGTACCGCCCATCATGTCCACCAGGCTCTTCGTGATGGCCATGCCCAGGCCCGTGCCCTGGATGCCGCTGATGGTGGAGGTGCGCTCGCGCTCGAAGGGGTCGAAGATGTGCTTGAGGAACTCGGGGCTCATGCCGATGCCGGTGTCCTCCACCACCATACGGTAGCGACGGCAGCCGGCGGGTGCGCCGGGGGCCTCGGCCACTGTGGCGGAGACGACGCCCTCGGGGGCGGTGAACTTGAGGGAGTTGCCCAGTAGGTTCAGGAATATCTGGTTGATCTTCAGCTTGTCGCAGATGATGGGCACCTCGGCCTCGGGCCCTGCGTCCACCTTCAGCGTGATTCCGCGCTCGTCGGCCTCGGGTTGGAGGATGGTATGCAGGTTCTCCATGATCTCGTGGATGCTGGAGCGCTGCTCGTCGAGCGATGCCTTGCCGCTCTCGATGCGGCTCATGTCCAGGATGTCGTTGATGAGGCTCAGCAGGTGATGGCTGGACGCCTGGATCTTGGCCAGATACTCCTCCACGCGATCCTTCTGGTCGATGTGGTTGGTGGCCAGGGTGGTGAAGCCGACGATGGCGTTCATGGGCGTGCGGATGTCGTGCGACATGTTGGTGAGGAAGGCGCTCTTGGCCTCGCTGGCCTTGTTGGCGCGCACGAGGGCCTCCTCCAGCAGCTCCTTCTGCTGGAGCTCCTCGCGGATCTGCCGATCGACGTTGCGCAGGCCCATGACGATGCGGTGCCCGTCGTCCCATGATCCGGCGCGCACGATGGTGACCTGGCAGAACTGGGCCTCGTCGCCTTGTCCGGTGCGATACAGGGCGTCCAGGCGATCGTCGGTCTCCAGATGCTCGAGGATGCGCGCGGGCGAGAGCACGTCGGCCATCTTGGCGCGGTCGGATTCGTGGACGCGCTCGCTGATGTAGCGGCCGCCGCTCTCCTCGAGCGTCAGGCCCTCGCCGAACACGTTGGCCAGCCCCAGCGCGGGATCGGTGGACACGCGCACCGGCTCGCTCACGTCGGTGTCCAGGTCGTAGGCGCATACCACCAGGTAGTCCTCGCTGAGCGCCTTCAGCAGATCGCGCTGGTGGCGCTCCTTGCGCTCCTCCTCGAGCTTCTGCTCGGTGATGTCCAGCAGGAAGCGCTGGAAGTAGCGCTCGCCGTCCTTCTCCGTGAGCTTGATGTTGCCCATGACGTGCAGGATCTCTCCGGTGGAGCGGCGCACGCGGTACTCGGTGCTCACGCTGTCGCCGATATGGGTGAGGGTGGCGATGCGCTCGCGTAGCATGGCCTGGTCCTCTTCCACCACCGTGGGGGCTATCATGTCGAAGCCCTGGTCCATCAGCTCGGCCTCGGACTCGTAGCCCAGGATGTTGAGCGCGGCCTGGTTGATGCCCAGGATGCGCGAGCCGTCGATGCTGTGGGTGAGCACGCCGCACTCCATGGTGGTGAAGATGGTCTCCAGCGTGCGCGTCTTCTCTACGAGGCTGGCCTCGTAGGCGCGTTCCTGGGTGATGTCGATGCCCACGCCCACGGTGCCCATGACGGTGCCGTCGGGGTTGTAGAGCGGCGATTTGTAGGTGGTGAGCAGACGAGTGTCGCTGCCCGTCTGGACGCATTCCTCCGAGACGCAGGTGCGCTCGGTCTCCATGACGATGCGCTCGGACTCGATGCAGGCGGGGTCGTCCTCCTCCACGTCCCAGATGTAGGCGTGGCGCTGGCCCTGCACCTGCTCCTTGGTCTTGCCGACCGTCTCGCAGAAGCTGTCGTTGACCTTCTCGTGCACGCCATCGGCGGTCTTATACCAGATGAGGCATGGGATGGAATTGATGGTGGCCTCCAGGTACTGGGCCGTCTCCCAGGCGTCGGCGGCGTCCTTGCGGGCGCGCTGCCAGCGCGCAAAGTGGAAAGCGAGCGTGGCGGGGGAGAGGGGATCCGCCCACAGGTCGGTTAGCTGGCCGAGAAACGGCTCCGCGGCGGCGGCCAGGTCGTTCGGTGCGATGAGCACCAGGTCGGCGCCGGGCTTGCGGGCGGCCAGCAGGGGCTCGACGGCGGCCAGGCTGTCCTCGTCGACCACGCGCAGGAACAGGCCGTCCGCCTGCGAGACGGCGGGGTCGTCCGCGGAAGCGGCGCCCAGCGCGGGAGAGGCGGTGACCTGGCGGGTGAACGACGTCGGCGGGGCGGTCTTCTCGACAACGTCGGCCATATCGGCGTCGAAGCCGATCAGGTGAATGCGAAGCAGGCTGTGATACATGGGACGCCCCTCAGATGCCAGGTGACCGTGTCACCTCATTATAGCCGTAAGTAACTGTAACCCTGATGTTACGATATGGTGCGTTCGGCTATTATAATGCTTCGTTCGTTACGATAACGGGAGAGCCTCCCGCAGATTGCGCCGCTTGTAGACGATGCCGACGATGAGGGCGCAGGCGATGGCCGCTGCGGCGAACAGCGCGTAGCTCACCGCGTAGCTGCCCGTGGCGCTGGCCAGGGCGCCGGGCATCAGGTTGAAGGCGAAGCCGCCGAAGGCGTAGGCGACCTGGAAATCGCGCACCATCCCCAGCCGGTCGCGCGGGGCCGAGAGCTCGAGGGTCCACACGGAGACGCCGGTGGTGGCCAGCGCCACGCCCACTCCGAAGAACACGGCGGCGAAGAACCCGTCGGCCGCGCCGCCCGGCCCTGCCAGGGAACAGAGCAGCAGCCCCACGATGAGCACGGTGAAGAACGCGAGCGATCCCTTCCGCGCGCCCGCCAGGTCGAACACCCAGCCGCAAGCGAGCTTGCTCAACGTGAGGGAGGTGCCGAGCACGGCGGTGAGCAGGGCCGCCGTCTCCAGCCCGATGCCCGATGACGTGAGCAGCACCGAGAAGTACCCGTTGCCCACGATGGCCACCGCGCCCAGCAGCACCATGGCCGCCAGCATGAGGCGCTTGTCCGCCCGCGGCAGCGTGGCGGCGCCTACA
Source organism: Enterorhabdus sp. P55 (assembly GCF_009911695.1). Lineage (GTDB taxonomy): Bacteria > Actinomycetota > Coriobacteriia > Coriobacteriales > Eggerthellaceae > Enterorhabdus. The sequence continues at coordinate 1,994 of NZ_QWKK01000020.1, read as the reverse complement.
TGCACCTTGCCGGGATGGCGGGCGGGGGCGGCAGGGGCGCTGGGCTCGGGGGCGGTTCGGGTCGGGGCAGCCGCCGCGGGCGGGGCCGCTGGCGCGGGCTCCTCCACGGGGCGCAGGCCCACGTCCTGGGGCTTGGAGCGCAAAAGCGCCACCACCGCGGTGCCCAGCCCGAGAGCCAGCAACGCCTCCATGAGAAACGCGTGCGAGAGGTCGCTGCGGGCGATGACGGCCGCCACCGCCAGGGGCATCACCATGGACGCGACGCCGCTTCCCATCCCCACGGCGCCCGCCACGGTGCCGATGTGCCCGCGGTACCAGTTGCCGATGAGCATGGTGGTGGCCACCACGCCGCCGAACCCGTAGCCGATGCCCGTCAGCACGCTTCCCAGGCACAGAAGCGCCAGGTCACGGGCGAGCGAGTAGGCCAGAAACCCAGCCGCCGTGAACGCGGTGGCCGCAGCCACGCCCACGCGCAGGCTGAACCGGCGGTAGAAGGCGCTCACGAAGAAGATGGCTACGAGCGAGACGAACGAGCGCACCGTGAGCACGAGCGACCCGCCCAAGTCGCCCACGCCCGGCATGGCCACCAGGTAGGACTGGAACACGTTGAAGGACGTGGCGGGCAGCCCCTGGTTGATGAACAGGATGCAGAAGCAGCAGGCGACGATGACTATGCGATAGTGTTGGCGCATAGCGCCAGTCTACTCCTTTGGGACGTCCAGGGCGCGCACCGACTTAAACAGGTACATCACAGAACCGAGCGCCAGGCACGCCAGGCCGTCTATCACGAAGAACGCTGCGACGCCCGTGATCTCGGCCAGCGCGCCGCCGAGGGCCACGCCCACCGGCGTGGCAAGTCCCATGGACGCGGTGAGCAGGCCCATGGCGCGGCCCATCTTCTCATCCGGCACGTTGCGCTGCACAAGCGTGATGAGCGGCCCGTTGAACCACGCGCAGGCCACGGCCATGACGGCCATGAGCACCGCGTAGGCCGCGAACCCGCTCGGCGGCAGCAGGCCGCAGACCGCGGTGGTCGCGCCCACGATGACGGCCGCCACGGCAATGAGCCCGGCCAGCCGGCGCCCGCCACCCCAGGCCATGAGGATCATCGAGCCGGCCAGCATGCCCACGCCGAAGGCCGCCTCGGCGATGGAGGCCGTGTAGCCGTCGCCGCCGAAGTGATCGAGCACCATGAGCGGGCAGAGTGCCGAGAGCGGCCCGAAGGTGACCATCCCCAGCATCACGCCGCCGATGAGCAGCACGAGCCCGCGGTTGGCGGACACGGCGCGCCAGCCGTCGCGCAGGTTGGCCATCGTGCGCTGGCTCTCGGCGCCGGCGTCGATGACGGTGGGGATCTTCGCCAGCATGAGCCCGGCCACGGCCACCACGGCGCCGGCGAAGTCGAGGAACATCACCGCCGAGAACCCAAACGTGGTGTACAGGAAGATGCCGAAGGCCGGCGCGCCGATGCCCGCCACCGAGGCAAGCAGCTGGTCGAGGGTGTTGATGCGCAGCAGGTGCTTCTCGGGCACGAGCAGGGGCATGGCGGCCATCATGGCCGGCCCGTGGAACGCCTGCCCCACGGCGCGTGCCACGCATACGATGAGGAGCAGCGGGATGGACACGTCGCCGGCCAGGATGAGCAGGCCGGCGATGAGCGACACCACGCCGACGGCGCCGTCGGCCGCGATCATGATGAGCTTGCGGTTGTGGCGGTCGGCCGCCACGCCGCCGAAGGGTGATACGAGCCCGATGGGCAGCATGGCGCAGATGGTGAGCGCGGAGAGCACGAGCGCGCTGCCCGTGCTCTCGGTGACGTACCAGACGACGGCGTAGCCGGCCGCGTAGCTGGTGATCAGGGAGACGGCCTGGCCGCTCCAGATGAACGCGATGACGGCGAGCCAGTTGCGCGCGAGCGGCAGCCCGGCCGCGCTGAGCGGGGGCGCGGGCTCGTCGGGCGCCGGGCCGGGCGCGGGGGTCGCGGGCGACGTGGC
>NZ_QWKK01000201.1 GCF_009911695.1 Enterorhabdus sp. P55 | reverse complement strand
GGGGGCGGGATGCGGGGTGCAGGCGCAGCGCGGGAAGGACGGGGTGCGAGATGCGGACGCTGGCAGGATGTGGGGCGTGGGCAGAGGCGGAACGCCAGTGCGCGCAAGGAAGCGGCGCGAGAGGGGGCGGGACGCGGGATGCGGGCGCTGGCAGGGGGTGCATGGAAGCGGGGCGCCGGCGCACGGACGGAGCACACGCGGGAGCGGGGTGCTGCGGCGCGCACGGCCCGAGGCGGCCGAGGCGCCAACCTCCCCGTCGCGAGGGCCGGCGGGGCTAGCCCCAGCTGCCGGAGACGCCGCGGCCGGCCCCGGAGGCCTCGCGGCCAAGCGTCTCCAGGGCTGAGGCGTGGGCGACGTCATCGCCATAGCGGCGCGCCTGGGCGTAGCCCTCGCGCACGAGGACGCCGTTGAGCATCTTCTCGCCTATCTCGCCCGCGTCGTCCGGGCTGGCCGGCTCCTCCAGCCATACGTAGCGCAGCAGGCGGCCGTATTGGTCGACATCGTTCTCGTCGCGCTCGAGCCACACCGCGTCACCACGCTTGACCAGGCTCTTCGTGAAGGCCGCAGCATCCTCGCCCTCAGGCGTGTTGCGCTCAGGCTCGGGCGCCACGCTCTCCGGGCAGTCGATGCCGATGAGCCGCACGCGCTCCTCGCGGCCGTCGATGGACACGACGAGCGTGTCGCCGTCCACCACCCGCACGACCGTCGCCTGCTCAAGGGCCGCCCCGTCCGGGTCGCCCGGCGCCCCGGACGCCACCGGCGCGCGATCCGATCCCGCCCCGAGGCCGTCCGGCCCCAAGCCCGCCGCCCCGCCGCCGACGGCCAGCACGAGCGCGAGCGCCGCCACCACCGTGACGACCGGGTGGCGCAGCACGAGCCCGTCAAGCACTCGCCTCATCGCGCGCCCACCTTCGCCGTCCCTCTTCGCATCGCCCATCTTCCGCGTCCTTTCGCCTAGCCGCCATCGGCTGTTCTCGGATCCATCTTATCCGAGCGGCCGCGAGCGCCTGCGGTCATCGGGTATCATGTTGGCCGTATGTAGACAGACGGCCGCCGCGCGCGGCCCGAGGACGGGGAGGCGCCCATGGAGGCCTACAAGCAGGAGTTCATCGAGTTCATGGTGGCAAGCGACGTGCTGAAGTTCGGCGACTTCACCCTGAAGAGCGGTCGGAAGTCCCCCTTCTTCATGAACGCGGGCGCCTACGTCACCGGCGAGCAGCTCCACCGCCTGGGCCTGTACTACGCGCAGGCCATCAACGCGAGCTTCGGGCTCGACTTCGACGTGGTGTTCGGGCCGGCTTACAAGGGCATCCCGCTTGCGGTGGTCACCACCATGGCGCTCAGCGAGCTCTACGGCAAGGAGGCGCGCTACTGCTCCAACCGCAAGGAGGCCAAGGACCACGGCGCAGACGCGGGCAGCCTGCTCGGGTCAGAGCTGCGCGACGGCGACCGCGTCGTGATGGTGGAGGACGTGACCACGTCAGGCAAGTCCATCGACGAGACCTACCCGATCCTGAAGGCGGCGGCCGACGTGGACGTGCGCGGACTCGTCGTATCGCTCAACCGCATGGAGCGCGGGCGCGGCGGCGTGGTGACCGCGCAGCGCGAGATCGAGGAGCGCTACGGCTTCCCCGTGGCGTCCATCGTGTCGATGGCCGAGGTGCGCGAGTACCTGGCCGGGCGCGAGGTGGGCGGGCGCGCGGTCATCGACGATGACGTCGCCGCCGCGCTTGACGCCTACTACGCCGAGTGGGGCGCCGAGGCATAGGGAGCCGAGCCAGCTCGCCGAGGCTGCCCGGCCACGGGCGCCCGCGACGGCGCCCGTGGCCTCGTCGTGGGCGCCGCGTGCTCGGCGTAGGAGCGCCCGCGGCGGGCCAGGTGCCGCATGCCCCCTTGCGCCGCAGGCGGCCCCACGGCGCAGACGGCGGATGGCGGCCAGTCGATCGGGCGCG
>NZ_QWKK01000200.1 GCF_009911695.1 Enterorhabdus sp. P55 | reverse complement strand
GGACGCGGCGCTGCCGGAAGACGGCCGGCACGGCGCGGCGGCGCGGCGGGCCCGGGCGATCGCCGCGGTGGCCTGCCTCATGGCATGGTGCACCCGGCGCCTCGTGGCCGGCCAGCGCGCGACGCTCGCCCTGCGCGACCGGGTGCAGGAGCGCTCCCTCGCGCTGGCCCAGCGCAACCGCGACCTCATGGAGCGGCAGGATCTGGAGGTCCGCTGCGCCGTGCTCGACGAGCGCGGGCGCATCGCGCGGGAGATCCACGACAACGTGGGGCATCTGCTGACGCGCTCGCTTCTCCAGGTGAAGGCCCTGCGCGTGACCTGCGAAGACGTTGATGCCGCCGCAGGGCTCGACGCGGTGGCCGCCACCCTCGACGAGGCGCTCGGCACCGTGCGCGCAAGCGTCCACGACCTGCACGACGACGCCTTCGACGCGCGCACCTCCCTCGAGCGCGTGGTGGATGGCTGGGAGGCCGGCGACGCGACGCTCGCCTACGAGGCGGGCCCGCTGCCGCAGCCCGTCGCCTACGCGCTCGTGGCCGTGACGCGCGAGGCGCTCTCGAACGCCGCCCGTCACGGCGACGCGCGCTCGGTGACCGTGGAGCTGGTCGAGTACCCCGGCTTCTGGCGACTGACCATCGCCGATGACGGCGCCGGGCCGACGGCGCGCGGCGGCTTCGCCGTGCGCGCATCCATCCCCCGACCTGACGAGGAGGCAGCCTGATGAGCGAACCCATCCGCGTGGTGATAGCCGACGACGACCCCTTCGTGGGCGCGTCGCTCAAGACCATCCTGGAGGCGCGGGGCTGCGTGGAGGTGGCAGCCGTCGGCGCGAGCGGCGAGGAGGCCGTGGCGCTCTACGACAGGCTGCGCCCCGACGTGCTGCTGCTGGACATCCGCATGCCGGGGATGGGCGGCCTCGGCGCCGCCGAGCGTGTGCTGGCAGCGCATCCCGACGCGCGCGTGGTGTTCCTCACCACGTTCTCAGACGACGACTACATCGTGCGCGCGCTGCGCCTGGGCGCCCGCGGCTACCTGGTCAAGCAGGACGTGGGCACCATCCCCGACGCGCTGTGCGCCGTGGTGGCCGGCCAGTCGGTGTTCGGCCCCGAGGTCTGCGAGCGGCTCGATTTGCTGGTAGGCAGAAGCTCGGAAGGCCTCCGGGACGCGCCGGGCGAGGATGCCGGGCGCGCCGGCGGCAGGAGCCCGGAAAGCGCCCGGTCCGCACCGGGCGAACGTGCTGGGCGCGCCGGCGGAGAACACGGGGAGACGCGCCGATGCGGTGCGCCGTCGCCCCGCGACGAGGGCGCTGCGCCGGCCTCCCTCGACGCGCTCACCGAGCGCGAGCGCGCCATCGCTGCGCTCGTCGCCGAGGGGCTGGACAACCGCGAGGTGGCGGGGACGCTCTACCTGTCCGAGGGCACCGTGCGCAACCACATCTCCGCCATGCTCCAGAAGCTCGGCCTGCGCAACCGCACCCAGCTCGCCCTAGCCTGGTGGCGCGCCCGCAGCTGAGTCGAGAGACCGAAAGCCGCTCCCCTCTGCACAGGCTGAAACACGGCAATGACCTGGGAGAATAATCTATTTTGCCAGGTCAGGGCCTCGCGCTGGCCGGTGCAGAGGGGGCGCCTTCTCGGTCGACCCGCCAGGATCGAGCCGCCTGGCGCGTACGGCGGGGCGCGTTTTTTGGCCATCTGCTTCGAAATTCCGAGCCTCCCCGCTCCCCCAAACCGCCTTATCAGCGTCCCAGGGCGCGTTTGCCCAGGTCGCGCCGATGCGGATCAGCGCGCTGGCGCGCCAGCGGGGCGAATTGCCTCGGAATTTCGAAGCAGATGGCCATTTTCCGCCAGATCCGCTGCAAGAGGCCGCCCCTCCCCTGCGCCCGGCACCCGCATCCAACGCGCCCGCATCCCCCCCCCCGCACCCGGCGCCCACGCGCCCGACACGCGCCCGCCGCCCGGCGCCCGGCACCCGCACGCGCGCCG
>NZ_QWKK01000199.1 GCF_009911695.1 Enterorhabdus sp. P55 | reverse complement strand
GCCCGGCGCCCGGCACCCGCACGCGCGCCGCACCAGGCCGCAGGCTGCACGTGCGCCTACCCCTCGGCGGCGCGGGCCGCGTGCCAGGCGGCCCAGGCCTCGTCGCGCGCCTCCTCGGGGATCGCCTCGTGGCACAGCGGGCACCTCTCCAGGTCGATGAGGGTCGGGCGGCCGCACGCGGGGCAGGTCACCATCTTGGGGCGACAGTTGTCGCACGTGGGCAGGCAGATGTAGCAGTCAGGCACGGCGGCCCTCCCTTCCGTTGACAGGGCGGATAGCGGCACCCGCGCGCGAACGGCGCGCGAATGCCCTCGGCGCGACGACTCCTACAGCACCTCGGCCAGCGACACGAGCGGCGGCAGGATGGCCGTGAACACGAGCAGCAGCGCGATGGTCAGCAGCACGCCGAACTTGAGCACGTCGCAGATGCTGTAGTGCCCGCGCTGGTAGGTGATGAGGTAGAGCGCGTCGATGGCGGGGATGAGGAACGTGATCTGCGCCCAGATGGACATGGTCATGATCACGCACAGAGGATCGATGCCCGTGTTGATGGCGAGCGTCACCATGGCCGGCGTCAGCATGACCACGATGGGCGGGCCGAGAGCACGATGGCCGGCACCCCGCGCCCCACCGCGCGGGCCACCACCTCCTCGCCGGAGGCGCCCGGCAGCATGAGGTCGGTGATCACCAGGTCGAAGGGGGCGTCCCCCTCCAGGCGCAGGAACGCCTCGGTGCCCGAGAAGGCCGTGGTGCACCGGGCGCCCGCCTTCCCCAGGTAGGCGCAGACCACGCCGTTGAGGGAGGGGTCGTCCTCCACCACCAGGATGCGCGCGCCGCGCGCTATGCCGTCTCCGAGCCTCATGGCGCCCATCATACTACGACGCCTGCGCCCCGCGCCAACCGCCAGGGGCCAGCGCAGCGCGGGGCGCGGAGCGCGCTGCGACCGGAATCGAGCCGTTCCCCCTCACGGCTCCGACTGGGGCATGCATCATCTTTCCCCAGGTCAACGCTGTGCGAGAGCCGATGCAAAGCAGGCGCGCCTCCGGTCGGCCCGCGCCGGCCGCCCGCGCGCCCGGCTCACCCCGCCCCGCCGGCCTAGACGTAGGCCTCGTCACCGCCGAGAAACGCGGTGACCAGCATGAGGAACAAGGCGGCGCTATCGGTAAGCGACCGGGTGATGGCGTTCATCTTGTCCATGGCATCCTCCTTTTCCGCGAGCCGCCCAGACGGCCCTCTTTTCATGCTCCCCACTCTACGCCGCGCCCCTTGCGCCCCCGTTGCGCGCGCCTTTCACTTCCGTCACCTTCGCGATGACGCGCCGTCCCCCACGCCGGCCGAGGCGCCGCGCGCAATATCATTCAAGACGCCGCCGGGCGAAGGCGTAGCATAAGACGCTCGAACCAGCGGAGGAGGGATAGCGCCATGACCAGAGAGACCGAGCCCGGATGCGCCGGGGGCGCGTCGGGGACGAACGGGCGCGCGGCGCGCTGCGGCGCGCTCGACGGAGAGCTGCGGCGCTACCAGGCCTTCTCGCGGCCCTTCTCCCCGCACGTCCACGACGCCTACGTCATCGGCGCCGTGCGGGCGGGGCGGCGGGCGCTCACCTGCAACGGAGAGGACCTCGCGCTGCGCGCCGGGGACCTGCTCGTCCTCAACCCCGGCGATGTCCACGGCTGCGCCCAGGAGGGCGCCGAGCCGCTCGCCTACGACAGCGTGGCCCTGGGTCGCGGCCTGGTCGAGGAGCTCACGGGCGCGCGCGACGTACGGCTGCGCGGGCCGGTGCTGCGCGACGAGGGGCTGGGGCGGCTCGCCGACGGGGCGCTCGACGCGCTGGAGGCCGGCGACGAGGCCCTGGCGGAGGAGACGCTCTGCCTGCTGCTCGGCGCGCTGCGCGAGGAGGCGGGAGACCTCGGCGCACCACGGAGCGCCGAGAGGCGGCCGGCCGGCGACAGCCTCCGGGGCCAGCCGCGCGGCGCCGCGCCGGCGGGCTCGTCGTCA
>NZ_QWKK01000198.1 GCF_009911695.1 Enterorhabdus sp. P55 | reverse complement strand
CGCCGGCGCCCGCCCGGCGCGGCCCGCAGGGTCGGGGGCGTTGTCGGCGCGGCCCGCACGGTCTGGGGCGTCGTTGGCGCGGTTCGCACGGTCTGGGGCGTCGCCGGCACGCGCCGACGTCCGCCCGGATGCGGCCCGCGCGACCTGCGGAGAGTGACCGAGGCGCGGGCGGGGCCATCCGCGGCTTGCCTTCCACGACGGTCGGGAGGACAATGGCGCTGACTTCGTAACTTCGCGTGAAAGGACGTTCATGCCAGCGCTCACCGACCTTCCCAACATCGGTTCCCGCGCCGCTGAGCTGCTGCGCGCCGTCGGCATCGATGACGCCGCCCAGCTGGCGGCGCTTGGCGCCGAGGAGGCGTGGCTGCGCCTGCAAACCGTCGACCCCGGCGTGTGCCTCCATCAGCTCCAGGCGCTCGAGGGCGCGGTGCTCGGCATCCCGAAGGCCCAGCTGAGCGCCGAGCGCAAGACGGAGCTCAAGGCCTTCGCCGCGGCGCACCGACCGGCGGGAGGCGCGCGATGAGGGCCGTCATCCAGTGCGTCAGCGAGGCGCGCGTGACCGTGGGCGGCGCGGTGACCGGCCAGACGGGCCCCGGCTTCCTCATCCTCCTCGGTGTGGGCCAGGGCGACACCGAGGCCGAGGCCGACCGCCTGTGGCGCAAGATCGCGCGGATGCGCGTGTTCGACGACGCCGACGGCAAGACCAACCTGAGCCTGGCCGACATTGGCGGCGGCGTGCTCGTGGTGAGCCAGTTCACCCTCTACGCCAACTGCCGCAAGGGCAACCGCCCCTCGTTCACCGATGCGGCGCCGCCCGACGTGGCCGAGCGTCTCTACGAGTACTTCGTCGGGCTCGTGCGCGCGGACGTGTCCGAGGTGGGCACGGGCGTGTTCGGCGCCATGATGGACGTGGCGCTCGTCAACCGCGGCCCGTTTACCGTCTGCCTGGACACCGATCAGCTGTAGCGCGGCCCCTGCGCGCAAATTCAGACGGTTTTGCACTCTCCCGTGCGTACGATTGGGCCGGATGACTAGCGGTGCGGACGTAAAACCCCAGGTCGCGATTTTCGGGGTAGGCGAAAAGGCGCGCATCATGCTCGTTGGGGAGTGCAAAACCGTCCGAATTTGCAGGAATCGCCCCCAAACTCATGGCGAGGGGGCGCGGGGCGCGGTGCTGCAGAGGGGAGGGGCCGCCCGGGTGCGGTATCATGGGCGCTCGTGAAGGCGGCGAGGAAAGGAAGGGCGCCATGCGAAAGACAGCGGCGATCATGCTGGGGGAGGGCTTCGAGCCTGTGGAGGCCATCGCGCCGGCGGACGCGCTCAGGCGCGCGGGCGTGGCGGTGACGCTCGTCTCGACGATGGGCGAGGCGGTGGTGGAGGCCGCCCACGGCATCCGGGTGACGGCCGACGCGCTTGAGGTCGACGTTGACCTGGGGGCGTTCGACTTGCTGGTGGTGCCGGGCGGCTCGCTCGGCGTGGAGAACCTGGCCAAGAGCGACGCGCTGGCCGCCGCGCTGCGTGAGCGCATGGCCGGCGGCCGACTGGTGGGCGCCATCTGTGCGGGCCCGACCATCCTGGCTGACCTGGGCCTTCTGGAGGGCCGCCGCGCCGTGTGCTACCCCGGCTGCGAGGAGGGCTTCCCGGCCGGCGCGTACCAGGCGGGCGTGGACGTGTGCGTCGACGGCGGGCTGGTCACGGCTACGGGCCCCGGCAAGGCGCTCGACTTCGGCATCGCGCTCGTGCGCGCGGTGGCCGGCGACGCCGTGGCCGATGAGGTGGCTGCGGACATGCTGATGGCCCGCTAGCAGCGCACGAGGCGGACGGGGGAAGACGTGGAGGGCAGGAGGGTCGCGTGCGACGCGCGTGACGCGAGGCCGTCGGCGGAGGACGCGGAGGCGGGCCCGGAGCCCTCGACCGGTGACGTCTCGGATGCCGCGAGCGTGGGCGCGGGCACGCCCGACCGGGCGCCCCGGCCGCCCGCACGTCGTGCGCGGCGCATCGCGCGGCGGG
>NZ_QWKK01000197.1 GCF_009911695.1 Enterorhabdus sp. P55 | reverse complement strand
CGCGGCTGCTTCGCGCGGGGCGCCGGGGCGCGCCCGTCGGGCGTCGGCGGGTCGCGTGCTGGGCTCGGCCGCACCGCGGGCCGGGGTGCGGGGATGCCGCCTTCTCCTGCCTGCTCTTCTCGCGTCCGCCTGCCGAGGGCGGGTGCTGCATGGGGGACGCGCGTCCTTGCGCGGGCCGGGCGTTCACGCTACCATGGCGCGATGCGTGTTTGCGCGAATCCGTTATCCAGAGTCGGGGGAGAGAGTTGGCTCTATGATCCCGGCACCAACCTGGCGCTGCCAAGGTGGTCCAGCCGACACCGATGAAGGAGGAACTTCATGGCTGAGAAGCACTCATCGTACCTGTTCACGTCCGAGTCCGTCACCGAGGGCCATCCGGACAAGATGTGCGACCAGATTTCCGACGCCATCCTCGACGCCATCCTGGCCAAGGAGGCTGAGCTCGAGCGCGAGGGCTACGTGGCGCCGTCCGGGCAGCCCGCCGACGTGAGCCAGGTGCGCTGCGCCTGCGAGACGCTCACCACCACGGGCACCGTGTTCGTCACCGGTGAGATCCGCACCCAGGCTTACGTGGACGTGCCCGCCATCGTGCGCGAGGTGGTGCGCGAGATCGGCTACGATCGCGCCAAGTTCGGCTTTGACGCCGACACCTGCGCGGTGATGAGCTCCATCCACGAGCAGTCGCCCGACATCGCCCAGGGCGTCGACGAGTCCTGGGAGGCCCAGCGCGGCGAGGCCGCGGCCGACCCCTACGAGTCGGTGGGCGCCGGTGACCAGGGGATGATGTTCGGCTACGCGTGCAACGAGACGTCCACGCTCATGCCGATGCCGATCTATCTGGCCCATCGCCTGTCCGAGCGCCTCACCGAAGTGCGCAAGAACGGCACGCTCGACTTCCTGCGCCCCGACGGCAAGACCCAGGTTTCGGTGCGCTACGAGGACGGCCGTCCCACCGCGGTGGAGAAGGTGGTCGTGTCCACGCAGCACTCCGACGACATTGACCAGGCCGCCCTGCGCGACGCCATCGTGGAGACGGTGGTGCGCCCCGTGTTCGAGGCTGAGGGCGTGGCGCTGGCGGATGACTGCGAGATCTACGTGAACCCCACCGGCCGCTTCGTCATCGGCGGCCCCATGGGCGATGCGGGCCTCACGGGCCGCAAGATCATCGTGGACACCTACGGCGGCATGGGCCGCCATGGCGGCGGCGCCTTCTCGGGCAAGGACTGCACGAAGGTGGACCGCTCCGCTGCCTACGCGGCGCGCTGGGTGGCGAAGAACGTGGTGGCCGCGGGGCTGGCCGATCGCTGCGAGGTGCAGGTGGCCTACGCCATCGGCGTGGCGAAGCCGGTGAGCGTGATGGTGGAGACCTTCGGCACGGCGCACGTGCCCGAGGCCGATATCGAGCGTGCCGTGGACGAGGTGTTCGACCTGCGTCCGGGTGCCATCATCGACGCGCTCGACCTGCGCCGGCCCATCTACCGCAAGACGGCCGCCTACGGCCACTTCGGCCGCGAGCTGCCCGAGTTCACCTGGGAGCGCACCGATCGCGTGGACGCGCTGCGCCGCGCTTGCGGCCTGGCATAGGGCGCTTGGGCGCGGGGCGCCGGCGAGCGCGGGCGCGGTGGCGCCGGGGCACGTTGGCGCTGGGTGCCGAGGAGCGGTGGTGCGGTGGCGCGCAGGCGTGCTGGCGCTGGGTGCGCAACCGGCGGGCGTTGGCGCGCTTGGTGCGGGAACGGTGGCGCGCTGGCGCCGAGGTGCCGACCGGCGGGCGCGCGTTGACGCGCTGGCGCGAGGCGGCAGGCGCGGGCGATTTGGGTTTTCTGGCCACTTTGGCTGCGGTTTACGCGGGAGGGGCCGTCCCTGAGAGGGGCGGTCCCTTCTTTGTCCTGCGGTGACCTGGGGATAGGCGATCTGTCATGTGATGGCGGGCGCCGAATGCGGGCGCGACTTGCGTAAACCATAGTGAAAGTGGCCAGAAAGTCGCCTGGCCGCTGTTTGCGCGCCATGCGTCTCGGACGCGTGGCGGGGGCGCCCCCCCCGTGCGCCCCCGGCCGGCTGGGCGTAGCTCGCGGTTGCCAGGCGCTGGCGCAGCGCGCCGACGCCTGCGGGACGCCGGCGGCGGCCGCGGGGCT
>NZ_QWKK01000196.1 GCF_009911695.1 Enterorhabdus sp. P55 | reverse complement strand
GCAGGCAGGCCGAGGCAAGCGGCGCTTGCATCCGGCGGGCGCGGATCAGACGAGAGAGGATCAAGGACATGAGCGACTTCCACTGCCCCCTTTGCCATGCGGAGATCGACCACCTCGACTACACCGAAGAGGGCACCTACGCCCTGAACCCCGACGGCAGCTTCGACGATCGCGGCGGTTGCGTCAACGTCGGCCGCGTGTCGTGCCCTGCGTGCCACGGGAAGCTCGATTGGAGCCTCGAGGACGACGTGCCCACCGTCTGCGGCGCGTGGCGCATCGACGCGGGCGCGCTGCGCGAGGAGGTCGAGGGGGAGGTGCTCGGCGCGGGGTCGGCGCCTGGGCCCGACGCCCCCGCGGACGCCTACGCCTTCGACCGCATGTTGAAGGGTGGGGCGGAGTATTACGCGTGGTGCTACGGCGAGCAGATGGCGACCTTCGTCGAGGCATGGGACGGCGTCGCGCAGCGGGCGGGCGCCAAGGCGTGGCGCGACCTGCGCGCCGACGAACGTCACAAGCTCCTCGCCCGCGTCGCCCTCTCGCATTTCAGCGCCGACGTCGACCTCACGGCCGAGGGGTGGTGCGAGCGCATGGAGGCTTGCATGCAGGACGTCTGCGACAAGTCGCTCGGACGGTAAGCCCGAGCGCGAAGTCCCCGGGCCGCTGCCTTGCGCGACGAGGGGCGGCGGCCCAGTCCCCGAGGAGGTATCATGAGACAACCATTCAGCGCGGAGGAGGCCCCCTACGACGTGGTGCGCCTTCGCGGCAACTTTCTCACGGCGCTGGGCGCGAGCGGCATCACGCAGCGCGAGCTGGCGATAGCGAGCGACGTCTCGGTTGACGCCATAAGGCGCTCGCTGGTCTCCAACATGGCCGACCCTCAGCTCTCGACCATCGTCAAGGTGGCGGCCGCCCTCGGCATGAGCGCCGCGCAGCTCGTCGAGGGCATCGACGCCTAGCAGCCGATGGAAGGAGGGGCGCGGCGGCGCGTGCTCGCCTATAATTACCACTGGCAGCTCGAGAGAAAGGGACGCGATGAAGATCACGGCAGGGCAGATGAAGGCGATGAAGTCGGCGCCGAACTCCGCTTACGGCCTCATACTCCCCGAGTTCCTCTTCCACTCGAATCGGATGGAGGGATCGACCTTCTCCGAGGACGAGCTGTTCCGCCTCGTGGAGGACGGGCACGTGGTCGGAGACCACACCAAGGACGACGTGTACGAGACGATAAACTCGATCGCGCTGTTCGACCACATGGTCGACGGCCTGGGCTCTCCCATCACCCCCGGCATGCTCGTCGAGATGAACCGCATGCTCTTCGCCGGGACGACCGACGAGGCCGACGGGTTCACCGGGCACTACAAGGAGATACCCAACCGCATCGTCGGATCGCGCGTCCAGGTCGCCCTGCCCAGCGACGTCGAGCAGGGCGTGGAAGACCTCCTCGGCTGGTGGGAGGGATCCCCGAAGGGGCCGCGCGAGATCGTGCTCTTCCACGTGCGCTTCGAGCACCTCCACCCGTTCCAGAACGGCAACGGGCGCATCGGCCGCGTCCTCATGCTGAAGCAGTGCATCGAGCAGGAGGCCGACCTGATCGTCATCGACGAGGCGCACGGGGACGAGTACAAGTCCTACCTAGAGATCGCCCAGATGAGCTTCGACGGCGAGGCCTACGGCCCCCGCGAGCTGTCCGTTCTGGGAGAGGTGCTGGAGCGGTGCGCCGCGCGCTTCGCGCGCAAGATGGGCGACCTCGGCGTGCCGAGGCTGCTCCCGCCGTCCCTCTGACATGAGGGGTGGGTCGGGGAGCCCCGCGCGTCGTCGCCTGAACGAGGAGGGGCCGCGGCCGGAGAGCCGCGGCCCCTCCTCCTCTATCGGCCCGGAGGGCCGCTCAAGATCAACTCTCGCGAGCAGCCGAAGCTCGTAGGCGCAGGCCTTCCCCGACGCACGGAGCTGATGCTATAATCCTCCGTGGATCGGCACTCCAAACCTCCGATCCGGTCACATGAGAGGAAGGCAACGCCCATGCGCCACGCATTCTCGCCGCTCTGCGAGCAGCGGCAAAACCACCCTTCACACACGCGCTCCAAGCGCAACCCCGTCACTGGCTCCGCCGGGCCCTCCCCCTGCCAGGGGAGGGCTTCGAGTCCCCACTGGCCTTACGGCCGGTAGGGACTGC
>NZ_QWKK01000195.1 GCF_009911695.1 Enterorhabdus sp. P55 | reverse complement strand
CGCCGGGGCGCCGGGGCGGCGGGTGCATAACCGCCGCAATCTGCAGCCGGGGCCGCTTTCCCCGGGCCGCGCCCCGCACGCCGCGCGCCCCGGCCCCGCCTCGCCGAGCCTGCGACTGGACGGGAGCCCCGTCCCCGACGCCCGCCCGGCCCTGCCTCCTCCTCGCCTCACTGCCTTTTCCCTGGTCATCGGCTCTTGTCAAAGGGTTTTGGCAGCTTGAGGCCTCGGTGTCAAAGTCATTCGGTGGTACGATGGGGCGCCAGGAGGCACTCTTGTATTCGGAAGGACGGACATGCAGATCGGGCAGCAGATCAAGCGGCATCGGGCGCGGCTCGGGCTCTCGCAGGAGGAGTTGGCGGCGAGTATCTTCGTCTCGCGCCAGACCGTCTCCAACTGGGAGACTGACAAGACCTACCCCGACATCCAGAGCCTGCTTCTGCTGAGCGAGCGCTTCGACGTGTCCGTCGACGACCTGATGCGAGAGGATGTGGCCGCCATGCAGGAGATCATCGAGAACGACTGGAAGAAGATGTCGCGCCTCTGCGCGCTGGGCTGGGGGTTGACGTTGGCGGGCGTGGCGGCGTTCGCATTGCTGGCTGGTGAGGGCGGCATCTCGGGCATTGTGCCCGGCGTGCGAGAGGGAACCCTCTTGGGCGGCGTGCTGTTCCTCGGGGGCTGGGCGGCGGGCCTCGTATGTCTGCACCAGGTCGAACGCTATAAGAAGAAGAACGACCTGGTGACCTATCGCGACCTGGTGGCCTACTCCAAGGGCGAGGCTCCCGTGCGCGATGTGAGCGCCTTCGACCGGCGCCACCCGATGGCCTCCAAGCTGCTCATGGCCGCAGGTGCGGCCGTCATCGGCTTTGCACTGGCGTTTCTGGCCATGACCGCCTTCGGGTTGTAGCGGCGGGCGAGGGGTTTCCCGCCGCGTATCCGCCCGTGCTGGCAGGTGCTCATCTGACGCCTCCGCTGCTTCGTCCGGGGCACTCGCGCGACTCACAGTCTGTCTAGGCCCCTGGTTCGCTCGGCTTGCCATCTGCTCTGGCCTCCCCGGTTGGCGCGGATCGCCGCCTGTCGGGTGCCTCCCCGCTTGCCGACAATCACGTCGTGCCGTTCTGCCTGGCGTCCCGGTAGGCCGCCAGGGGCGTGCGCGCTGTCAAGCTGATCGGGGTTTTCAGGTCCGGCATGGCTCACTGCCTTAGATGACGAGGGCCTGGGGGGCGTGTCGGCCTGCGCCTCGCGCCCTCTTTGGGGCAGCCCCCCCATTCTGGGGCGGTTGGGGGGGGGGCTGCGTTCTCCCGCGTGGCGGTCTCACTGCCACTTTTTCCGCCGGAAATGGCACTGATCGTCAGTTTGGTACGCTTGCGGTAGCCCGTTGGAACCGCTGGTCGTGCCTCTGGGATTCGCGACCTGGGGTTTTGCCGTGCGCGGTATCCGGCGGACTTATTGCTAAGCGCCTGGCGCGCCGTTGCACCGTACCAAACTGACGATCAGTGCCAAAATTTCCGCGAAAGCTGGCAGTGAGCCTCCGAGGACGCGCTCGGTTGCGCCCTGGCC
Organism: Enterorhabdus sp. P55; assembly: GCF_009911695.1. GTDB lineage: Bacteria > Actinomycetota > Coriobacteriia > Coriobacteriales > Eggerthellaceae > Enterorhabdus. The sequence goes on along the minus strand of NZ_QWKK01000195.1, from coordinate 626 downwards.
AGCGCTCGCCGCGCCCTGGCGCCTCTCTACCGCTGCTGTCGCTGGCGCTCCACCCACAGCCGCAGCTCCAGGGCGTTCTCGCTGATCTTGCCGAGCACGTCGAACACCTCGTCGAGCAGGGGCTTCTCGTCCTCGGTGATGCGGTCGTCCGCCACGATGGCCCGCAGCTTTTCCTTTACGTCGTCTATCTGGTCGAACGCGACGTTGAGGTTGAAGAGGGTGTAGTACACGTTGTTCACCACGGTGGGCGGATCCTCCACTACCGAGGCGCCCAGGGGGCACTGCTGGTGGCAGTGGGCCCACTTCAGCTGGGGCGTGCCGTAGGTCTCGGCCATGGCCGCCACGGCGTCGGCCGGGGGGATCGTGTCGCCGTTCTCGTAGCCTTTGAGGGAGCTCGCGGACACGGGGAATCCTGCTGCTGAGAGCGCTTCGGCGGCCTTCTCCTGGCTGGAGAAACGCTCAAGGCGGCTCTGGCGGTAGATGTTGTCTGGATCTTTGGGATGGTTGCGACCCATCAGGCTCCCTTTCCGCGACGCTCACGATGGCCCCATTGTAGCAAACGCCCTGATCGCCTCGAAGACGCGCTCGATCTCGGCTCCCCAACCCCCCCAACCCCCCAACCCCCC
>NZ_QWKK01000194.1 GCF_009911695.1 Enterorhabdus sp. P55 | reverse complement strand
GCCGCCCGCGCCGCCCGGCTCATCGGCGACGGGCCGGGGTCGAGCGGGCAGCGCCAGCGCCACGGGGGGCGGCGCAGCCGCGCGGCGCTCGAGGGGGCGGGCGCCTACGTGGAGCTGCGCATCCACGAGGGCCGCAAGCGCCAGGTGCGCCGCATGCTCCAGGCCGTCGACCATCCGGTGATCGCCCTGCACCGCGCCGCGCTCGGCCCGCTTGACCTGGGCGGGCTTCCCCGCGGCCAGGCGCGTGCCCTCACCGAATCCGAGCTGGCCGCCCTCCGCGCCGCCGTCGGCTGAGCGCTGCGCCGGCAGCGGGGCGCCCCTGTCGCCACCCTCCGCGCTCCCGCCCCCGCCGGCTCCCCGCGCGAGAAAAATGCGGCCCGCCGACCGCGTTTCGCCTCGCTGGTACTAAACTAGGCTGCGGAGACTTGGACGCGGCCGATCCTGGGGGAGGGCCCTTGAGCCGACGCAGGTACATCATGGTGTTCGTCGCGACCATCGCGCTGGTGGTCGTGGCCGTCTGCGTCTACCTGGGGCAGCTCTCATCGGCGGTGTCGAGCAACCTCATGACCACGGTGGACGAGATATCCCGTCATGATGTGGAGACCATCGAGGGCTCGCTCGAGGACTCCTACGGGCGCCTCGCCTCGGTGGCCAGCCGCATGGAACTCTACGACGTGGCCGATTTGCACGAGGCCCAGCAGCGCCTGAACCTGGAGGCCGTCTCCTCCGGCATGTTCGACGCGCTCTACCTGCTCGACGCCGACGGAACCCTCTACAGCAGCTCGTACCTGCGCCTCGGCCCCGATCAGCACTCCTACGACGAGATGTTCGCCGATGACAGCGGCCACTTCGTCATGCTCTACGACGACGTCAACGGGCGGCTGGAGACCACCAAGGAGTCCCTCGTCTTCGGCGTGGAGCTCGACGGCCTGGTCATCGGCGGCCACCGCTTCGTCGCCATCCTGGGCCGCAGCGACGTGAGCGCCATCCGCGGCCAGCTGCTCATCGAGAGCTTCGATGATCAGGGCGTCTCGAGCGTCGTGAACTCCCAGGGCTTCTATATCGTCAACACCTCGCCAGCTACCGACCTGGCCGGGCGCGACAACTTCTACGACATGCTCCAGGCCGGCTCCATCGACGGGGGCGTGACCATCGAGGACGTGCGCCGCAACATCTCGGAGGGCGAGAGCTTCACCATCGACTGCACCAACGCCGAGGGCGAGCGGCTCGTGCTCAGCTTCGCGCCGGTGGAGGGCACCACCTGGTCATTCATCATGGCCGTGCCCTCGCACGTGTTCGAGGAGCGCTTCGCCCCCTTCATCGTCATGACCTCCTGCATGCTCGTTGCCGTGGTGGTGCTGCTCATGGTGATGATGGCGATCGTCTACCGCTTCATGAAGCGAACGGTCTCGGCCCGCGCCGAGTCGGCGGCCCGCGCCGAGTTCCTCTCCAACATGAGCCACGAGATCCGCACGCCGCTCAACGGCATAATCGGCCTGAACCACCTGATGGAGCGCCACCTGGACGACCGCGAGGCCATGGCGGGCTACGTCAGCCGGCTCGGCAACGCCGCCCGCTACCTGCTCGCGCTCGTCAACGACATCCTCGATGTGTCCAAGCTCCAGGCGGGCAAGGTCGTCCTTGACGAGCGGCCCTTCGACCTGGGCGCCCTCATCGACAGCGTCTGCGAGATGCAGCGCGAGCCCCTGGCCGACAAGCGCATCGCCTTCACGCTCGACGCCGACGACCTGCCCTGGCCGCGCCTCGTCGGCGATGAGGTGCGCCTGGGCCAGGTGCTCATGAACATCCTGTCGAACGCGGCGAAGTTCACGCCCGAGGGCGGCCGCGTCACGCTCACGGCCAGCCAGGTCGCGGTGCCGGGCGGCCAGGCAGCCACGATCGTCTCCATCGCCGACACCGGCTGCGGCATGACGCCTGAGTTCCAGCGGCAGATCTTCGACGTGTTCACCCAGGAGCGCAACCGCAACAGCGAGAGCCAGAAGGGCACGGGCCTGGGAATGTCCATCAGCCGCATGCTCGTGGACCAGATGGGAGGCACGCTTCTGGTGGACAGCGTCCTGGACGAGGGCTCGTGCTTCACCCTGTCGGTCACGCTGCCCGTGGCGGAGGGCGCCGCGGCGGGGGAGCGGCCGGCGGGCGCGGGCCAGGGCGAGGCGGCGGGCTCGGAGGGCGCGGGCGCCCCT
>NZ_QWKK01000193.1 GCF_009911695.1 Enterorhabdus sp. P55 | reverse complement strand
GCGGCGTAGCGCCCGGGCGCCGCGGCCTGACCCGCGTAGCGCCCGCGCCCGCAGCCGAGCCGCCCTTGCGCGCCAAGCCGCGTCCGGCGCGGGCGCTACGCCGCCTTCTTGTGGTAGACGAACCAGTAGGCCAGGCCCACGAGCGCACCGCCGACCGCATTGCCCACCGTTACCGTTGAGAGGTTGTATAGCACGCCTTGGATGGTGAGCGCGTCAACCGACACGGTGGTGGCGTAGCCGGCGGCATTCAGCACCACGCCCATGGGCAGGAAGAACATGTTGGCCACGCAGTGCTCGAACCCGCACGCCACGAAAGCGGTGATGGGAAGCAGAATGCCAACCACCTTGTCCGTCGTGGAACGCGCCCCAAAGCCAATCCACACCGCCAGGCACACAAGGATGTTGCACAGGATGGCCTTGAAGAACAAGGTGTCCCAATTAAGGGACACTTTCGACACCGCCGTCGAAATCATGACCGCCCCCACGTTGCCGCCGTTCATATCCGCCACCTGCGCCATGAACACGATGAACACCACCACCAGCGAGCCGACCAGGTTCCCCAGCCAGACGATACCCCAGTTCTTGAGCATGCCGCCCAGCTTGATGCGACGGCTGCTCAGCGCCGTCACCATGAGCGCGTTGCCCGTGAACAGCTCGGCACCGCAGCAGAGTATCAGCACCAGGCCCACACAGAAGCAGACGCCGCCCACCACACGCTGAACGCCGAAGGGCAGCGTCGCGTCGCCGAGGAACGTGCAGAAGAACATGCCGCCGAAGGCGATGAAGGCGCCGGCCATCACGGCGAGCACGAAGCACTTGGCCGCCGGCAGCTGGGTCTTGCCGACGGCCAGATCCTCGGCCTTGGCCTCGATGGCCGCAGGCGCCAGGGCGTCGGGCTTGAGTGGTTGCAGGTCGGCGGGCTCGATGGTCATAGGAGGTCTCCTTCGGACGACGGGTCGGGCAGACGCAGCTCGCGGTGCAGGCAGGATGCTGGCGCAAAGGGCGCCGCCACCGTGCGCGGCCTCGCCGGGCGACGGGTCTCCGCGCGATGCGCGCCGGCGACACATTAGCGCCCACTATAAGGCGTTAACGCAGCCGGATGGCCCGCGATTCGGTAACGACGACGTCCACCGGCGCGTCGTGCTCCTCGAGCGCGGGAAGCGCCGGCAACAGCACGGCATCGCGGACAAGCCCCGCGGACACGCCGGCGAACTCAGCCAGAAAGCGATCGTAGAAGCCGCCACCGTACCCGATGCGAAACCCGCGCCGATCGAACGCCAGCCCCGGCACAAGGGCGAGGGCGTGCGGCCCGACGGCATCCGGCGCCACCGCGCGCGCAGGGTCAGGCGCGGGCTCCTCCATTCCGAAGCGACATCTGACCAGGCCATCCAAGGTATCCACGACGTACCACTCCATGGCGCGCGTCCCTGGCACGCAGCACGGGAGCGCCACACGCTTTCCGGCGGCCCACGCCTGACGGATGATCGCGCGCGTGTCTACCTCGGGCCCGAACGAGAGGTAGGTCAGCACCGTGTCGGCCGCCGCGAACTCCGGCAACCCCGCCACGCGCGCCGCGATGCCCGCGTCCGTCCGCTCCCGCGCATCCGCTGCGAGCGCTGCACGCTCCGCGAGCAGCCGCGCCCGCAGCCCCGCCTTCTCCCCCGCCTTGCCCGTCACGTCGCGCTCCTTCCCCGATGGTCACCCCATTATAGGCCGCGCCCCGGCGCCGGGGGGCAGCCGCCTAACGCGAAACGCCCTCGCCGAGCAGGCCGTGCCCCGGCGCCGGCCCTCGGCAGCCGTCTCGCACGAAGCGCCCTTGTCGGGCAAGCCGCCAACCACGCGCCTCGCTGCCGAAAAGAACCTCGCTGCCACGTTTTCGCCAATTCGTGGCACAGAAGGCGAGTTTGGTACGCCCTCACACGCCACGATCGACAAAGGCGCAGAACCCGACCTGGGGTTTTGCGCGCCGCGTCTTCGCGAACGCTCCCCTCACGAGCGAAAATCGCCTCGCTCACCGTACCAAACTCGCCTTCTGTGCCATCTTGCCGCCGAAACGTGGCACCGGAGGGGCGGGGGGGCGGACGCAGCGTTGCGAGGACGCAGGCGAGACGGGCACGAGGGCGCGGGCATTGGATAGGCGGCAGGCGCGCTACCGCGGGGGGTGAGGTAGGCGGGGGTGGATGCAGCGTTGCGAGGACGCAGACGGGACGGACACGAGGGCGCGGGCATTGGATAGACGGGGGGGCACTACCG
>NZ_QWKK01000192.1 GCF_009911695.1 Enterorhabdus sp. P55 | reverse complement strand
GTCGCGCCAGCCGCTCGTTCGGCGGCGTCCGCCGGCCCCGCGGCGCCCACGCCCGGCCCCGCCGATCCGACGACGCCCGCCGGCCCCGGCCTCGCCGATCCTGCGCCCGCCTTCGACTTTGCAGGCGTGCGCGTGCTGCTGGCTGAGGACAGCGACCTCAACGCCGAGATAGCCACTGAGCTTCTGTCCGAGGAGGGCATGGTCGTCGACTGGGCCGAGGACGGCCAGACGGCCTGCGACATGTTCGCCGCCTCGGCGCTGGGCTTCTACGACGTGGTGCTCATGGACGTGCGGATGCCGCGCAAGACGGGCTTGGAGGCGACGGCGGCCATCCGCGCGATGGGGCGCCCTGACGCCGCGACGGTGCCCATCATCGCCATGTCGGCCAATGCCTTCGCCGATGACGTGCTGGCCTCGCTCAAGAGCGGGATGAACGCCCACCTGTCCAAGCCCATAAACCTGGCAGAGGTGCTGGCTACCATCGCGCGCGAGGTGAGCGCGCGCCGGTAGCGCCGCTCCCGGATGGGGCGGCCCCCTCGCCCAGGTTTCGGGGCGCGGGGCGCGGGTGCGCTATACTGGCACCCTTGACGCAATGTTGGAAAGAAGGAGCCCGTCAATGCTAGACATCAAGTTCGTTCGCGAAAACCAGGACGCCGTGAGCGAGGCCATGCGCAACCGCAACGCCTCGTGGGATTCGGCCCGCTTCTCCGAGCTTGACGAGTCCCGCCGCGACGCCATCCAGCAGGAGGAGGCGCTCCAGGCCGAGCGCAACGCCCTTTCCAAGGAGATCGGCAAGATGATGGGCGCCGGCCAGAAGGACGAGGCCGAGGCCGCCAAGGAGCGCGTGCGCGCCATCAACGACGAGCTGGCCGGCGTGAGCGCGCGCCGCGAGGCCGTGGACGCCGAGCTGCGCGACCTGCTGATGTCCGTTCCCAACATGCCTGATGCCGCCACCCCCGTCGGCGCCGACGAGAACGATAACCCCGAGGTGCGCCGCTGGGGCACCCCGCGTGACTTCGCCGCCGAGGGCTTCGAGCCTAAGGCGCACTGGGACCTGGGCCCGGTGCTGAACATCATCGACTTCGACCGCGGCGTGAAGCTGGCCGAGAGCCGCTTCTACGTGCTCGGCGGCCTGGGTGCCCGCCTGGAGCGCGCGCTCATCAGCTTCATGCTCGACCAGCACGTGGCCCGCGGCTACAAGGAGTGGTGGGTGCCCGCGCTGGCCAACGCCGCCACGCTCACCGGCACCGCTCAGCTACCCAAGTTCGAGGACGACCTGTTCAAGACCACGGGCGGCCTGTACCTCATCCCCACCGCCGAGGTTCAGCTGACCAACCTGCACGCCGGCGAGGTGCTCGACGCCGCCCAGCTGCCGCTCAAGTACTGCGCCTTCACCCCCTGCTTCCGCGAGGAGGCGGGCAGCGCCGGCCGCGACACGCGCGGCATCATCCGCGTGCACCAGTTCTCCAAGGTGGAGATGGTGAAGTACGCCAAGCCGGAAGAGGCCTTCGACGACCTGGAGGCCATGGTCGAGGACGCCGAGAACATCCTGCAGAAGCTGGAGCTGCCCTACCGCGTCATCAGCCTGTGCACCGGCGACATCGGGTTCTCGTCCGCCAAGACCTACGACCTGGAGGTGTGGCTGCCCTGCTACGACGGCTACAAGGAGATCAGCTCCTGCTCGTGCTGCACCGACTTCCAGGCGCGTCGCGCCAACATCAAGTATCGCGACCCCGAGCACTTCAAGGGCTCGCGCTACCTCTACACGCTTAACGGGTCGGGTCTGGCCGTGGGCCGCACCATGGCCGCGGTCATCGAGAACTACCAGCAGCCGGATGGAACCATTCGCGTGCCGGACGCGCTCGTGCCTTACATGGGCGGCGTGACGGTCATCGAGCCGGAAGGCGTCGTCACCGCCTAGCCAGAGCGTCGCGGGCCCTTTGCGCGGGCCCGCCTCATCTGGAAGACGAGACGCAGGAACATCATGGGAACCGAGAACGAGCGCTCGCCCCTCGATCCAATGGGGGGGCCGACCCCCGCTGACATCATCGCCGATGCGAAGAACGTGCTGGGGGGCAACAATCCGCGCCGTCGCGCCGAGGAGGCTGTGGGTGGCCCCCGACGCACGGCCCCGCGTACCTTCGAGGAGCACATCAAGGAGGCTACGGGCCAGTTCCCCACCGTTGACGGCGAGGAGCTCGATCCGGCCGCAGCCCAGGCGGCCCATGCGCGCCGGGCTGCGGCGCGTCGCGAGGCGGCCGGGCGCTCGGGCGAGGTGGGCCGCGGTCGCGGCTCGCG
>NZ_QWKK01000019.1 GCF_009911695.1 Enterorhabdus sp. P55 | reverse complement strand
GCACGCCGGCCAGCGCGTGCTGGGCGCGGCCTTGGCGGCTGCGCTCGCGCTGGGGCTGGCCGGATGCTCGGCCGGCCCGGCCGCCGACGCGAGTGCGTCCGGCGGCGAGCCTGCCGCCTCGGAGGCCCTCGCGTCAGCCGAGGCGACCGCCCTGGCCGACGTGGAGGCCATGGACTTCGAGTACAGCAAGCGCGATGGCGACGCCTCCTACGACGCGACCTCGGCCACGGCCGTCGATCTGTCCGCCGGTGCCGTGGAGGGGCCCGGCGCCGCGTTCGACGCCGCCACGGGCACCCTTGCCATCAACGCGGCCGGCACCTACGTCGTGACCGGCAGTCTCGATCAGGGGCAGATCGTCGTGGAAGCGGACAAGGACACCGACAAGGTTCAGGTGGTGCTGGCTGGCGCGTTGGTGCGCAACGAGTCCGGCCCGGCCCTCTACGTGAAGAGCGCCGACAAGGTGTTCGTGACCCTCGCCGATGGCACGCGCAACGTCCTGGCCGACGGCGCGTCCTACGAGCTGGCCGAAGGCGAGGACGAGCCGAACGGCGCCGTGTTCAGCAAGGGTGACCTCACCTTCAACGGCACGGGCTCGCTTGTCGTGGAGGGCTCTTACCGCCACGGAATCGTCTCCAAGGACGACCTGGTTGTCGCCGGCGGCACCTACGAGGTGACGGCGGCGGAGGACGGCCTGCGCGGCCGCGACTGCGTGAAGGTGGCCGACGGCGACATCACGGTGACGGCCGGGGGCGATGCGGTGAAGTCCAACAACGACGAGGATCCGGCGCGCGGCTTCGTCACGCTTGATGGCGGCACGCTCGACCTGACGGCTGGCGACGACGGCGTCGACGCCTACACCCTCTTCCGCGTCACGGGTGGCACGGTGACGGTTGACGCGGCCGATGACGCCTTCCGCTCGGAGGTGCTCGGGCGCATCGCGGGCGGCACGCTGTCTGTGCGGGCAGGCGACGACGCCTTCCATACCGAGTACGAGCTGGTGGTCGACGACGGCCAGGTTGACGTGGCGGCCTGCTACGAGGGCTACGAGTCCGAGAAGGTCTACGTCAACGGCGGGGCCACGCGCATCGTGGCCTCCGACGACGCGGTGAACGCCTCGACAGCGGAAGACCCGACCGCTGCGGAAGGCGAAGGCGAAGGCGCTGCGGCAGGGGCCACCGCAGGGGCGCCTGCCGAGGGCGCGCCTGCCGGCGACGCGCCGTCGGGCGGGGCGGGGAACCCGGGCACCGCTCCGGCCCCGGCGCCCGGCTCTGACGAGGCTTCCCCTGGGGACGAGCGTCCGTCTTGGCGAGATGCCGCCCCTGGTGAGGACGGCTCATCCGCCTCGCCCGCTGGCGCCGCGGCCGAAGGAGGCACGCCTCCTGCGCTGCCCGAGGGCGCTGAGTCTCCCGCCGCCCCACAGGACGCCCCCAATGGCGCGCCAGCGGAGGGCGCCCCTTCCGCGGAGCGCCCCGGCGGCGCCCCCGACGGCGGGGGCGGACGCGGCGGCTTCGGGCCGGGGGGCGGCGCCCTGCCCGGCGCCAGCGAGGAGTGCCTCATCCAGGTGAACGGCGGGTCCCTCGTCATCGTGGCCGGCGGCGACGGCATCGACAGCAACGGATCGGTGGAGGTGAACGGCGGTACCGTTCTCGTCACGGGCCCGACGGGCGGCGCGGACAGCACCCTTGACTACGAGTTCGAGGCCACCGTCAACGGCGGCACCGTCATCATGGTGGGCTCGGCGGGCATGGCCATGGGCTTTACGGGCGGCACGCAGCCCTCGGCCCTGGTGGCCGCGAGCGGCGCCGCGGGCGATGCCGTGTCCCTCGTCGACGAAGCTGGCGTCGTGCTGGCCTCCTTCACCGCGGAGGCCGCCTTCCAGAGCGTCGTAGTGTCGAGCCCCGATTTGGCCGACGGCGCGACGTGCCAGGTGGTGGTGGGCGGCATGCTGGTCGGCGCTGTCCCGGAGGGCGCTCTCTGGCGAGGCGGTTCCGTTGACGGCGGCTCTGCGGTGAGCGCCACCGTCTCCACCGAGGGCTCCTCCCGGCTTGAGGGGGCCGGCGGCCGCGGCGGATTCGGCGGGTTCGACCGTGGCGGCGATCGTCCAGATGGAAAGGGCGGGGTTACTGCTTAGAAACAGCGGAGGACGTCATCGGGACCTGTGCCGGAGTCGGGGATATCCTGACTTCGGCACTTTGAATTTTCCCTGAAACCTGTCTGCGTCTGTTACCAAAACGACATCTTTGCCTTGCGGTCGTCGGGTGCCTGTGATAAATTCACGGTTATCTGAGAAGAGGATCGATGCCGTTGCGGGGGCGATGGGCGTCGATGACAGAAGACGCGCATGCAGGGCAGCGCGCGGTAGCACACGCTTTTACCGCTCTATCTGCTTTGCGGCGCATTACTCTGAAAGCAGGTTCTCATGCGTAAGAATAGCGGCAAGGATACGCGGGCCCGGCGCAATCGCGTCAAGGGCGCAACCGCGGTAGTGGTCGCCACCGCGCTTGCGGTGACGCCCATCGCAGGCCTCACGTTGGCAGACGGTGATGCCTTCGGCGACAAGGATGCGGCTTCGGCCGTCATCGAGAAGGTTCGCAGCACCGGCTTTGCCGGCAGCGGCGCGGTCGTGAAGTACCTCAACGGCGGCTCCCTCAGCCTGGAGGAGCTCAACTCCATCGACCTGGGCGCCCTGCGTGCCATCGATCCCGCCACTGCGGACAACATCGCCAGCGCCAAGGCCAAGGCCCAGGCTGCTGCGGCCGAGAAGAAGGCCCAGGAGGAAGCGGCGAAGAAGAAGGCCGCCGAAGAGGCTGCCGCCAAGGCGGAGGCCGAGAAGAACGCGGCCGCCAACGGCGAGGCCGTCGAGCCTGACCCCGATAACCCGGCGCCCATCGTCGGTCCCGATTCCAAGGATCCGGACGCCGTCGATCCCGAGAACCCTGACGCCACGGATCCCGTGGAGCCCGGAGAGCCGACTGACCCCATCGACCCGGTTGACCCCGTTGACCCCGTCGAGCCGACTGATCCCACCGATCCGGTCGATCCGGTGGATCCGATCGACCCGGTTGACCCCGTCGAGCCGACCGACCCGACTGTCCCGACGGAGCCCGTTGACCCGGCTGAGCCGACCGATCCCGTGAAGCCGGTTGAGCCGACCGTCCCGACCGATCCGGCGGATCCCTCTGAGCCGGCCAAGCCAGGCGACCAGACCGATCCCGTGAAGCCGGCCGACCCGGCCAAGCCGGCCGATCCCGCGGACAAGACCGACCCCGCCGACCCCAAGGATCCGGAGGCCGAGGATCCGGCCAAGCCGGCCGACCCCGAGGCTCCCAAGGCTGAGGCCCCCGACGCCGAGGCGCCGGCCGAGGTCGTCGCGCCCACCGTCCCGACGCCTCCGGCGCCCGTGACGCCGGCCGACCCGCCGGCGGCGGAGAACCCGTCCTACCCGTCGTGGTCCTACAACGGCGATACCACCTACACGCCGAAGCACTACACCCACGATCTCACCACCGAGAAGTTCATCGCCATGATCGGCGAGCAGGCGCGTGAGATCGGCCAGGAGCGCGACCTCTACGCGTCCGTCATGATTGCCCAGGCCATTCTCGAGTCTGCCTCGGGCAATTCGATGCTGGCCAAGGCGCCGAACAACAACCTCTTCGGCATCAAGGGCTCCCACAACGGCGAGAGCGTCCTCATGCGCACCGCCGAGGACGACGGCACCGGCCTCATCTACTTCATTCTGTCGGACTTCCGCAAGTACGACACGGTGAAGGACTCCCTCAACGACTACGCCGACCTCATGTGCGAGGGCCTCGACGGCTTCTATGCGCCGGTGTGGAAGTCCAACGCCCCCACCTTCGTGGACGCCACGGACTACCTGGAGGGCCGTTACGCCACCGACACCCAGTACTCCGAGAAGCTGCAGGACATCATCGAGACCTACGATCTGACCCGCTTTGACGAGCCGCTGGACTACGAGATGGTCTCCACCTTCGAGTTCCCGGTCATTGATCCGGAAACCGGCAAGGAGATGCTCGACCCCATCACCGGCGAGGTGATCATGGAGCAGCGCACGCTCGCTGACCTGGTGGCCGAGGCCACGTCCCACCTGGGCACCCCCTACCTGTGGGGCGGCACCACCCCGGACGGCTTCGACTGCTCTGGCCTGGTGCAGTACTGCTACCGCGAGGTTCTGGGCGTCGAGATTCCGCGTACCACCTACTTCCAGTGCCTGGTGGGCGAGGACGTGGACTTCGAGGATCTGCACATGGGCGACCTGCTGTTCTTCGATCGCCAGTCCGACGGCGTGGGCCACGTGGCCATGTACCTGGGCGACGGCTACTACATCCAGGCGCCGCACACGGGTGACGTGGTGAAGATCACCGCCATGGAGGATCAGATGCCCACCTTCGCCAAGCGCGTCATCGAGACGCGCCCGGTGACCGACCAGGTCATCACCGACCTGGTGGAGGATCCGATGACTCCCGTTGCCGACCTCTTCGTCCTGGGCAAGGACAAGGGCTCTGCCAAGCTGATGTCCCAGCCGCTGCAGCGCCTGGCGCAGTTCCTGTCCTAAGCACACCTGCTTTCAGCCGCTCCTCCCCCGGGGACGCGGCCGTGGGCCCCGCCTCGCTCTCTGCTGAGCTGGCGGGGCCCTTCTTTTTGCCCCACTCGGCGGAAAAGGCGGTGGACGTTAGTTCGTTGGAGTAAAATGCGGTGTCATCTGGAAGAGGGTCCAAGAAGGGAGCGCAAGATGGACATCACCGAAGTGGACTACATTTGGAAGAACGGGGAGCTGGTTCCGTGGGCTGAGGCCACCACGCACGTGCTGTCGCACTCCCTGCACTACGGGTCTGGTGTCTTCGAGGGTATCCGCTGCTATAAGGACCCCGACTCCGACCGCAGCTTCGTGTTCCGCCTGCGCGACCACATGGAGCGTCTGCATCGCAGCTGCAAGATCGCGCTGATCGATCTGCCCTACACGGTGGACGAGCTGTGCGAAGCCACCCTCGAGGTCATTCGCGCGAACAAGCTGCCGTCCTGCTACATTCGCCCGCTCGTGTATCGCGGCTACGGCGTCATGGGCGTCGATCCCAGCGGCGCGCCGACCGATGTGGTCATCGCCGTGTGGCCGTGGGATGCCTATCTGGGCCCCGAGGCGTTGGAGAGCGGTGTGTCCGTGGGCGTGTCCTCGTGGCGTCAGCGCTCCAACAATGCCATCCCGCCGGCGGTGAAGGCCACCGCGTCCTACATGAACTCCATCCTGGCCAAGCTGGAGGCCAAGGAGCACGGCTACGCTGAGGCCATCATGCTGAACGAGGACGGCCTGGTCTGCGAGGGCACGGGCGAGAACCTGTTCGTCGTGCGCGATGGCGTGCTCTCCACGCCGCCGCTCTCCGACGGCCTGCTCGAGGGCATCACGCGCGACACGGTGCTCTGCCTGGCCGAGGATCTGGAGATCCCCGCCATCGAGGAGAGCCTGACCCGCTGCGACCTCTACGTTGCCGACGAGGTGTTCATGACCGGCTCTGCTGCCGAGCTGACTCCCATCGGGGCCGTGGACGGCCGCGAGGTGGGCAAGCCGGGCCCGGTCACCCGCGCCCTCCAGGAGCGCTTCTTCGCTGTGGCCTACGGTCGCGTGGAGGAGTACGCTGACTGGCTGACGGAGGTCTAAGGCGCGGTGAGTCGCCGCATCCACACCTATGACAGCACGCTGCGCGACGGTGAGCAGTGCGAGGGCATCACGCTCTCGCTTGAGGACAAGCTGCGCATCGTCGAGCGGCTCGACGCCTTTGGCATTGACTTCATCGAAGGCGGCTTTCCCGCGTCCAACCCCAAGGACATCGCGTTCTTCCGCCAGGTGCGGGAGCTTCCCCTGGCCCACGCGCAGATAGCCGCCTTCGGATCGACCTGCCGCAAGGGCGTGGCCGCGGCCGACGATCCGGGGCTGGCCGATTTGCTGGCCTGCGGGGCACCCGTGGTCACCATCGTGGGAAAAACCTGGGATGCCCAGGTCACTCGTGCGCTTCAGACCTCGCTCGAGGAGAACCTGCGGATGATAGCCGATTCCGTGGCCTACCTGAAGGCCGCGGGGCGGCGCGTCGTGTTCGATGCCGAGCACTTCTTCGATGGCTACAAGGCCAATTCCGCCTACGCGCTGGCGTGCCTGCGCGCGGCCTCTGAGGCCGGTGCCGACTCGATCGACCTGTGCGAGACCAACGGCGGGGCGCTCCCCTTCGAGGTGGAGGAGGCCGTCGCGGCCGTCGCAGCCGCCCTGCCGGAGCAGGCGCTCGGTATCCACTGTCACAACGATTCCGGTTGCGCGGTAGCCAACACCCTGGCCGCGGTGCGCGCCGGCGTCACGCAGGTGCAGGGCACCGTCAACGGCATCGGCGAGCGCGTGGGCAACACCGACCTGCTCACGGTCATCGCCGACCTGGAGCTGAAGATGGGCGCCGCCTGCGTGGGGCCCGACCGCCTGCGCGACCTGACCGGCGTGGCCCAGTACGTGGCCGAGCTGTGCAACGTGTCGCTGCCGGCCCACCATCCCTACACGGGCGCTTCGGCCTTCGCCCACAAGGGCGGCCTGCATGCCAGCGCCATCGCGCGCTTTCCCGAGGCCTACGAGCACGCACGTCCCGAGGCTGTGGGCAACAGCGCGCGCATGCTCGTGAGCGAGCTTGCGGGAAAGGCGTCGCTCGTCCAGAAGGCGGCGTCGCTCGGCCTTGACTTGACGGTGCCTGACGTGGACGTGCAGGCGGTACTCGACGACATCAAGCGGCGCGAGGCGGCCGGCTACTCCTACGAGGTGGCCGACGGGTCGCTCGCCCTGCTGCTCATGCGGCACTTGGGGGACTACCGCCCCGCCTTCACGCTGGAGAGCTTCCGGGTCATCGTGGATGATCACGAGGATACGGGCGCGCTGGCTAAGGACGCCATGTCCGAGGCCACCGTCAAGATTCACGTGGGCGCCCGCCGGTTCGTCTCCACGGGTGAGGGAACCGGCCCCATCGGCGCGCTCGACAACGCTCTGCGGCTTGCCATCAGCGAGTCGTATCCGCAGGTGGCCGCTATGGAGCTGATCGACTACAAGGTGCGCTTGCTCGACGAGAGCCAGGGAACGGACGCCATCACCCGCGTCACCATCACCTCCGCAGACGCCTGCGGAACCTGGGGGACGGTGGGGGTGTCGGAGAACGTCATCGAGGCGTCGTGGAACGCGCTCGTCGATTCCATAGAGTACGGCCTGGTGCGCGCGGCGCACCGCGGGAGCCTTGAGCGCCCGGCGGCCGCTTCCGCAGAGGAGTGATCTGACCATGAGCGACATCCGCACGAAAGACGTTGACGACCTGCTGGCCGTGCTGGCGGCCCTCGACGATGAGGACACCGTGTTCACCTTGTTGGAGGACTTGTTCACCATTCGCGAGATTCGCGAGACCTCTCAGCGCCTGGCTGTGGCGCGGCTGCTTGCGGCGGGGAAGTCCTATGCCGCCATCGAGGAGGCCACCGGGGCGTCGGCCACCACCATCGCCCGCGTGTCCAAGTGCTTGAGCTACGGCAGCGGCGGCTATCGCGCCGCGCTCGACGTGCTCGAGGGAAAGTGAGGAAGCCGTGACCGTGCTGTTCGTGAATGCCTGCCTGCGTAACGAGGAATCGCGCACCTTGGGCCTGTGCCGCGAGTACTTGGAGGGCATCGACAGCGTGCAGGAAGTGAACCTGGGCCAGATGCGCCTGGAGCCCTTCTATGCGGAATCCGTCGCCTACCGCGCTCAGCTGGAGGCAGCGGGCGTCTTCGACGACCCGGTGTTCGACCTGGCCAAGCAGTTCGCGGAGGCCGATGAGATCGTCGTCGGCGCACCGTACTGGGACCTGTCGTTTCCCGCGGCGCTCAAGGTGTACCTCGAGCATGTGAGCGTGTGCGATATCACCTTCCACTACACCGATGACGCCCGCTGCGAGGGCCTCTGCCGCGCGCGGCATCTCACCTACCTCACTACCTGCGGCGGCTCGGTGGCCGGTGCCAACCTGGGCTATGAGTACCTGTGCGGTATCGCCCGCATGTTCGGCATCCCCGAGGTGCGCTTTGCCGTCGCCGAGAACCTTGACGTGCGCGGTATCGACGTCGAGGCGCAGCTCGCCGAGGCACGCGAGAAGGTAGCCGCCCTCAAGGCTGCCCGCTAGTTAGCGCTTCGTTCTGGTGGGGCCCTGCGGGCCGCTCCCTCCTTGCGCGCTGGGTGGCCGGGGAAGGAGGGGACGGCCCGGGCGCTTGGGCGCCCGAGGGAGGGGCCTAGCGGCTCGGGCGGCGCCGGCGCCGGGGGGTGTCCGGCGACTCGGTTGGCGCCGACGGTTTGGGCGGGTCGGACGGTTCGAGCGGTGCCGGCGGTGCCGACGGCCCGGATGGCCCGGGCGCCCGGGGGGCAGCGGCTCGGGTGGTTCCGCCGATTCCGCCGATTTGCCCGAGCCGGATGCTTCCGCCCCCTTAGGCGAAGTCCTCGCTTCTGAGGGGGTTTTGCAGCAGCGTGAGGCGCTTGCGCAGGACGTTGGTGCGTCGCACGGCCTCGAGCAGCAGCTGGCAGCGTGTGCCGATGAGCTCGCGATTCGTGTCGAGGAAGGGTCCCACCTGGTCGCGGGTGAGCGTGAAATGCTCGATGAACTCGCCCTCTCCCGGCTGCGCGTCGCCGTCGGGCTCGACGTAGGCGATGACCACGCGCACGTTCTCCTCCGCCATGCCCACCGACGAATACCCCGACTGCGGCAGCGGCATGAGCGGGTCGCGGTCGAACGCGCGACGCAGGCGGTAGCCGGTTTCCTCGCGCAGCTCGCGGTCGACGCAGTCCGCCAGCGTCTCGCCCGGCTCGACGAGTCCGGCGGGAAACGCAATGACCGAGGCATTCACGGGGTAGCGGAACTCGCGGATGAGCAGCAGGCTGTCGTCGGGGAGCACGGGCACGATGCACACGGCGTCGGGCTCGGGCGTGCGGCCGGCGGCGTTTCCCAGCAGCTGGGCGCGATAGGCGTCAAGCCCCTTGCGCGAGACGCTCTCGTAGCGGTATTCCGACCCATCGGGCATCTCATAGGTGAGCACATACTTCTTGATCCACCCGTCGCTGACGAGTTCGATGTCCTTAAATTGGGGCAGTGAATGCTGATCTTCCCGATGGGAATCGTGAATGATCTCATTGTTTTCGACGAGGCTCATGGAGACTCCTCTCGTGTGGTCGACCTCCCCGCTCTCTCGTGCGAGAAGCCCCGAAAACGCCGAAAGGGCGGCCTAGGGGGAGCCGCCGATTCGGTTGAGCACCGGAAAGGGGAGGAACCGGCGCTCTCAGGAGAGAAGGAGGAAAGGAAACTGTCTTCTTATGTACTTGTCATCTGCTGGTTAGCAGTATAGCGAGCGCCCAAGGAGCCTCGTGGCCTCGTGGCGGCGTAGTTACCCCCGTGTCACTCTCCCCTCATGTTCTCGTCATCGTCGTAACCTCCCAGTCAATTCCACGTGGGTTTTCGGCAACGAACTCCTAGGAGAAACCCCATCCAGCGCGGAGAAAATGTTTCACGTGAAACATTCGTACGGTGAAAACGGGGGGTACGGGAGCCGCTGTTTTGCAAACGAATGTTTCACGTGAAACATCCCAGAGGCACTGAGCGCAGGACAAGTCTGGATGAAGTGGACGCGTGCGGACGCGGAAAGAGCGCTCGACACGGCTGCGTGAACGCAAACGCGAGTAGGCACGGATGACGGCGGGCAGGCACGAGCAGACGAGCGTGGTCGATGAGGCGAGCGTGGGCGGGAGGCGAGCGCGAGCGAGCTGGCGGCGGGAGCGAGCAGGCGCGGGCAGACGAGCGTGGTCGGTAGGGCGGGCGAGCGCGGGCGAGCCGGCACGGCCGTCGGGGCGAGGCGTGTGCAGGCGCGAGCGGACGCAGGTGGTTTTTGCTACTATGGAGGGCATGGCTACCATTGGCATCATATCGGATACGCACGGACGGCTCGACCATCGGGCCTACGCGGCGCTGGCGGATGTGGATCACATCATCCACGCAGGTGACATCGGCGACCCTGCCATCCTGCGCGAGCTGGAGACGCTGGCTCCGGTGACTGCCGTTCTGGGCAACAACGACTTCCCGGAATACGGCGACTCCGTGGGGCGCTTCGCGCGTCCTGTCCTCGAGGGCGTCCGTTTCCTCGTAGCCCACTACCCTCGCGATGTGCGCGTTACCGCTGCCGGCAGCGCGGCCCTGGCGCCTGGCGACCCGCTGCCCGACATCTGCGTTCACGGCCACACCCACGTGCCCAAGCTCGAGTGGGGGAGCGACGTCCGGCCCGCCACGCTGCTGATCTGTCCCGGCTCGGCGTTTCGTCCTCGTGGCGGCTTCCCGCGTTCTATCGCGAAGGTGTCTGTCGAAGGCGGCCGCATTCTCAGCGCGCACGTCGAGTCTCTCGAGGGGGAGTCTCTCTTCACATGGCCCCGCCATCCTTAGCGTCTGCTTTTTGCGGCGAGAACGAATGTTTCACGTGAAACATTCGGCGCACGACGTTTTCGCATCAGCGCGCACACCGAGTCTCTTGAGGGGGAGTCCTTGCTCGCCTGGCCTCGCCGTTTCTGGCGCCTGACTCCTGCGGTGAGAACGAATGTTTCACGTGAAACACTCGGCGCACGGTGTTTCGCACGCCCGCGCGGTGCTTGCGCCTCATCCCCCCTGCCCGTCGCCAATGCAGGCGGAGGCACCCGCCTCAGGGTTGTGTCGTCCACAGCGCACCGCCGGCGGCCCCGACCTTCCCTCCCCGCAGCCCCGCCGACGGCTCCGCAGCCCCGGCCCCCCGCCTGCGTGCCACAGCGCGCCGCCGACGGCCCCGCCTTCCCGCCCCGTCCGCAGCTCCGGCTCCCTCCCTGCGCCTCTGCTCCCCGCGCCCTTCCCGCCAATGCGAGCATTCCGTCCTGGTCAGCGTCAGCGTTGTGCGGAAGGGATCGTTCTCCTTGGTGTACTTTGGCTCCTTGGACGACAAAATAGAAAGGCCGCCCCTGATGGGACGGCCTTTCTTGCACGTTGTCTTGCGTTGGCTTAGAACACCTGGAACTTGTCCTTAGCGCAGAAGCAGATGGGGCACTTCTCGAAGTCGTCGCCCTTGTGGATGTAGCCGCAGACGGGGCACAGGTAGAAGGAGCGGTCGTCCTCGGCGTCGATGTTGTTGTAGGCGTCCAGGTACAGCTCGGCATGCACGGACTCGGCCAGCTTAGCGCGCGTGAACACCTGCACGGTCTTGGCGTCGCCCTCCTCCTGGGCCTTCACGATGAAGGACGGGTACATGTCGGAGGTCTCGTAGATCTCGCCCAGCGCGCCGGAGATGAGGTTCAGGTCGGTCTGGATGCCCTCCATCTGCGGAGCCTCGGGACGGACGTAGTCGGGCTCGGCGGCCTGGATGAGCGCGGCCTCGAGGCCGATGTGGATCTGCTCGGCGGCCGAGGTGGCCTCGAACTGGCGGGCGATCTGCTCGTAGCCCTGGGCGCGGGCGGCGGCGGCGAAGGCGGCGTACTTGGCGGACGCACCGGTCTCGCCCATGACAGCGGCCTTCAGGTTCTCGAGCGTGGTGCCGACGGTGGTGGTGCTGTCGGGCACGACGTTGAAGTTGGTGCTGTTGGCGGGGGTGGGAATCTCCTGGCGGATCTTCATGGTCATGGCGTTGCTCCTTCTTGCTTGTTCGGATGGCGAGACAAGGGTCATCTCGCGTGCCCGCCTATTATAGGCACGACCACGGCAGGGGGGCAGCCGCCCATTCCCTGCTTTTCACAAATGTTTCCGAAATAGCGCAACTGCTTGGCGATAATGGAGGGCGAAGACGTTTCGCCTGCCGGTGGCGGCAGGCCCTAAGGCACGAGAAGGGAATCATATGGAACGCGAAGCAGCGTGGAAGACGTACGACGAGGCCGCCTCTGAGGCCGTCGAGGCCCTGGCCTCCGACTATCGGGATTTCATCTCGGACAACAAGACCGAGCGCGAATGCGTGACCGCTGCCGTGGCCAAGGCGGAGGCGGCCGGCTACCGTCCGCTGGCCGAGGCCGTGGCCACGGGGCGCGCCCTCGCGCCGGGCGACAAGGTGTGGGCCACCGCCCAGGGCAAGGCGCTCGTCCTGGTGCAGTTGGGGGAGAGCCCGCTCGCCGCGGGCATGAACATCCTGGGCGCGCACGTGGACTCGCCGCGCCTCGACCTCAAGCAGAACCCGCTCTACGAGGCCAACGGCTTCGCGCTGCTGGACACGCACTACTACGGCGGCATCAAGAACTACCAGTGGACGGCGCTGCCGCTGGCGCTCCACGGCGTGGTGGCCAAGACCGACGGCTCCGTGGTGGAGGTGAACGTCGGCGAGGACCCGGCCGACCCCGTCTTCTGCGTGACCGACCTGCTGCCGCACCTGGGTCGCGCGCAGATGGAGAAGAAGGGGAGCGCTGTCGTGGAGGGGGAGGACCTCGACGTGCTCGTCGGCAACCGCCCGCTCGTCGCCGAGGCGGGGAAGGCCCCGGCTGCCGAGGGAGCGCCCGCGCTCCAAGGGGGCGGGGATGCCGCCGCTGCGGCCGCTCCGCTGGATGACGCCGCGCCAGCCGCAGATGCGCCGAAGGATCCCGTCAAGGCCTTCGCCCTCGCGCTGCTGGCTGACAAGTACGGCATCGCCGAGGAGGATTTCCTCTCCGCCGAGCTGGAGGTCGTGCCTGCCGGTCGCGCTCGCGACCTGGGCTTCGACCGCTCCATGATCATCGGCTACGGCCAGGATGACCGCGTGTGCGCCTACACGTCGCTCGTGGCCCAGCTGGCCCTGGCCGACGAGGTGCCGGCGAAGACGGCCGTCACCGTGCTCGTGGACAAGGAGGAGATCGGCTCGGTGGGCGCCACGGGCATGGAGTCGCTGTTCTTCGAGAATGTCATCGCCGAGGTGATGGCGCTCGCCGGCGAGGAGGGCGCGCTGCCCTTGCGCCGTGCCCTCGCGTCGTCGTCGATGCTCTCCTCCGACGTGTCTGCCGGCTTCGACCCGGCGTATGCGAGCGTATTCGAGGCGAAGAACGCCGCCTTCCTCGGTCGCGGCCTCGTGTTCAACAAGTACACGGGCGCTCGGGGCAAGAGCGGATCGAATGACGCGAGCGCCGAGTATATGGCTCGCGTGCGGCGCGTCATGGACGATGCCGGCGTGAGCTTCCAGACGGCCGAGCTGGGGAAGGTGGACGCGGGCGGCGGCGGAACCATCGCCTACATCCCCGCGCGCTACGGTATGGACGTCATCGACTCGGGCGTGCCGGTGCTCTCGATGCATGCGCCGTGGGAGGTCACGAGCAAGGCCGACATCTACGAGGCACGCCGCGGCTACGAGGCCTTCCTGCGCAACGCCTAGCGCCTGACTTTCGCGGGGGGGGGCGTCGCGCGCCGGGTCGACCGGCGGCGCCCCCCGTCCCGGCCCACCGAGCCCCGCCGACCCCCGTGCGCCGGCCCGCCGAGCCCCCCTCCGCGCATTCGCGGCCACCCCCTCGCTCCCGCGCATGCCGGGAGATTCCGCCGATTTTCTGATCTGACTGCCGACCTGGGGTTTTGCCGTCTATAATGCACTCAACCTATCGCGCAGCCGCGTTCGCAAGCGGCGTCACCGCAGGTCAGAGGGCCATAGAGAAGAAGGAGAGAGCGCATGGCATTCTATTTCGACGAGCCGTCCCGCACGTTCAACGAGTACCTGCTGGTTCCCGGGCACACGCCCGCGTCCTGCGTGCCGGCGGCGGTCAGCCTCAAGACGCCCCTGGTCAAGTACCGCAAGGGCGAGGAGGAGTGCCCGCTTTCCCTCAACATCCCCATGGTGTCCGCCATCATGGCGGCTGTCTCTGACGACCGCATGGCCGTGGCCCTGGCCACCGAGGGCGGCCTCTCGTTCATCTACGGCAACCAGTCCATCGCCGACGAGGCGGCCATGGTGGCCCGCGTCAAGGACTTCAAGGCCGGCTTCGTCACCTCCGACGCCAACCTCTCGCCCGACATGACCCTGGATGACGTGGTGCGCCTCAAGGACGAGCACGGTCACTCCACCATGCCCGTCACCGAGGACGGCACGGCCCACGGCAAGCTGCTCGGCGTGGTGACCGAGCGCGACTACCGCCTTTCCCGCATGGAGCTCACCGAGAAGGTGGCCGACTTCATGACCCCGCGCGAGAAGCTCATCGTGGCCCAGGACGGCGTTTCCCTCAAGGACGCCAACGACATCATCTGGGAGCACAAGCTCAACTCCCTGCCGGTGGTGGACGCCGACGATCGCCTGGTCAGCCTCGTGTTCCGCAAGGATTACGACTCCCACAAGTCCAATCCCAACGAGATGCTCGACGGCCATAAGCGCTACATGGTGGGCGCCGGCATCAACTCGCGCGACTACGCCGAGCGCATCCCCGCGCTCGTGGAGGCCGGGGCCGACATCCTGTGCATCGACAGCTC
The DNA here is from genome assembly GCF_009911695.1 of Enterorhabdus sp. P55. Classification (GTDB taxonomy): domain Bacteria; phylum Actinomycetota; class Coriobacteriia; order Coriobacteriales; family Eggerthellaceae; genus Enterorhabdus. The sequence continues at coordinate 19,022 of NZ_QWKK01000019.1, read as the reverse complement.
CGAGGGCTTCTCCGACTGGCAGAAGATGACCATCGAGTGGGTGCGCGAGCACTACGGCGACGCGGTGAAGATCGGCGCGGGCAACGTGGTGGATGCCGAGGGCTTCCGCTTCCTGGCCGACGCGGGCGCCGACTTCATCAAGATCGGCATCGGCGGCGGCTCCATCTGCATCACCCGCGAGACCAAGGGCATCGGCCGCGGCCAGGCCACAGCCACCATCGAGGTGGCGAAGGCCCGCGACGAGTACTTCCGCGAGACCGGCATCTACGTGCCCATCTGCTCCGACGGCGGCATCGTGTACGACCACCACATCTCGCTCGCCCTGGCCATGGGCGCCGACTTCGTGATGCTGGGCCGCTACTTCGCCCGCTTCGACGAGAGCCCGTCCAACAAGGTGATGGTGAACGGCACCTACATGAAGGAGTACTGGGGCGAGGGAAGCGCCCGCGCCCGCAACTGGGCCCGCTACGACCTGGGCGGCAAGAAGAAGGCCCTCACCTTCGAGGAGGGCGTGGACTCCTACGTGCCCTATGCCGGCAGCCTCAAGGACAACGTGGACGTGACGCTGCTCAAGCTGAAGTCCACCATGTGCAACTGCGGCGCGCTCACCATCCCCGAGTTCCAGGACAAGGCGAAGCTGACCCTGGTCAGCGCTACGTCCATCGTGGAGGGCGGCGCCCACGACGTCCTGCTGAAGGACAAGACGCCCTACGTCTCCAACACGCGCTAGCGCAAGAGGGCGAAGCGCGCCTGACGGCATGCCCCGCGGCGCGGTCGCGCTTCCGAAGGGCCCCGGTGACGGGGCCCTTCCTGCGTCTTGGGGAGAAAACTGTGCGTTTTGCTGGTGAGAAGCCGTGAGATGCCCTGATCGCCCCTTGCGAACGGGGCCTTGGTGGTATACTCCAGGTTTCGATAGGATAATCGCTTCAGTGTGCTCTTTTTTCGTGTGGGGAGGTGACATGCAGAACTCGTGGATCGGCATCGCGCTGATGGCCCTGGTCGTGGTCATCGGCCTGGTGGTGGGCATTCGCCTGAGCCCGCCTGGCTCCCAGCGCCGTGCCGTCATCGGATCGCTCGGCGGCGTGACCCTCGTGGTGATCCTGTTCTTCCTGGTTGCCATCGCGTTCTCGCAGCGGTGGACCGCCCCGCTGTTCGCCGTGGCCTGCATCGTCGTCCCCGTGGCCGTCTACGTGGGGATGACCGAGGCGGCTGACAAGACGCGTCGTCGCAAGCGCGCAGACGAGGCCGCCAAGGCCCGCGCTGCGGAGGAATCCGCCACGGAAGAGGCGGCCGAGCCGCTGGTCAAGCCGGTGGTCGAGCCGAAGAGGCCCACTAAGCGCACCGCCCCTAAGGCGACCAAGCCCTCGAAGCCCGCCCACGGCAAGCCCACGCCCGCCACGATATCGCTTCCCTTTGCCGACCTCACCACCACCAAGGTGGTTCCGGTGGAGAAGGTCAACATGATCGACCTGCGCCCGCTCGCCGAGGAGCAGGAGGAGCGTCGCCGCGCCCTGGAGGAGGCTGCTGCCCCGGAGGCCGCAGAGCTCGAGGCCGTGGAGGAGATCCCGTTCGTGGCCTCGCCCTTCGTGCCGGCTGATGCTGAGCCGGAGGAAGAGGAACTCGAGCTGGCGGAGCCCGTCATCGCATTCGAGCCCGAGCCGGTGCGCGAGCCCGAGCCGGCGTTCGTTCCCGCCCCCGAGCCGGAGCCCGCGATGCCTTCCGAGTCGACGTGGGAGGCATTCTCGTTCGCGCCTGAGGTGGAGCCTGCCTCTGAGCCCGAGCCGGAATTCGCGGCCGCCCGCACGCCGGAGGAGGCGCCTGCCGCGGAGCCCGCCTTCGTTTCGGAGCCCGCCGGCATCGCCGAGCCCGAGCCTCTCGTGGTGCCTGAGCCTGAGCTCGCTCTAGAGCCCGAGCCGGCGTTCGTTCTCGCGTCCGAGCCGGAGCCCGTTCCCGCACCTGAGCCGGAGCCCGCTGCGACCCCTGAGCTTGAGCCGGTCGCCGTGCCCGAGCCCGTGCCCATGCCCATGCCCGAGCCGGCCGTCATCGCGGCGCCCGTCGCGACCCCCGAGCCCGAGCCGGCCGCCACCGCGGCGCCCGCCGCGACCCCCGAGCCCGAGCCCATCGCGACCCCCGAGCCGACCCCTGCCGCGTCCTCGTCCTACGACGGCTTCTGCGCTAAGGCGCAGTCGCTGCGCGAGCGCGGCGTGTACCCCATTGCCGCGCGCCTCTTCGCAGAGGCCGCCGCCGCGGCGCCGACGCCCGACGAGGCCCGCCGCGCCCGCTTCGACGAGCTGGCCTGCTACGTCAAGGCAGGCGATGGGGACAAGGCCCGCGCGGTCGCCGCCGAGCTGCGCCAGTCAAGCGTGCTCACCCGCGTCGAGCGCATGAAGCTGGACGCAGTCGAGAGGATGGGGTAGGCCATGGCAGCCCACGCCCGCCCCGATCAGCGCGTTGACCGGCGGGCGCCCGCTCCGCGCCGCCGTCCTGAGATGCCTCCGTCCTACCGGGCCTCTTGGGCGGCGCTGCCCGTGGTGGTGCTCTGCTCCCTGGCCGTCTCGGCCTGCATGGCCTTCGGCAACCCGGTGCTGTGGATGACTAACGACCAGGCCGCCGAGGCCCTTGCCGCTGCGCCGCCGGAGGAGGCTCCCACGCCCGCTCCCGATGCCCCGGAGGAGCCTGAGGCTCCCGAGCAGCAGATCATCGGCCAGTACCAGGCCATCTCCCAGAGCGAGGACGCGGCGCGGGCCCAGAACATCCGCCTGGCGGCCGACGCCATCGACGGCGTGGTCATCGAGCCCGGCGGCGTCTTCTCGTTCAACGAGGTGGTGGGCGACAGCTCCGCCGAGCGCGGCTACCAGGAGGCTCCCGTCATCCGCAACGGCAAGGTGGCCGTCGGCGATGGCGGCGGCATCTGCCAGGTGTCCACCGCCCTCTACATCGCGGCCGTCAAGGCCGACCTGGACATCGTCGAGCGTCATCCCCATTCCGTCGTGTCGGACTACGCGCCCATCGGCCTGGACGCCACCATCGTCTACGGCCAGATCGACCTGCGCATCCGCAACAACACCGAGCACGACATCACCATCTACGCCAAGGCCGTCGGCCAGACGGTGGACGTGACCATCGTCGGCGACCCGCTGCCCGAGGGCGTCACCGTGGATGCCACCTCGCGCGTGGTGGATCGCTATGAGAAGAAGGACGCCGAGGGCGAGCTGCGCCAGTACTACATCTCCGAGTCGTTCCGCGTGTACTACCAGGACGGCGTGCGCACCACGCGTGACCTGCTCTCAAGCGACATCTACCTGGTGGACGACTCCTCCACGGTCACCCTCGCCGAGGGAAGCGTGGAGCCCAGCAAATAGCGCTGCTTCCCTCCCCGGGCGGGCATCGTTTCGTATACAATGGGCCAAGCGCGCGAAATGCGGGCACCAACGCCGCGCTTGCGGCCACCGTCGTCCATCATTGGGAGAAAGAGCCACCATGGAAACCAACGAATCCATCCTCACTCGCAGCATCGTCGGCCTGGATGACCGCAAGGTGCTCGGCAAGATGCGCGAGCTGCGCGTTGACTGCGATACCCTGGCCGTCGGCCACTACATCGTCTCCAACGCCACCACCAACACCCCGCTTGTGCTGCCCTTCGCCAACGTGATCGCCGTCGGCGACACGTTCATCACCGTCCAGTCGCGCGAGGACTTCCTGGCGGCGTCCGACCCGCAGGCCCAGGCCCTCATCGGCGACGGCTTCGCGCTCATCGGCGCCGAGGTCTACACTCGCACCGGCAACAAGCTGGGCGTCGTGGCCACCTACGCCTTCGACCCGGTGTACGGCACCGTCACCAGCCTCACCCTCGACGATGGCACGGTGTTCGCGGCTGATGCCTTCGTGTTCTTCGCCCCCGAGTTCGTCTTCGTCGACGACGGCGCCAAGACGGCTGCCGAGCTGCGCGAGAGCGGCGAGCCCGCGGCCGCGGTCGCGGCTGACGAGCCCGCGGCCGACGACGTGCTGCTGGCCGACGACGTGGCTGCCCTGGCGGTCGAGGACGAGATCGTGGAGGACTTCGCGGAGGCCGCCGTCGCGGAGGAGGTCCTCGAGCTCTCCGAGGAGGATGCGCAGCTGGTGGAATTCCTCATCGGCAAGACCCTCACCGAGGACGTGGCCAGCGCCGACGGCGTGTTCGCCGCTGCCCGCGGCGTCATCCTCACCCGCGATCTGGTCGAGCAGGCGGCTGCCCATGACGCCCTGCTGTCCCTGACCATGAGCGTGGACGAGTAGCGCGACGCCAAGGCATCGCTGATGTGAGGGGCCCGGCCGTCTGGTCGGGCCCCTCTTGCGTCTGGGGGGGGGCTAGGAGCGTTCCCGCAGGGCGTCGAAGAGCGCTTGGAGCTCGGGTTCGAAGGCGCTGCCCTTCAGGCGGATGAAGGCGATGTCGTGCTGGATGGGCGGGCCGGCCAGGGGCACCTCCTTGAGCGAGCCCTCCTGCAGCTCGCGCTGCACGGCGGCCTCGTAAAGGAACGCCACGCCCAGGTCGTGGGCGACCATCACCTTGATGACGCCCAGGCTCTCGGCGATGAGCGTGTCGGCGAACCCCTCGATGGAGAGGTTGCGCGCGGCCAGGGCGTGGTCGAGCACGGCGCGGGTGCCCGAGCCCGGCTCGCGGGTGACGAGGCGCTCGCCCAGCAGGTCCTCCATCGTCTGCGGCTCCCGGGCGAACCGGTGGCCGGCGGCACAGACGCAGATGAGCCGCTCGGTGCGGAATACGTCCCACTCATACGCGCTCTTGTCGAAGAGGCCCTCCACGAAGGCGCAGTCCACCGTGCCGGCGTCGAGCAGCTCGATGAGACGGCGCGTGCCGCCCGAGCGCACGGTGGCGCGGATGTCGGGCCGCGCGGCCAGGTACTCCGCCAGGGGGGCGGCGGCCAGATACTCGCCAGCCGTGAGCGTCATCCCGATGCTCAGCTCCACGGCCGAGCCCGACGCCAAGGCGCTCACGCGCTCGCGGAGCATGGACTCGTCGTGGGCCATGGTAGAGAGCGCGTCACGCAGCACGAGGCCGGCCTTCGTCAGCTCGAGCTTCTTGCGCCGATAGGTGAACAGGTCGGCGCCGTATTCCTTCTCGAGGAAGGCGATGTGCTGGGAGACGGCGGGCTGGGTGATGTGGAGCTCCTCGGCGGCGCGCGTGTAGTTGAGGGTGCGGCACACCGTGAGGAAGGTCCTTACGCGGAAGTCCTGCACGGGCGCCTCCCTTCTCGTTCTCCTGGCCGTCGTCACCGTATCATAAAACTATCTTATCGTTAGATAAAAACTCATTAGTTTTCATTTGGTATACTGGATGACAGAATGACTTCACCACGTTCCTGCGCGCCGCTGCGTCCTCCACCGGCGGCGCGTGGTCTGAACGCTTGTCTATACCCGTATGAAAGGCGGCCAATGCGCGAGCTGATAAAGAAGGTCCCCATCCCCACGGCGGGCGTGGCCCTTGGCCTGGCGGCCCTGGGCAACCTGCTCCAGCCCTACACCGAGATTGCCCATGGCGTGTGCGGCCTGCTGGCCCTGGCTCTGGTGAGCCTGCTGACGGCGAAGATCGTGCTGTTTCCCTCGATGATCCGCGATGACCTGCACAACTCCATCTTGGCCAGCGTGTCGGCCACCCTGTTCATGGCGCTCATGCAGCTGGCGGGCTACCTGGCGCCCGTGGCCATCGTTCCCGCCTTCGGGCTGTGGATCTGCGCGGTGGCGGCGCACCTGTCCCTCATGGTGTGGTTCAGCTTCCGCTTCATTCGCCGCTTCAAGCTGCACGAGGTGTTTCCCACCTACTTCATCTGCTACGTGGGCATCATCGTGGCGTCGGTCACCTCTCCGGCGTTCAACATGGAGTCGCTGGGTTACGGCCTGTTCTGGCTGGGCTTTGCCTGCTATGCCGTGCTGCTGGCCGTGGTTACCCTTCGCTACCTGCGCCATGAGATTCCCGAGCCTGCTCGTCCGCTGTTCTGCATCTACGCTGCGCCGATGAGCCTGTCGCTCGTGGGCTACCTGTCCACCTCGCCCAACCCCAACCCGGTGTTCGTGGGCGTGCTCATGGTGCTGGCCCAGGCGCTGTTCGCGATGGTGCTGACGCGCCTGCCCAAGCTGGTGGCCCTCAAGTTCTACCCCAGCTTCGCGGCGATGACGTTCCCCTTCGTCATCTCGGCCACGGCGCTCTCCAGGGGCGTGGCCTTCCTGACCGGCGCTGGCGTGGCGCTGCCCTTCCCCGAGGCGCTTCAGGTGCTCATCGGCCTGGAGACGGCGTTCGCGGCCATCATGGTGCTGTTCGTGCTCGGCCACTACGTGCGCTTCTTCTACGAGCGCGTGGAGCATCCGCAGGCTGCTGCCGTGGTGCAGGAGTCGCAGATGAACGCCCGCTTCGCCGAGAACTTCGAGAACTAATCCCGAGGGCGGGATCCCCCGCTCCTGCCCGCTGTCATAGGAGGCGGCCCGCGAACCTGCTCGCGGGCCGCCTCGCGTTTGTTGGTACAATGGCCCGACGAACCCCTTCGCGAAGGAGCCCCCATGAACTTCCACAACGCCCGCTTCCTGGCCGCCTACGGCACCTCAGCGCAGCTGCCGCCCTCCAACGGCCCCGAGGTCTCCTTCGCCGGCCGCTCCAACGTGGGCAAGTCGTCGCTGCTCAACAAGCTCATGTATCGCAAGGGCCTGGCGAAGGTGTCGTCTACGCCAGGCAAGACCGCCACCATCAACTTCTACGACGTGGACGGCGCCGACTTGGTCGATCTGCCCGGCTACGGCTACGCGAAGGTCTCCAAGTCCGAGAAGGGGCGCTGGTCTGAGCTGATCGACGGCTACTTCAACCAGGAGCGCGCCTTCGCCTTGGTGGTCTCGCTCATCGACATCCGCCACGAGCCCTCGGCGCTCGACTGCGGCATGGTGGGCTTCTTGAAGGAGGCCGAGCTCCCCTTCGCCATCGCGCTCACCAAGGCGGACAAGCTCTCGAAGCAGCAGGCGGCCAAGCAGCGTGCTGCCATCGTGAAGGCGCTCGACCTGCCGAAGGGGACGCCGGTGGTGGTCACCTCCGCCGAGAAGGGCGGCGGCATCGAGGAGCTGCGCGCCCTCATTTCCCGGGCAGTCGGCGAGTAGGCGAAGCGCGGCTCCCCGGCTACCTGACCTGCCGTGAAAAGGGTACCGGGGGGGGGGTATGCGCTTCTCAGTGCCGCTGGGCAGCAAAGGGCCGTAGGAAAGTGCATTTTAGAACTTGATTGTTACATCCAAAACCAGGTCTCGCACTCATTTTCTCGTGCTTGGCTACAATAGAGGGCAGCGCGTCGAATAAGACGGGGGAATCGGGGCCCTCGGCGGCGACACAATCGGGAGAACCTGCGGGGAGAGCCTTCGTACCCCAAGGGATGTCGCACCAGGAGTAGCAACATATGAACACGGTAAGCGTCTTGGTCGTCGATGACGACAGAGAGCAAGCGCATGCGCTCGAGCGCATGCTTGAGCAGTATCCTACCCATAAGACCTTCGAGGTGGAGATCTGTACCAGCCTCGCCGCTCTTGACGAGCGCCTGCGCCGCGGCTTCTCTCCGGACATCGTGTTCATGGACGTCGTGCTCGAGGATTCCGCCGGATCTGCCGGCAACGGCATCACCGCCGTGCAGAAGCTGCTTCAGCAGTGCCCCGGCGTCCAGGTCATCTACGTCACGGGCCACGTCGAGTATTGCACGCGGGTCTACCGCACGAGCCACGTCTACTTCCTCACCAAGCCCCTCCAGCCTGAGGACTTCACCGATGCGCTCGACAAGGCCATCGAGAACCTGGAGGAGCGCATCGCGCGTCCCTTCGGCGTGAAGGTGGGCGGCCGCATCATGCGCGTGCTGCCGGCTGACATCGAGTTCGTGGAGAGCGACCGGCGCAAGGTGCGCATCCACCTGGCCGACCAGGTGATCGAGGCCTACGAGTCCCTGGGCGGCATCTCCCGCAAGCTGCCCGGCACCTTCGTGCAGTGCCACAAGAGCTTCCTCGTCAACATGGAGAAGATCGCCGAGATGCGCAGCGACCAGATCGACCTGCTCTCCGGCGCCACCATTCCCATCAGCCAGAAGCGCTCGCGCCCCACGCGCGAGGCCTTCATGGACTTCCTGAAGGAAAGGCTGTAGGCTAGGGGCATCGTCCCTCCGTCGAGCGAGCGTATGCCAGAGAACCTCATTAACTTCCTCACCGGTCTGCCCTGCCAGCTGGTGCTGATCTATGCCGCCACGCGCCTGCTGGATATCCCGCGCAAGGGCTGGTACTGGCTGGTAAGCCTGCTTGTCGTGCTGCCGTTCCTCGTGGCCCAGGATGTTCTGAGGCAGCCGGCGCGGATGCTGTTGGGTACGGCGGGGATGATGGTTCCCTGGCTCGTGTTCGCCCGCGATCCGCTGCCGCGTCGCCTGTTCGTCTCCGTGCTCATCATGCTGGTCGTCGTCATCGCCGAGATACCGCCCACGTTCCTGTGGAGCCACGTCATCGGGCCCGACCTGGCCGTGAAGCCCGCAGCAGGCGTGAACCTCGACTTCTTCATCGCCTCGCACCTGCTGCACCTGGTGGTGCTCATGGGGCTGCTCGTGGTCTTGGAGGCCGTGGAGCGCTGGCTGCGATCCACCAGCACGCGCAACGGCATCGCGCAGTTCATCGGGTTCATCGTGGTGCAGTACCTGCTCATCGCGTTCAGCGTGGGCATCATGGAGGTCACCGGCGACGTGAGCCGTCCCATCGTGCTGGGCAACCTGATCGTGGCGGCGGCGTGCGTGGTGGCCGACGCGTTCTTCTTCCCGCTCATGGAGCGCTACAACCTGAAGGTGCGTGAGGACGAGCGCGCCCAGGTGCTCGCCCTTGAGCTGTCGCACTACCTGGCGCGCTATCGTGAGGTCGAGCGCGAGGTAAGCGCCGTCGCTCGCGTGCGGCATGATCTGAGGAACCAGGCGAACGTGGCGCTCATGCTCATCGCGCAGGGTGCCGTGGACAAGGCGCATGCCTTCGTGTGCGAGCTGCTGGGGCGCGTGGTGGAGATCGTTGGGCTGGAGGGAGAGGCGGCTGCCGACGCGGAGGGTGTGCTGGCCGTGGAGGCGCGGGGCGCCGAGGATGCGGGCGCCGGCACGGCGGCGCGGCGTGCCGATGGGGATGCGGACGATGGCCCGGCAGCCTCTGCCTTGGACGACGTGTCGTGGCGCCGCAAGCCGGCCCGCCCGACGGCGGCCGTGCTGCGCACGCCGCGGCGGCGCGCGCTCATCTCGCTTGTGTTCCCGCTCAGCCAGCTGGTCGTGCTCTCGTTCCTCGTGTGGTACGCGGTGGCCTATCAGCCGCCGCTGTGGGTGCTTGTGGCCGTAGGGGTGGTCGCGGCGCTGTGCATCGTCGCCGACGTCATGCTGTTCCGGGCCCTGTCCGCCATCGACGAGTCCGAGCTGGCAGCCGAGCGCGTGCGTCTGCTGGAGGAGCAGCGCGAGCTGCAGCGCGTGTACTACGAACGCCTGCGCAGCGGCCTGGAGGAGGCGCGCGGCATGCGCGAGGACATCGTGGCCGTGCTGTGCGACCTGGAGCGGCTGCTTGCGGAGGGCCGGGCGGACGAGGCGGCTGAGCGGATCCGGCGCGCTGCGGACAACATGGACTCCGCCGACGAGTACTGCTGCGAGAACCGCGCGGTGGGCGCGCTCATGGCCATGAAGCTGCGCGCCTGCGCGGACGCGGACATCCCCGTGGACTGCCAGATCGTCGTCCCCGAGGATCTGGCCATCTTGGACGTGGACCTGTGCGCCGTGTTCTCCAACCTCATGGACAACGCCATCCGCAGCTGCCGCGCCGTGGAGGGGCCGTGCCGGCGCATCACCATCAAGGCGTGCCTGGTGTCGGGCGTTCTCATGGTCGACCTGCTGAACGGCCGGGTCGCGGAGGGGGAGGGCGACGCCTCCGCCGAGGAGCTCCGCCCCCGCGTGGCCTTCGCCGACCGCGAGCTGCCCGTGGCGTCCCACGGCTGGGGCCTCCAGATCCTGCGAAGCCTGGCCTGCCGCTACGGCGGATCGCTCAAGGCTGAGGCGGAGGACGACTGCTGGTTCCGCACCACCGTCATGCTCATCAACGAGCGACCCGCGAAAAACCCGCCTGGGGGGGGGGCGCTCAGCGAAGGTTCCGCTGGCGAGGGCCTCGGCGCCTCGTAGGCGCGCCGAGGACGCTGCCGGCCGAGGCTAGCATCGGGTCTGATGATTGGGCCGAACCGGCGGCATGGGGGTTCTGCGAGTCGCGCCGCCCGGCGTCGGCGGGCTTGCGTCCGGCGTCTGGCGGTGCCCGGGCGCCCCGTTCCTTCCCCGCCTCATCTCCCCAGCGCCGCGCGATAGCCCTATAATGGGAAGCTGCTGAAAAACGGGCGTCCGCGTCGGCGCGGGTGCCCGCATCCGTGATCGCGAGGAGCCCCATGAAGCCTTATAACCCCCACGAGATAGAGCCGCGCCTCCAAGCCCAATGGGAGGCCGATGACGCCTACGCCGTCGTCGAGGACTCGCCCCGTCCGAAGAAGTACGTGCTCGAGATGTTTCCGTACCCCTCGGGCGACATCCACATGGGCCACGTGAGCAACTACACCTACGGTGATGTGGTGGCGCGCTACTCCACGATGCGCGGCTTCGACGTGCTGCATCCCATGGGCTGGGATGCCTTCGGCCTGCCGGCTGAGAACGCGGCCATCAAGCACCACAGCCATCCGGCCACGTGGACGTATCAGAACATCGACACCCAGCGCGCCAGCTTCAAGCGCATGGGCTTCTCCTACGACTGGGACCGCACTGTGGTGGCGTGCGACCCCGAGTACTACCGCTGGGGCCAGTGGATCTTCCTGAAGTTCTGGGAGCGCGGCCTGGTGGAGCGTCGCAACAGCCCGGTCAACTGGTGTCCTGATTGTGGGACAGTCCTTGCCAACGAGCAGGTCATCGAGGGCCGTTGCTGGAGATGCGACTCCGAGGTGGAGAAGCGCGACCTCACCCAGTGGTACTACAAGATCACCGACTACGCCCAGGAGCTGCTGGACGACCTCGATCAGCTGGAGGGCTGGCCGGAGCGCGTGAAGCAGCAGCAGGCCAACTGGATCGGCCGTTCCGAGGGCGCCAACGTCGACTTCATCCTGTGCGACGCCGAGGGCAACGCGCCGGCCGAGCCGGGCGCCGACGACATCATCACCGTGTTCACCACGCGTGCCGACACGCTGTTCGGCTGCAGCTTCTTCGTGCTGGCTCCGGAATACGCCGGGCTGGACGCGCTCGTGGCCGGCACCGACTACGAGGCGCCCGTGCGCGAGCTGGTGGAGGCGTCGAAGAAGGTGAGCGCCGTGGAGCGCGCCATGGGCGATCGCGAGAAGCACGGCGTGTTCACCGGCCGCTACGTGGTGAATCCCATCAACGACGAGTTGGTGCCCGTCTGGGTGGCCGATTACGTGGTGGCCGACTACGGCACCGGCGCCGTCATGGCCGTGCCCTGCGGCGATCAGCGTGACTTCGAGTTTGCCCGCAAGTACGACCTGCCCATCATCCCCATCATCCTGGGGGAGGACGACCCGCTGTTCCCGCAGCTCAAGGACGAGCAGGGGCGTGTGGTGACCGAGGTGGACTGGCCCGAGGCCTACGCCGCCGAGGGCATCCTCGTGCAGTCGGGCCCCTACACCGGCCTGGTGGGCGGCAAGCACTCCCCGGGCGAGGAGGCCGTGGTGGCCGCCCTTGAGGAGATGGGCCGCGGCAGGCGCACCGTGGAGTTTCGCCTGCGCGACTGGCTCATCTCGCGCCAGCGCTACTGGGGCAACCCCATTCCTGCCGTGCACTGCCCGACCTGCGGCGTGGTGCCCGTGCCTGTCGATCAGCTGCCCGTGCGCCTGCCCGAGGACATCGACCTGGCCGCCGGCGAGACGCTCGCCACGCACGAGGGCTTCGTGAACACCACCTGCCCCGTCTGCGGCGCGCCGGCCAAGCGCGAGACCGATACCATGGACACGTTCACGTGCTCGAGCTGGTACTACATGCGCTACACCGACCCGCACAACGACCAGGCCCCCTTCGATCCGGCCAAGGCCAACAGCTGGATGCCCGTCGACCAGTACATCGGCGGCATCGAGCACGCCATCCTGCACCTGCTTTACAGCCGCTTCTTCACCAAGGTGCTGCGCGACTGCGGGCTGCTCGACTTCGACGAGCCGTTCACCAACCTGCTGTGCCAGGGCATGGTGCTCGACGCCAACGGCGAGGTCATGAGCAAGTCCAAGGGCAACGTGGTGTCGCCCGAGGAGATGATCCGCGACTACGGCGCCGACTCCGTGCGCGCGGCCATGCTGTTCATGGGCCCGCCGGACAAGGAGAAGCTGTGGAACGAAGACGGCCTGGCCGGCATGGCGAAGTTCCTCAACCGCCTGTGGCGCCAGGTGAACGACCTGGCGGGCGCCGCGGGGGAGGACACGCTGTTCGAGGCTGCCCCCGACCCTGAGGCCGCCGTCAAGGTGGCGCAGAAGCTCATGCGCGAGCGCCATCGCGTGGTGGGGAAGGTGAGCGACGACTTCGACCGCAACAACTTCAACACCGCCATCGCCGCCATCATGGAGCTGTCGAACGTGACGGGCGAGTATCTGCGCGCGTTCTCGCCCGAGGCGCGCGGCGCCTGCCCCGACCACCAGGCGCTCGACGCCGAGGTGGCCGCGACGCTCGTGAAGCTCATGGCGCCCATCGCCCCGCACTGGGCCGAAGAGCTGTGGCAGACCGTGCTCGGACACCCCGACTCATCGGTGCACGCCCAGCCCTGGCCGGAGTACGACCCGGAGGCTGCCAAGGCCGACGAGGTGGAGCTGGCCGTGCAGGTGAACGGCAAGGTGAAGGCCAAGATCACCGTGGCCGCCGACGCGTCCGAGGAGGCCATCCGCGAGGAGGCCCTGGCCGCCGTGGCCCGCGCCCTGGAGGGCAAGGACGTGAAGAAGGTGGTCGTCGTGGCCGGCCGCCTGGTGAACGTGGTGGCTAAGTAGGGCGGCGCGAAGGGTCTTCGCTTGCGTGGGCGTCCGCTTTTGCGGGCGCCCACTGCTATGGGGGGCCCTGTGCGCGTTTGCCGCTGGCGTCCCTGTCGACGGCGCCGGCGTCCCGCCCCCACCCTGGCCCCGGCGCTCCTCACTTGTCGTCGGCGTCTCCCGTTTGTTGGCGCTCCCGTCGTCCCGCCCCGGTCCCGCCCCTCGACTCCCGGCCCCCGGCGTTCCGACCCCCCCGCTTGCCGGCGCCTCCCCATGCCCGGCAGAGAATCCTGCCTTTTTTTGGCAAGCGATGACGGGTCTGCAACATTTTTTCGGCCCTTTTCGCCGACTGCGGGAAAACCCAGCGGATTCAACAGAGTCTGACCAGGGCAAACGCCTACGCCTGCTCAGGCAGCCCGCCGTTTAACCCCAGGAAAAGTTGCAGACCCGTCATCGCTTGCCACGCAGAAGGCGTTTTCGCGCCCGGCTCTATGTCCATCGTCTGAAACCCCTCGGAGGCCCCTGCATGCCGCGAGGGCCTCTGCTATGATCGATCGCACCTTACCCGCACCCGAATCTCAAGGAAGTGCTGCCGCCCATGTCCCGCCGTTCCAAAGGCCCCGTGCGCCGCCTCCTGGGCATTGCCCTGAGGGTGGTCGTGGGCTGCCTGCTGGCGGCGCTCCTTATCGTCGGTGGGGCCAACCTCATCACGGTGATGTCTACGCGCGACAACGTGCACACCGTCTCCGATCTGGCTGACTTTGACGCCGATGCCGTGGTGGTTCTGGGTGCGTCGGTGAAGCCCGACGGGACGCCATCCGACATCCTGCAGGATCGCCTGGAGACGGCCGTCTCCCTCTATCGCTCGGGGGCGACTGGCGCCATCATCGTGAGTGGCGACAACCGCACGTCCCACTACAACGAGTCGGCGGCCATGAAGGCCTACTGCGTGGCGCTTGGCGTGCCGAGCGAGGACGTCTACGAGGATCACGCGGGCTATTCCACCTACGAGTCGATGTACCGTGCGCGCCATGTGTTCGGCGCCGAGCGCATCATCGTGACCACCCAGGCGTACCACCTGTACCGTGCCATGTTCGCCGCCCAGGGCCTGGGCATGGAGACGCGCGGCGTGGCCAGCGATCACGGCGCCTACGACAATCAGCGCATGTACAGCTTGCGTGAGGCCGTCGCTCGCACCAAGGACTTCTTCAACACCCTTCTTCAGGTTCCCGTGGAGTCCGCTCATGACGCTGCGCCCGTCAACCTTGCCGATTCCGGCGACTTGACCTGACGCTGTTCCGATCCGATCTAATCGCCCATGTGGACGCCATGAATGACGGCGGCTACGCGGGGGCTTTGCTTTATACTGAAAGGCTGTACGCCGTCCAATGCGGCGTGTGTCGTTGACAGAACCTCCGCCCGTCGGAGCCGAAGGCAAGGCTGGACTCATGACCCTGATGGATCTGCTGAAACTGCTGAAGCGCAACTGGAAGATGGTCGTGGCGCTGCCCGTCGCGTGCATGCTCGTGTGCGCCGTGGTGCTGGTCGTCATGCCCAAGACGTATTCCGCGACGGCGAACGTGTCGGTGTCGGGTGAGCCGGGCGGCATCGGCGGCGTGGCCGAGGGCCTGGCCAAGGAGAAGAGCTCCGGCAAGCTCGAGGTCACGGCCAAGGCCAACACCACCAACAAGACCGTCGCCATCACGGCTGAGGATGTGAACGGCCAGAGCTGCGTCAACACGGTCAACGAGGTGGCCGGCAACCTCAAGACGCAGGCCGCTACGCTCTATCCTAACGTGCAGGTGCAGGTGGCCAACGCCAGCGCGGCGGTTGACGTGTCGCCAAGCCTGGTGAAGTACTCGGCCGTGGCCTTCTTGGCCGGTTTGTTCGTGGCGGTGTGCATCGTCGTGCTGATGGATATGCGCCGTGCTCCCGTGCACAGCGCCGCGGAGGTGGAGGAGGGGCTCAAGATTCGCCAGCTGGGCGATCTGCCGTTCCCCACGCCGGAACACGCGCGCGAGGCGTTCCTGGCCAACATCCGCTTTGCTGGCGAGGGCGAGCGCGCGCTGTGCGTGGTGCCAGTGGGCGGTACGCGCAATTCGGTGCTCGCGTGCTTGGAGCTGGCCCAGGCGGCCAGCCAGGCGAAGGTGAAGACGCTGCTCATCGAGGGCGACCTGGCCGAGGGCGCGCTTGACGCCATGCGTGGCGACCAGGGCGGACGCCGTGCTGTGGGTCTGGCGGACGTCGTGTCGAAGCGAGCCAAGCTGGACGCGTGCGTTATCCCCTTCGCGCCGTCGGTGGACTACCTGCCCGCCGGCAGCCCGCTCGTGAACCCGGTGACCATGCTGGGCTCCTCGGCCTTCGAGAAGTTCGTCGCCGAGGCGAAGGAGCATTACAGCCTGGTGGTGGTGAACACGTCCGATCCGGCTAACCATGCGGACTTCGCCTACATCGCGCATGCAGTGGGCAACACGGTACTGGCCCTGGCTGAGTTCGAGACGCCTACGGCCGAGTTGGCCGAGGTGGCCAATCAGCTGGACATCGCGTCCGCCAAGGTGCTGGGCTTCGTGATGGTGCAGCCCCCAGCCCCGGCTGGCGGCCGTGGCGGCCGTGGCGCGCGTACGAGCCGCTCCCACAGGGCGAGCGAGTCCAAGACGTCCATGGAGCGCCTCAAGGCCGCTACGCCCAAACGCTCTCGACGGTAGGGGAGCGCGAGAAACAGTAGCTTTCTGATAGCTGCGTTTGTATACGGATGCGTATACAAACGCAGCTATTTTGTTTTAGTCAGTAGTTCTCATTTTGTTATTCATGCTGCGATTGTATACAAAATCGTATACAATCGCAGCATGAATAACTCATCATGGAAAGAAGAACTTCAAAGTCTCGCCGCCTCTCAGTGGGGGCTTTTTACGGCTGCCCAAGCGCGGGAGCTCGGCATCCAGCGAAATCAAATAGCGCGCCTCGTAAAACGCGACCTGGTCGAATCGATTGACTACGGTGTCTACCGATTCTCGTCTGGCTATGAGGCGAGCCATGCTGACTTGAAGGCCGCATGGCTATCGCTTTATCCGAAGAAAACCGCATACGAGAGAATGGCCGAGCAGCCGTTTGATGCGGTGGTCCGGGGGCGCACGGCGGCATTTCTTCATGATCTGGGTGATTTTTATCCGACGCCGTTCTCGTTTGCGGTCAGCAAGCGACGCCAGACGCGCAGGGGCAACATCCACTGCCTTCTCGAAGAGGTAGGGCCGCAGGATGTCGCCTTCGTTGACTCGCTGCCAGTAACGTCGGTGGAAAAGACCATTGCCGATTTGATTCGAGAGGGGGAGGATCCGACCCTTCTTGGGCAGGTGGTGAAAGATGCTGCTCGAAAGGGGCATGAGTTTGATACGGCTCGTCTTTCCGTGCTTCTGAACCCTCTTTCGACAAGGTCTGGGTACGAAGATGGAGAGTCCTTTGCTTGCATGCTGCTGAGCAAGAATGCAGGCGATGTTCAGAAAGAGAGGTTCCGCCAGATCCTGAGTGCCTTACAAGCTTCACGGGGAGAGGAGGGGATCCCGGCGCTCCACCTCAATTCGAGAAGTCACGCCAAGTCTCCAGATTCACCGACAAACCCCGAGTGTATCCAGAGACTTTCGTCCGATGAATGGGTTTTGTCCTTGGCATTGAGGAAGAAAAGACTTTAATATGGCCTAACCTAATTGAGCGGCGTGGTTGGAGGGGCATATGGCAAATGGTAGCTATAAAACGCCCGATGCGATGGAGATGGCGGTGAAGGCTGCCGCCAAGGCCTCTTCGCAAGACACCAATCAGGCCCTCCTCGATTATTATCACGATCGCTTCCTTTCGCGTATCTTCAGTGAGGACGATCCGCGCTTCATCCTCAAAGGCGGCCGAGGGATGCTTGCTCGGCTGGTAGATGTCCGGCGGACGAGGGACACGGACATTTTCTATTCTGGCGATGACATAGGAGAGGCTGTTGACGAGCTTGTTAGGCTGGGCGGCAAGGATTTGGACGATTTTCTGACCTATCGGCTAGAATCCCTTGAAGTGATTGTGGAGGAACAGGGCTATCGGAGCGGGAGGCGCCTTCGATTCACCCCCGTTCTGGGCGGTACGAAGGAAATACGCCCGCATGTGGTCATCGATCTTGTGGTGGATCCTGCGGTCGTTGTCTCTCCTGATGTGGTGAATCCTGTGAACAGCCTTGTTGTTAAAGGGATCGACACACCGTGCTATCTGGTATTTCCCGTCGCGAATGCCGTTGCCGACAAGGTGGTTGCCACGATGCTCCCCTGTCCGAATGGCTCGCGATCGAGTCGTGTGAAGGACCTCGTGGATCTGGTCAGATACGTTCTTAGCGAAGAGCTTGCCGGAGATTATCTGCGTGGGGCGGTGTGTTCTGAGTTTCGCCTGCGGGGAGCCGCGATACCGGATGCGTTCTCTATTCCCGATGCCTGGCGCAAGGAGCTGCTCAAGGGCTATCGGAAGCTGGCGAAGGAAGCACGTCTGCCCAAGGAGTGTCTTGATGTCGAGTATGCGAGAGACGTGGTGGCTCGCTGTCTCGACCCCGCTCTGTCAGGGGACTGCGTCGGTTGCGTATGGAGCCCAGAGAGACTGCGCTGGGAGTAAGCCCTGTCCGCATCGACTCTTGACGTGACGGCTGTCGAGGGGCCGCGCCGAGCGTGGCCCCTCTTTTGCTAAGTGGGAAAGGTGGCATTTACCAGGGGTTTCATCTGTCACGTGCCCAGGGTGCGTGTTTGTGCGCATTCTGTGTGTAAACGATGGCTCGGTGCTCGTATCCGCGTCGGTGAGTGGCGGGCAAAACCCCTGATAACGGTGGCTTTTCCATCTGTTGTTCCATAAAAGCAGTCGAAGGATCTTCTGAAATCGGAAAAACGGCATGGGGGGGGGGTCTCACCTGACGCACTCATGACGACGTGTTATCATTACTCCCGTATTGGACGCCTGCGACCAGCTGTTTTGCGCCTTGGCGCGCAGCTCGCGAGCGCCCGGTCAACGGGATGCACGTATTCCCCTTCAGGGGAGGCTCGGCGCGGCTGGAGTTTACTCTAGATCGCGTCATTGTTACGATTGTCCCGAACATAGCCCGAAGGAGCGAAGACGACGCCACGCGCGCGCTTCGTGAGCTCAGGCGAATGAAGAGCGCTTATTTCTTCTTGCAGATGCAAGGGGCGAAGCCATGCCGGGCGCCTTGGCGTCTTTGCGCTGGCAGCAGGGGAGGCTACGTGCCTCCTCGGCCGCTGGCGTGCCGGCTTGAAGCCACGGGGCTGTGCTCCGATGGCAACGCATACCCTGCGCATCGCGAAGGACGTGATTGATGTGTGGTATGTCGTGCAGGTGGCCGCCGGCCGTGAGGCCAACGCCGAGGCGATGATTCGTCGCTTTGTCGACGAGGGGGCTCTCGAGGAGTGCTTCGTGCCCCGCTATGAGCTGATGAAAAGCTTCCGCGGCGAATGGCGGCTGTGCACCGCCAAGCTGTTTCCCGGGTACGTGATTGTGGTGACTGACGACATCGACGCGCTTGAGGCCGAGCTTCGCAAGGTGCCGGCCTTCACCAAGCTTCTGGCCAGCGGCGATGCGTTCTTGCCGCTTGCACCCGAGGAGATCGACTGGATAGCTGCCTTCACCGAGAGCGGCGATCGGGTGATCGAGATGTCCGAGGGCGTCATCGAGGGCGATCAGGTTCGCATCACCAAGGGGCCGCTGCGGCACCACGAAGGCTGGATCAAAAAGATCAACCGTCATAAGCGCTTAGCGTATCTGGAAATCGAGATGTTCGGAAGAACACTAGAGGCAAAAGTAGGACTGGGGATTGTCAAGAAGACCGGTTGACAAGGGAATAGGGAAAGGCTCTGGCGCTTAGCGCGACCATGGCTGCTGATTCGGAAGAGTTGCGCGGGCCTGAGGCGTCGCGCCCCCGTCGCCGCATGCAGTCGAGCCCCTCGCAGTCCGGCGCGATGCTGCTCACCTTCGACGACCTGACCGAGTTCGTGGAGGAGGA
>NZ_QWKK01000191.1 GCF_009911695.1 Enterorhabdus sp. P55 | reverse complement strand
TGAGGATGGAGGCGGCGCCGGCCGCGGGGCGCGGGAGGTGTTCGTGGGCGAGCACGGCGCGCGGCCGGCGCGCGGCGGCTGGGGCCCGGCCGCGCATGCCACGCGCAAGATTCCCGAGCGGACGAGCTCCCTGCGGCGCCTGCAGGGCTACGTCGACGCGCTCTACGAGGAGATCGTGGATCCGGCCAAGCCTATTCGCCGCATCAGCTTGGGCTTTGGCAACCTCGTTGATGAGGATCTGGCCACCTACGACCTGTTCACCGACTGGGAGGCCGAGGGCCGCGAGCGCAAGATGCAGGAGGCCGTGCTGGCCGTGAAGGACAAGTTCGGCAAGAACGCCCTGCTCAAAGGCACGAGCTTCCAGGAAAAGGCCACCGCCCGCGAGCGTAACACCATGGTAGGGGGCCATCGAGGAGGCTCTGTCGCCATCGCCGAGGACCCGGGTCGTCTCTGATCGCGTGCGGCCAGGAGGCCGTTGGGGTGGGCAGGCGGCGGAGCGTCTCGGCTGCTGCGAGTGGCGGGGAGCAAGTGAGGATGATGGAGGAGGGATGGCTATGACGAATGATCGCGAGCGGACGGAACCGGGCGACGAGGCCGCAACTCGTCACGCCATCGGGCGCCCGCATCCTGATCGCGCCCGTCAGTTCATGCCCTTCGCCGCTCTGCGCGGCTACTACGAGCTCGTGCACGAGCGGGAGCGTGTTCCCACGCCCCGGCGCGAGCTCACCGAGGAGGAGGCTCGCGAGCTTGACGCCGCCCTAGCCCAGGTGGCCCGCGGCTCCCTCGTCCGCGTTACCTACTACGACGGCGACGCCTACGTCACCCGCGAGGGCCTCGTCAGCCAGAAGGACGAGATCCTCCGCGACCTCTGGCTCGTCCGAACCAAGATCCCCTTCGCCGCCCTCCAGTCCCTCGAGCTCCTCAAGGCCTAGTCGCTCCCAAAGCGCCAGGCGGCCCGTCCCGCCGAGCGCAGGTGTCAGGTCGCCGGGGCGCGGGCCGCTGAGTCGCGGGTGGCTGGGCGCTGGGGTCTCGGGTAGCCGGGCCGCTGGGCCGCGTTCGCCGAGCTGCGGGGCGCCAGGCCGCTGGGTCGCTTTTGTTGGACTGCGAGCTGCCGGGCTGTAGGGGGCGTGGTCATCGGATCGTTGGGGCGTGCCCTCCGGGTCTCGGGTAGCCGGGCCGCTAGGCCGCGAGGACGCTAGGCCGGTGACCGCCGATCGTCTCGCCGGATCGCTGGCCGTTGGGTGTTGGGCTGCCGAGCTGTGCTTGTCGGGCCGCGGACCGATGGGTCGCGGATTGTCGGGCCGGGGGGGTGGCCCGCCAGGCCACCGGGCTGCGCCCTCCGGGTCGCGGGTGGCTGGGGCGCCGAGGCGTGCTCGCCGGGCTGCGGGGTCCTGGGGCCTCGGGTCGCTGGGTTGCCCGGTCGCCGGTCGCTGGGCTGTATCCGTCGGGCTGACGGATCGAGGGGTCGTCGGGCTGCGCTCGCTGATCTGCGGAGTGTTGGGCTGCGGGGGCGGGCTATGGGGCACCAGGCCACCGGCCCGTGCCCTCCGGGTCGCGGGGTCGCCGGGACGCTGGGCGCAGCTGCTGGGCTGGGAGGCGTCGGACGCCGGGTCTCTGAGGCGCCGGGATGCGCCGGGCTATGGGGCGTCAGGTCGCCGGGCTATGGGGCGCCGGGTCGCTGAGACGCGCTTGCCGCATCGCGGCCCTCCGGGTTGTCGGGCCGGGGGGCGTGGGTCGCCAGATCGCCGGGCCGCGCCCTCCGGGTCGCGGGTGGCTGGGGCGCCGAGGTGTGCTCGCCGGGCTGCGGGGTCATGGGGTCTCGGGTAGCTAGGCCGCCGGGCTGCGAGAGCATTGGGCTGTTGGGTCGCTGGGGCGCCGGGACGCGTCGGGCTATGGGGCGTCAGGTCGCCGCGCTCGCCGAGCCGCGCCCTCTGGGCTGTTCGCCATGTCTCCATCGCCTGTTGTTTCGTCGTGCTGCGTCGCAGCGTATTGCGCTGCTTTCGCTTGTGCGCTGCTCTCGCTCTGCCGGTTGCTGCGTGCTGTGCCTGCTGCGGCTTTTCGGCCGTTGGCTCGACGCGTTTCGTATGGTCCGCCGTCTGTCGAACTGTTAAACCACCTGATCACCACCGGATCTGGATGGCTCTTCGACCTCGCGCGATCTCCTCGGCCCGTTTGTTTCTCGTGCCTGCGCTCTGCCTGACTGACGCCCTGCCCTTAGTCTCGCTCTCGCTTGTGCCTCGCCTTATTCTTGCTTGTCCCGTTTTTTTTGTCGCGCAAAATGTTTCACGTGAAACATTCGTTTTCTTTTCCAGTGATCGCGGACCCCCGGACCCCCGGACCCCCGGAC
>NZ_QWKK01000190.1 GCF_009911695.1 Enterorhabdus sp. P55 | reverse complement strand
GGCGGCGCGCGGGGCCCGGCCCGGCGGCGCGCGCCCGGCTCCGGCGCCTGAGGCTCGGCGGCCCGAGCCCATGGAGCTCGCCCGGCCCGTGTTCTTCGTCGGCTTCATGGGCGCGGGCAAGACCTCGGTGGCGCGACGGCTCGCCCGGAGCTGCTCGGTGGCGTCCGTGGACATGGACACCTACCTCGAGCGGCGCGAGGGCAAGCGCGTGAAGGAGATCTTCGCCGAGTCGGGCGAGGAGGGCTTCCGCGCCGTGGAGACTGACGTGCTGGCCGAGCTGGCTGCCAAGGAGCCGCTGCTCGTGTCCTGCGGCGGCGGCGTCATCCTGCGCGAGGAGAACCGCGCCATCCTGGCCGAGGGCGGCTTCGTGGTGTATCTGCGCGTCACCGCCGACGAGGCGGCCTCGCGCATCAGCGACACCTCGTCGCGCCCGCTCTTCCAAGACCTCGAGGCCGCCCGCGCCCGCTGCGAGGAGCGCCTGCCGCTCTACGAGGCCGTGGCCGACGTAACCGTCGATACCGCAGGCAAGGGGGTCGCGGCCATCGCCCGCGAGGTTCAGCGCCTGCTCGAGAAGGAGGGCATCCTATGCCGGCGACCAAGATAGTGGTGAACATTCCCGACGAGGCCTCCTACGCCGTGCGCGTGGGGGTCGACGTGCTCGACGGCCTCGGCGCCGCGCTGCGCCAGCTGCCCGCCGTGGCCGCCGCGCCGCGCCTGCTCGTCATCTCCGACGACAACGTGGCGCCGCTCTACCTGGACGCGGCCAAGGCGTCGCTCTCCCAGGCGGGCTTCCGCGCGGCCGATATCGTGGTGCCGGCGGGGGAGGGCTCGAAGTCCCTCGCGGTGATCGGCGAGGTGTGGGAGGCCATGGCGGGCCTCGGGCTCACGCGTGACTGCGCCGTGGTGGCCCTCGGCGGCGGCGTCGTGGGCGACCTGGCCGGCTTCGCCGCCTCCACCTACATGCGCGGGATCCCCGTGGTGCAGGTGCCTACGACGCTCTTGGCCATGGTGGACTCGTCGGTGGGCGGCAAGACCGGCGTCAACCTGGAGGCGGGAAAGAACCTGGTGGGCACGTTCAAGCAGCCCGCCTACGTGTGCGCCTCCACCGCCACGCTCGCCACGCTGTCCGAGCGCGAGTGGTGCTGCGGCTGCGCCGAGGTGGCGAAGTCCGCGGTCATCGACTCTGACGACTTCTTCTTCTGGCTGCTGGACAACGCCGCGGCCCTGGCCGCGCGCGACGAGGCCGTCACGGCCGAGGCCATCGCGCGCTGCGTCGTGTTCAAGGCGCGCGTGGTATCCGAGGACAAGACGGAGAGTCGCGGGGTGCGCGAGTGCCTCAACTACGGCCACACCCTGGGCCATGCCGTGGAGGCGCTCTCCGGCTACGGCACGTACTCGCACGGCGCCGCGGTGGCCGAGGGCATGCGCTTCGCCGCGCGCCTGGGGACGGCGCTCGCCGGCACGCCTGAGGAGCTGGTGAGCGCGCAAGACGAGCTGCTCGACGCGCTGGGGTTGGAGCCGCTCGCGTGGTCGGCCGCGCCCGAGGAGATGCTCGACGCCATGAAGCGCGACAAGAAGGCGCGCGCCGGCGTGGTGCGCTTTGTCGTGCCCGTGGACGTGGGGCGCTGGGAGCTCGTCGACGTGGACGATGCCGTCATCTTGGAGCACCTGCGCGCCTGGGAGGCGACCAAGGCCTAGGCCCGCCCGCGGCGCGCGGGGCCTCACGGCCCGCGCCGCCCCTCCCGCCGCGGAGCGCGCCAGCCGGAGCAGACGGCATGCGGTCTCTCCCTCGTGGCGGGGCCCAACGCATACGGAAGGAAGGCATGATGAAGAAGATCCTGCTCATGAACGGGCCCAACCTCAACATGCTGGGGGTGCGCGACCCGGCCATCTACGGCACGGACACCCTGGCGACCATCGAGGCAGAGTTCGCCGCCTACGCGGCCGAGCGCGGCGCTGCGGTGGACTGCTTCCAGTCCAACCACGAAGGCGCGCTCATCGACCGGCTGCACGAGGCCTACGGCTGCTACGACGGCATCGTCTACAATCCCGGCGCCCACACCCACTACTCCTACGCGCTCCATGACGCGGTGGAGACCATCGACGTTCCGGTGGTGGAGATCCACCTGTCGGACATCGAGGCGCGCGAGGAGTTCCGCCGCGTGTCGGTCATCGCGCCGGCCTGCATCGCCCAGGTGAAGGGCTTGGGGAAGGCGGGCTACCTGCGTGCGCTCGACATCCTGCTGGACGGCCCGGCGGGGAAGGACGGGGCGAGTGAGGCGGCGAGCGCGCCTGCGGCCGAGGGCCCGGCGGCAGGGGGCGCGCGATGAGCGCCGGCGCTGAGGCGCCGCTGGCCATGACGGCCGCCGACGCCCGCGCG
>NZ_QWKK01000189.1 GCF_009911695.1 Enterorhabdus sp. P55 | reverse complement strand
GGCGGCTCGTCGCCGGGCGTTGGGGCCGTAGCGGGCGCCGGCGCGCCTGCGGCCGAGGTCGGGTCGAGGCCCGCCCCTGCCCGCGTCGCGCCCTCGTCGGCGCTGGCGCCCGCCCCACCCGCCTCTACGGCGCGCATGGCCTGGGCCGCCTCCTCGTCTGCCTGACGCTGCATATCGGCATCGTGCAGGCAGCAGCTGAAGTCCGCCTGCGTGGACACGAGCAGCAGCAGGCCCATGACGGCGTTCACCACCAGGTCGTTCACGGCGAGCGGATAGACCGCCGCGAGTCCCATGCGCGCTACGCCGCGGCAGCCCAGCCACACGATCCAGCCGGCGAGCGCGTAGTAGTACGGGTCGCGCCACCCATGGGACTCGAAGGCTATCACCGTGTACCACACGAGCCCCACCATGAGCGCGTTCACCGTGGTGGCGAACAGCGCGCCGTTCTCGAGCGCCTGAGGAAGCGCCGCATAGACGATAAGCGCCATGCAGGCCAAAAGCTCGAGCGTCACCCAAATGCCCATGGTCATGGTTCGGCGGTTGCCACGCAGCACGAACAGGATGACGGCCGCGCTGATGACGATGGTGAGGCCGGCGTAGCCGAGCCGCGTGGGCTCGGTGAACACGATGGGCAGCCCGTCGGGGTAGCCGCGCAGCATCCCCACGACGATGCCGAGCAGGCCGATGCCGATGGCCGTGCTCACGAGGAAGCGGCGGTCGTCGACGGAGGTGCGCGTGTAGCCGAAGTAGGCGGTCGGCCCTGGCGGCGCGTCGAGGGTGCGCAGCGGCCGTCCTCGGAAGGCAAGCGCTAGGCAGCCGAACTGCAGGAGCGATCCGGCTGCCGCCGCTGCAAGCGAGGTGGCGGCCGGCAGCAGCGAGAGCACCTCCAAGAACACCTCGCTCACGATGAGCGCGCCGAAGGCGTAGACGGCGGCAAGCGCCCCCGAGCATCCCTTCGCCCGGCGCAGCCAGTAGTACATGGCGCCGCTTGAGAACAGCGAAAGCGCCACGCTCAGCCAGAAGAGCGCCAGGGGATGAGGCGCTCCGTCGAGGACGATGGCCGTCTGCGCCACGAGGAGCAGCGTCTCGGCGAGGATGCACAGCTCGGCGAGCAGGGTGACGGTGCGTCGTCGCAGCTGGCGCCGGCTCACGGCTAGCGCGAGCAGCAGCGCGCCCATGATGACGAGCGTGGCCAGCATGGAGCCGTCGGTGTAGATGCCCAGGTCGGTCTGGTTGTAGCTGCCGTAGCTTCCGGCGATGAGTCCCGATCGCGCCAGCGCCAGCCCCAGGATGCCGGGCGCGAGGCCCCGGGCCAAGGTGCCGATAGGCCGGGTCTCCAAGCGCGCGAACGCTGCGGCGTCGCCTGCGATGCCGGTATGTGATGAGTCCATGATCCCCTCCAGCGCTCTTCCTCCGTACCGTCCCCGACCCGATGCCGTGGGCCTGCCCTCCCCGGGACGAACGATGCGCGATGCCGCTAAGTTTAGTGCGTTTCACAGGGGGCGATGCTGCGTTTATCCATTGTTTACGGGATGTAAACGACGCGTATCCCCAAAGAGGGTACGTTTCACGGGTCCTGCGGGTGACAATGTTGCCCAGCATGATTCATGAGGCGAGGAGTCAACTATGGGAGAATCCCGCAACGTCTACGTCGAGCTCGAGGACAAGGTGCTCCTGCGTACGGCGGATGTCTACCAGACTGCCGTCGGCGACGACGTGGAGAGCTATTCTGACACGCTCTTGGCCGTGGTGGCCAACTTCAGGAACGCCGGCCGCCCCGAGGGCTTCAACGCCCAGTCCATGGCCGGCAAGTCGAAGCGCGGCGAGATAGCCTGCCGCCTGTTCGCCGTGGTCGACCCGGACACGCGCATCGTTCGCAAGGCCGGCTTCAAGGCGCGCGGCTGCCTGGCCATCACGGCCTGCGCGAGCGTCGTGTGCTCGATGATGGAGGGCCGCCGGCTGGAGGACGCGCTGGCCATCACCGTGGATGACGTGCGCGAGGCGCTCGACGGAGTGCCGGCCGGCAAGACGAACACGCTCTACTTCGCGGTGGAGGCCGTGCGCGGCCTGGTGGGCGACTACCTGGTGCGCGAGGGCGCCACTCTGGCCGAGCTGGATGCCGTGGTGGGCTGCGACGAGTCGTCGGTGGCCTGCATGATGTGCGAGCACTGCTCCCTGCGCACCATGCGTACCGAGATGCTCGTGGATGCGCTGGAAGGCGCAGCCGGCGAAGACGATGGGACGGCTGCCGAGGGCGTCGCCCTGGGCGCGACCGCGTCGACCGGAGAGGAGCCGGTGGCGCCCGCGCGTGGCGTCGCGGCTGCGTCGGCTGGCTCTGCCACAGTCGCGGCGCCGGCCGGGGCCAGCGGCGATGGCGCGGCCGCCGGCGACTCGGCGGCGAGC
>NZ_QWKK01000188.1 GCF_009911695.1 Enterorhabdus sp. P55 | reverse complement strand
CGCTGGACGGCGGCGCGGGCCTGGGCTCGCGGATCGGCCCGACGCGCTTGCGCCTGCGGGTCGACCGCAGGCTGGGCGCCCTGCCGACGCTGGGCCTGGGCTGCGGCGCGCTGGGCTCGGGCGGCCTCCTCCACGCGCTCGTGGGACTGGGCCACACGAGGGTCGCGGGGGTCATACGCCGGCTGGGCCTGGGCAGCCGCCGTAGCCTGGCGCGCCACCTGACCGCGCTGGGTGCGCTGGCCGCCACGGGAGCGGCCCACCGGCCCCGTCCACTGATCCATGGGGACGCCGCCCGTCTTGTCGACGCCGCGCGGCACGCTGATGGCGTGGGGATCCTGCGCCTCTCGTCCCGCTCGCGAACTGCGGGAACGACCGCCCTGCGCCCCTGCGGCCGGAGCCGGCTGGGCGGCAGCGCGGCCGCGCGAGCCACGCGGGCGACCCTGCTGCTCCATGGCCTGGGCGCGTTCCTGCACCCAGGCGGCGAATGCCTGCTCTTCCTGGGAGAGCGGCGCGCTCGGCTGGGCGGCGACCTGGCGCCCGGTTGCGGCCTGGCGCGCCTGGGCGACAGCAGCCGGCTGGGCGGCACGAACACGCTGCGACCCCATCTCCGCGCTCTGCGGCACACCGACGCGCGAGGCGCCGGGGTTCTGCTCACGCGCCGCAACCGACGCGGCGGCGCGGGGCCCCGCGCCACGCGCTCCCGAGCCTGAACGGCCCTGCGGACGCTGCGGCCCGCGGCCGACACGCTGGCTCACTATCACCTGCATCTCGGCCACTTTCCGCCGCTCCACCTCCAGGCCGTCCACCACGCCGCGCGTGCGGCGGTCGATGGCGATGACCCACACCACCAGCAGCACGATGGCCACGGCAAGCACGATGAGCCCAACGGCCACCAGGGCAAACGGCGACAGGTTCAGAGACGACAGAAATGAGGACACGAGCACTCCGCTCTACGGGGTAAAAGACCTCCGAAAATCATAGCCAACCGCCCGCCCCTTGTCCATGACCGTCTTGGACGGCAGGAGCTAAGATCAGGCCAGTACCTCGCCGTTCACGGAGAAGGTGACCACCTCGAAGGGCAGGCTCTTGCCGCTTTGCGCGAGCGCCTCGGCAGCCGCGCGCTCCAGGCCGCCGCAGCACGGCACCTCCATACGCGCCACGGTGACGCTCGTGACGGCATTGGCGGCGATGATGGCGGCCAGCTTCTCCACGTAGCTCCCCTCGTCGAGCTTGGGGCAACCGATGACGGTCACCTTTCCGCGCATGAACCGCTCGTGGAACGACGCGCAGGCGAAGGCGGTACAGTCGGCGGCGATGAGCAGCCCGCGCCCCTCGTAGTACGGCGCCTGCACGGGCACGAGCTTGATCTGCGCCGGCCACTGCATGAGGCGGCTCGGCGCCTCCCCAGCCACGGGGGCGGAGCCGACGCCCGCCGAGGCTCCCGCACCGGCGGCAGCGCTCACGCCAACGACGGCCGCGGAGCCGGTAGCAGCCTCCCCAGCCACGGGGGCGCTCACCTCAACGGCGGGGCCGTCCGCAGCACAGCCTGCGGCAACCGGGAAGGACGCGCCGGCCATGCCGCCGCCCAGCTCGCGCGAGCGGGAGCCGGGGCAACCGGAGAAGGGCGCTGGGGCGGAGGGGGCGCGACCCGCGGCGACGCCGTCCGCCGCGTCCTCGGCGCGCAGCTCGGCGGCCGTGCGGGCGGCCAGGTGCTCGATGACCGCTGCCTCGTCATAGGCGTCGGCCTCGCGCTCGATGAACGTGATGGCGCCGGTCGGGCACGCCGGCAGGCAGTCGCCCAAGCCGTCGCAGTAGTCATCGCGCAGCAGCCGCGCCTTGCCGTCCACCATGCCGATGGCGCCCTCGTGGCACGCATCGACGCACAAACGACAGCCGGTGCACTTCTCCTCGTCTATTTCAATGACTCTCCTGATCATGGTTTCTCCTTCCGAGCCGGGGAGGGCAGAGCGCGACCGCGAAGGCGCGCGTCCTCATTTCTCGGCGAGAATAGCACCTCGCATGAAAGGCGCAGGTAAGGTTGGAAATCTCCGCAATCTCCTTACGGAAGGCGCGGCGGCGCCGAGTGTTTCACGTGAAACATTCGTTCTTCACCTCATTGGCGATGCCGGCATGCCCGTGCGCGGCGGCGCTGAATGTTTCACGTGAAACATTCGTTCTTCGCTGCTCGGCCACGGCGGGCTCTGCTAGGCGTCAGGCTCTGCTAGGCGCCGGCGCCCTGAGCTTCGGCGTCCTCGGGGTCAAACGCTCGTCGGGAGCGGCTCTCGGCAACGCGTGCGGCCACCTGCGCCTCCACATCCTCAAGCTCGCGCACGTCGCGAACGAGCGCCGCTACCCCCTCGACGCCCTGCCCTGCAGCGCTCGGAGCGCCATCCCCTCGGCTCCCGCAACCCGCCCCGGCAGGTGCCGCGGGCACCCCGTCGGCGCCCCGTCGGCTTCCGAGACCCGCCCCCGCGGCGCCGGCGACGGACTCGTCGGCGCCCCGTCGGCCCACGGGCAGCGCGCCAGCGCCCTCGCCCCGCCCTTCCGCAGG
>NZ_QWKK01000187.1 GCF_009911695.1 Enterorhabdus sp. P55 | reverse complement strand
CTTACGCTGTTCCCAAGTTGGCGCCTGGATTCTCGCTCCCCTTAGGCTCCCCAGCTCGGTGATGGGGATGACGAATACCCCGCTCTGCATCTGACGGCAGAACGACGCCTGGCCCACCAATACAGCCAGGAACGACGGGTCGGGATTGCGCGGGGCGGGGCTCGTCCTTATCTTGTCGCTAAGCCGGATCAGGTTTCGCTCCGCCTCCGGGCCCTCGCGTCGCTCAGCGCGACCCCGAACGCGTCCCGTCGTCCATCTGAAAGCTCGACGACGATGTCCACTTCGAGCCTGTCTGCATCCGAGTAGTAGAAAACGAACGGCTCGAACGGCTACGCCATGGTCGATGCACACACATACGTCGTACGGGCAGAGTTCCTTGAAGAGCGTTTCGAAGGCCCGCGTATCAGAAAGCAGCCTCCACGGCGTCGTAGAAAGGGGCGAAGCCGGCAGCGACGGATCGACGAACGCGGAGCGGCCATGCGATTGGGGCCTTAGCGGGGCGTCCCGCCCGGGAAGATCCTCGATGAGGTGCTGTTCTTCGAGGAGGCTCGCATAGGGCTCGATCTGCTGCTGGGGGGGCGACAGAGCCATCGGCTGCGACTCGCTCCTCTCCGAACGCATCGGCAAGCAGAGTCTCGTAGGCTGCCGGCACGCCCGCGTTTCGTGCAAGCGAGAGCGCCAGCCGGCGTGCGAACAAAGGGCTGAGCCCCACTGTGGGACGTGACGCCTCTGCGAATGGCCGAAGACCTGGTGAGGACGAACCGCCCTCGCCGATCCCCCGCCTCGTCCATGCGGCGCCGCATGGCGTTCTGGACGGCAGGCGCATCTTGCCACTCATCAACGATGCGCGGAGGCCTTCCCTCAAGGGAGAGCAATGGATCCATCTCGACCATATTTCGCATGGCAGGGTCGTCAAGGCGAACGATTCTGGCACCGCGGGCCAAGCTCGCCCAGGTCTTGCCGCAGAATTTCACGCCCCTGATCTCGACGGCACTGGATGACTTCGGGTGTCCTTCGATAATGCTGTCAGCACGGTGGGGCTTATACTTGGATTGCGTGAGCATCATAGGCCTTCCTGGGGATCGGGCAAATTCTGCTAGAACGCGGGGAGCAGGATGGGAGATGGAGCCCGCTGCGCTAGCGGAGAGCCGAGAGCGTCTACGGCTCAGTCGATCTCATCCGTAGAAAAAAGCCATAATTGGTTATAATACCCTATGAAAAATAACCATCCTTGGATTTTCCCTTAGCCATATAGACTCCAGGAGATCCCATGGAACGACACCTGATGAAAGAGCTGATGACATGGCAGGCAACAACGCGCAGAAAGCCCATCGTCATCAACGGAGCACGGCAGGTCGGCAAGACATGGCTGCTTAAGGAGTTCGGGCGCAGGTGCTTCGACAACGTTGCCTACGTGAACTTCGATAACAACGAAGCCATGGTCGCCCTCTTTGAAGGCGGCTACGACATCCAGCGCCTGATGCTGGGGATTCAGGCCGAGACGGGAGAGCGTGTGGTTCCGTCACGCACGCTGCTGATATTCGATGAGGTGCAGGAGTGTCCAAAGGCGCTCACGTCTCTGAAGTACTTCCGCGAGAACTTGCCAGAGTTGCACGTGGCCGCAGCTGGCTCACTGCTAGGCCTCACCCTGCACAGCGGCACGGGCTTCCCCGTTGGCAACGTGACGATGCTAAACCTCTACCCTCTTACGTTCGAAGAGTTTCTCGATGCGCGACACGAGGAGAACCTGCGGGAGCTCCTCGTAACCGGAGACGGGGCTGTCGCGTCTGCTTTCTCTGCTCGAGCAATCCCCCTGTTACGAGATTACTACTACGTGGGCGGCATGCCGTCGGCCGTCCTCGCTTTCATGGAGGAAGGCTATTCGGCGGCTCGCAGAGAGCAGGAGCAGATACTGCTCGCGTATCGCCTGGACATGTCCAAGCATATCGATGCGCGCGAGGTCGAGCGCATCCTTGCCGTCTGGGACTCGATTCCCCGACATTTGGGGAAGGAGAACAAGAAGTTCATCTTCGGCCAAATCAGGGAGGGGGCCAGGGCCAGGGACTACCGAAGCGCCATCACCTGGTTGTCTCAGGCAGGGCTCGTCACCGTGGTGCAGCGCGCGTCCAAGCCGGGAATGCCTCTCTCGGCCTATGTCGACGATGCCGCGTTCAAGCTGTTCGTCTTGGATACGGGGCTTTTGGGGGCCATGTCGGGTCTGGGCCAGAAAGCCGTGGTGGAGGGCAGCCGAATCTTCACGGAGTTCAAGGGCTCTCTCACCGAGCAGTACGTGTGCCAGCAGCTGGTGGCGGCAGTGGGCGACAGGCCGTACTACTGGACCTCAGCCAACGGGGCAAGCGAGGTGGATTTTCTGGTTCAAGACGAGCGCGGCACCTTCCCCATCGAAGTAAAGGCCGAGGAGAACCTGAGGTCGAAGAGCCTTCGCGCGTTTTCCGAGCGTTATGAGGGAATGGAGTCCCTGCGGCTCTCCCTGTCGGGCTTCAGGGTCGAAACCTGGCTGCGAAACATCCCCCTCTACGCCATGGCGAATAGAGGCCTGTGGACGACCCCTCACGCTGGTGAAGGGTGATGAGCGAGTCGAGCTT
>NZ_QWKK01000186.1 GCF_009911695.1 Enterorhabdus sp. P55 | reverse complement strand
GGCCGCGGCGGGCACGCCCCAGGCGGGCGAGGCCGGCTGGGGCGCAGGCGCCGCATACGCGGGTTGAGCGACACCGGGAACGGACGCCGGAGCCGCAGGCCGGGCGGGTGCCGGGGCCGCGGGCTGGGCAGCCGGCTGCGCGGGATCCGGCGCCCCAGCTGCGGGATCAGGCGGGTTGCTCGCTAGCTGGTCCATGCTACTCCCCCATCATGTCCTGGATCTTCTTGAGGTCGGCCAGGGACATGCCGCCCATGCCAGGCAGGCCGCGCCGGCGGCGCCCCTTGCCCTTCTTCCCCTTCTTCCCTGCCTGCTGCTCGACGCTGGCCGTCATCTTCTTCATCATCTTCTTCGTTTCGTTGAACTTCTTGATGAGCTGGTTGACGTCGGTCACGGTGACGCCGGCGCCGGCGGCGATGCGGGCGCGCCGGCTGCCGTTGAGCACCTCGGGGCGGGCGCGCTCCTCCTTGGTCATGGAGTTGATGATGACCTCCATGGCGTCGAGCGCCCCCTCGTCCACCTGGCCCGATCCGAGCGCCTTGTCGCCGCCGGGCAGCGCGCTCACGAGCTTGGAGATGCCGCCCATCTTGCGGATCTGGCGGTTCATGGTGACGAAGTCGTCGAACGTGAGGCTGCCCTTGGCCAGGCGCTCGGCCTCGACGGCCTCCGCCTCCTCCTGCTGGACGCGCACGGCGCTCTCGATGAGCGACACGACATCGCCCATACCGAGGATGCGCTTGGCCATGCGGTCGGGGTGGAACTCCTCGAGCGAGTCGGGCTTCTCGCCCGACGAGACGAACTTGATGGGCTTGCCGGTGACCTCGCGGATGGACAGCGCGCCGCCGCCGCGGGCGTCGCCGTCCATCTTCGACATGATGACGCCGTCGAAGTCCACCTGCTCGGCGAAGGCCTCCACCACGTTCACCACGTCCTGGCCGGTCATGGCGTCCACCACCATGAGGATCTGGTCGGGCTTGACCGCGTCGCGGATAGCGCGGGCCTCGGCCATCATGTCGTCGTCGACGTGCAGGCGGCCCGCCGTGTCGATGATGACCACGTCGCGCAGGCTGTCGATGGCATCCTGGACGCCCTCGCGCGCGATGGCCACCGGGTCGCGGCCGTCGCCGCGGTAGACGCGCGCGCCTATCTCGTCGCCGAGCGTCTGGAGCTGGTCGGCCGCGGCGGGGCGGTACACGTCGCCGGCCACGAGCAGCGGGGAGTGGCCCTCCTGCTTGAGGCGGTAGGCGAGCTTGGCGGCCGCGGTGGTCTTGCCCGAGCCCTGCAGGCCCACGAGCATGATGACGTTGGGGATGCGGCTGCCGAGCACGAGCTTGGAGTCGGTACGGCCGAGGAGCCCGGTGAGCTCGTCGAGCACGATCTTGACGACGTTCTGGGCCGGGGTGAGCGAGTCGAGCACGTCGGCGGTGAGGCAGCGCTCCTTCGTGCGCTTGACGAAGGCCTTGACCACCTTGAAGTTGACGTCGGCCTCCAAGAGCGCCAGGCGGATCTCGCGCATGGCGTCGTTGATGTCGTCCTCGGTCAGGCGGCCCTTGGACCTGAGGCCGGAGAAGATGCCCTGGAGGCGTTCGGAGAGGTTTTCGAGCATGGGGCTCCCGTCGTCGATCGCGTCGCGTACCTGGCGCGCGGCGACGGCCCCCTCAGGCCCACCCGCGCGCACCGCCTGATTATACCAGCGCGCCGGCGGCGGGAGCCGAACTCGACGGGACCTGCGAAAGCGCAAGCAGCCACGAGGAGCCGATCGCCCCGCATGCCGCCATGGTGCCCCCTTTTGCTTCTTTTGCGTTCCTTTGCTTCTTTTGCTCAGTTTTGCATTTTTTGCTCGGCGGCGCAACGGAAGGCCTCTCGCCCCTCCGAGAGGATGGCGGGGGGCTAGGGGGCGGGGTGGTAGTAGACGTGGATGTCCTCGTAGGCGCCGTCGAGGTTGCGAAAGCCCTCGGGAACGGTGCCGATGCGCGTGAAGCCGAGGGACTCGTAGAGGGCGATGGCGCCTGCGTTGCTGGCCACCACGGCATTGAACTGCAGGCCGCGGAAGCCGCAGGGGGCCAGCGCCTCGAGCGAGTCGGACACGAGGGCGCGTCCGACGCCCCGGCCGCGGGCATGGGAGGCCACGGCGTAGCTCGCGTTGGCAACGTGCCCGCAGCGGCCCACGTTGTTGGGGTGCAGGATGGAAAGGCCTGCCACCGCGCCGTCGTCGCCGACCGCCACGGCGCTGCGCGTCTGGGCGGAGAAGAAGGCGGCGGCCTCGTCCGGGCCGGAGAGCGGCTCGATCTGCGGGAAGGCGCGGCCGTCGCGGACGACCTCGTTCCAGATGGCGGTCATAGCTTCGAGGTCGGCCGGCTCCCAGGCGCGCACCCGCACGCCCGGCCGGCCTTCTTCCGCCGCCATGCTAGAACCACCGCTTCCAGAAGCTCTGCTTCTCCTGGGGCTCGGGCTCGGGATCGCCGGCGGCTAGGGCCAGCTCGGCCAGCTCCTCGTCGGTGAGGGGCGCCTCGTCGGCGTCGGCGTCCGCGGCGTCGGCCGCATCAGCGGCGGCGGCACCCGGCGCGTCGGCCGCGCCCGCTTCGTCGGCGTCGCCGGCATCCGGCGCGTCGGCCGCATCTGGC
>NZ_QWKK01000185.1 GCF_009911695.1 Enterorhabdus sp. P55 | reverse complement strand
GCTGGATGCGCGGCGGGGCTGGGGCGCGAGAACGGGGGGCGGGGCCGAGGCTGGCGGGGCCTGCGGCGAGGGGGGCGGCCCGGGCTGGCGGCAGGAGCTGATCCCGACAGTACTGCGCCAGGTGCCGGCGGCGGGCGCGGGGCCGGCAGACTGGGCACAGGCGGAGGCCGAGGCTGGCAACGGACGGAGGGGCGGCGCTACGCCAGGCTCCGGGGGGCTCGGCGCGGACGGAGGCGGGGCGCGGGCTTCAGCCGCATTGGGTCGCCGATACCCCGTGCCCTCAGCGCGGGTCGGACGCCTCCCCGCCGCCTGGGCGGAAAGGCGCCTGACTCGTTGTGAAGCGCCGGACGCGGATGCTAGAAGGGAATCCGCTCGTCGTAGACGCCTGACGACGGAGGCTCGCCGCAAGGAGCGCCGTCGTCGGAAGCGGGGGCGGGAGCTGGGGCGGGAGGAGCCGAATTGGGAGCAGGGGCGGGGTCGGATGCGGGGGCGGGAGCAGAGGGGACAGAAGCGGATGCGGGGGCGGGAACGAAGTCGTCGCGGCGGGGCGAGAGAAACTCCAGCTCGTCGACTACCACTTCCAGCTTGGAGCGGCGCGCGCCTTCCTTCTCCCATGAGCTCCAGCGGAGACGGCCCCTCAGACATACCTTCGTGCCCTTGCGAAGGTGCCGGTGAAGCGCAGCCGCGCGGTTTCCGAACAGGGTGCAGTCGACGAAGTTGGGGTACTCCTCCCAGTCGCCGGTCTCGCGGCTCAGGCGGTAGTCGTTGACCGCCACGCCGAAGCCGAGCACCTTCCAGTCGCTCTGGGTGACGCGCAGCTCTGCGTCACGCGTCAGGTTGCCGCTGATGATTACGTTGTTGATGCCCATGTCGTGCCTCTTTCCGCGCCGCGCGCGGGGCCGGCGCCTCGTCGTGCGCCCGCGGGCGCGTCTGCGTGGAGCCCCCGAGCAGACGGGAGACGGAGCATCTGACACGAGGCCCGACTCCGCCTCCCTGCGGGGGCTGCGCCTCTGGCGGGGCGGTCAGGATCCGGCTCTCCGTCATTTGCCTTCGTCATCCGTCGATCCGCCGCCATCCGCTGAGGCTCCTGCCACCCTAACCGCCCCCGCCGACGCCAGAACGGCGAGGCGTCCTCGTCCTCATCCGCGCGAAACCGCTGCCCTGCCCCGCCCCGCTACGCCCGGTCGCCCCCTCGCGCCGCCACTCCTCCCCCAGCTCCGCCCCCGTCGCCACCCCGTCGGCCCGACCGCACGGCCCACCGCACCGCGAGCCCCGCCCTGTCACGGCAGGCGTCCCCCGCTGACGCCGCCCCGTCGGGTCGGGGGTCCGCCCCGTCGTCACGGCGACACACTTTGTCGTCATCCCGTCGGCACGGCGGCACACTCCGTCGTCGCCCCGTCGGCGCTCCACCGCCGCGGCGACACGTCCCATCGCCGCCCTATCGGATCGAGTGCCTTTCCCGTCGCTGCCTCGTCGTGGCGAGCCGGCGCATCGTCGCAGCGGCGGCCCCTTTCGTCGCCGCTCGCGATGCCGGGCTGTCCGTCCGCGTCTCCGCCCTTCGCCGGCGCTGCTGCGCTCTGCTCCCGGCTGGCGCCTCCATCACCCGTCGCGACGGCCGTCCTCCGTCGTCGCCTCCGTCGTCGTCGCCCGTCGAGTCGAGCGCCCGGGGCGGCGGGCGGGGTTCTTGCGGTGCTTTCCGAGATGTTTCACGTGAAACATTCGTTCCCTGCGCTTGGGCACAAAAAAACGCCGGCGCGGGGCCGACGTTTTCGTGGGTGCTGGGAGCGTATCTGGCGAGCAGGGGCTACAGCGCCTCGGGCTCCGGCTCGTCCTCGGGGGCGTCTTCCAGGTACTTCTCGTCGATCTCATCGTCGCCATACTCGGAAGCATCCTTAAGGGAGCCCATGAAGTTGGGAGCCGCGCCGATGAACACCGGCTCGTCCTCAAACACCGGCTCCTCGCCCTCGATGGCGTAGAGGAAGCCCACGGCGAAGCCCTCGTCCTCGCCCGGGACGCCTCCCTCCGCGATGAGCGCGTCCTTCTGCCCGTCGTCGGTATCAATGTAGCCGTCGTAGCACAGCGCGTAGGCATCGGCCCCACGCGCGCCCTTCACCGTGTGCTCGGCGAAGTTGAAGCACTCCTCGGCGGTCTCGCCGGGATGCGACTCGATGAAGAGGTTGTCCTTGACCACCAGGGCCGTGAACGGGATGACCTCGGCGCCTTGGGACATCTTCTCCTTCGCCTCATCGAGGGAGAACAGCAGCACCTTCTCGAGAATCTCGGGAATCTCGGGGACTTCCTGGGAGTCGTTTTCGATCTCACGATCGGCCATGGCGGCCTCCTTTCTCGACGCGGATCCGCTACGCGGCCGCGCCCACTCGCCCACAGAGGGCAATCGCGCGCGGCCCGCAGGCAACACGCGCTCCGTCGCTGTGCAGCAGTTTACTGGTTTCCCGCACGCAGGCCACCGCGAAGAGGATGTTTCACGTGAAACACTCCCCCGGCGGCCGCGCGAGGAGCGGCGGGGAGCCGCCCCGCCCCGCGGGCCCCGCCGGAGGCGCGGGAAACGAGCGGGGGGCGCCGGGCTGTGGGCAAGCGTAGGGGGCGGGGGCGCACGCCGTGGGCGGGGGCGGGT
>NZ_QWKK01000184.1 GCF_009911695.1 Enterorhabdus sp. P55 | reverse complement strand
CGGCGCCCGCGGCGCCCGCGGCCGGCGCCTCCACGCTCGCCCCGTCCCCCGCACGCTCGGCCGCCGTCTGCGCCACCCGGGGCGCGGCCAGCTCGTTGTCCACCCCCAACGTCGGGCACGCGCCGCAGCCCGTGCAGGGCCCGAAAGTGCAGTCGGGCGTCGTCTCGCCCGCCTCCGCGCGCCTCCGCTCGCGTGCCAGGAAGCGCGACGACACGCCGGCCGAGATGTGCGCCCACGGCATGACGTAGCCGGGCTCACGCTGGGCCTGGGCCACGTCTTCGGGCACGATCCCCACCTCATCGGCCGCCGCCCGCCAGGCGGCCTCGTCGAAGTGCTCCGTCCAGGCGTCGAAGCGGGCGCCGCGGCGCCAGGCCGCCTCCACCCAGTCCGCCGCCTCGCGGCCGCCGCGGCTCATGACCGCCTCCACGAAGCTCGTCTTGGGGTCGTGGTAGTGCACGTCCACGGCCTTGTACTTCACCGAGCGCTTGAGCAGTCCCACGCGGCGCAGCACCTCATCGGGGCTGATCTGCCCGTCCCACTGGAACGGCGTCTGGGCCTTGGGCACGAACACCGCCACCGACACGCTCATGCGCACGCTGCCGCGCTGCTCGGGCGGCACGGCGGCCTTCGCGCGGTCGTAGGCGCGCTGCGCGAGGCTCGCGATGCCCTTGATGTCGTCATCGGTCTCGGTAGGCAGGCCGATCATGAAGTAGAGCTTGCAGCGGCGCCAGCCGGCGGCGAAGGCCGCGTCGATGGCGCCGAACAGGTCATCCTCGGTCACGTTCTTGTTGATGACGTCGCGCAGCCGCTGGGTGCCGGCCTCGGGCGCGAAGGTGAGCCCGCCCTTCTTCTGGCCGGCCACGAGTCCCGCCATCTCCACGCCGAAGGAGTCCAGGCGCTGGGAGGGCACCGAGACGCGGATGCCGCGTCCGTCGCAGGCGGCGTTCACCCGCCGCAGGATCTCGGCGATCTGCGAGTGGTCGGTCGAGGAAAGCGAGGTCAGGCTCACCTCGTCGTAGCCCGTCTCGGCCAGGCCGCGCTCCACGGCGGCCACGATGTTGTCGGCCGAGCGCTCGCGCACAGGCCGGTACATCATGCCGGCCTGACAGAAGCGGCAGCCGCGGGCGCAGCCGCGCAGCACCTCCACGTTCAGCCGGTCATGCACCACCTCGGTGTAGGGCACCACCGTGGGCTCCCAGGCATCGCTTTCCGCGAAGCCCTCGAACACGCGCTTCTCCACCACCGCGGGCGCCTCGGGCTCAAGCGGCTCGGCCCAGCTGCCGGCCTCCTGCGCCTCGGCCTCGGAGCGCCAGCGGTAGAGCGAGGGCACGTAGGTGCCGGGGATGGCGGCCAGGGCGCGCAGGATGTCGGCGCGCGAGGAGCCGGCGGCGCGCAGCTCGCGGATGCGCGCAAGCGCCTCGGGCGTGGCCTCCTCGCCCTCACCGATGGTGATGGCGTCGAAGAACGGCGCGTAGGGCTCGGGGTTGAAGGCACACGGCCCGCCGCCGAGCACGATCGGATCGTCCTCGGCGCGGTCGGCCGCGCGCAGCGGGATGCCGGCCAGGTCGAGCACCTCGAGCACGTTAGTGGCCGCCAGCTCGTGGGGCAGCGTGATGCCCACCACGTCGAACTCGGCCACGGGCGCACAGCCCTCGAGGGAGAACAGCGGCAGCCCCTCGGCGCGCATGAGGTCGATGAGGTCGGCGGCGGGCAGGAAGGCGCGCTCGGCGGCAAGCCCGTCAGCCGCGTTCACCGCGTTCACGAGGATGCGCACGGCCTGGTTGGCCTGGCCCAGCTCGTAGGTGTCGGGGTAGACCATGCAGAAGGACAGCGCCGCCCCCTCCTTGCGCACGGCGCCCCACTCATGATCGAGGTAGCGCGCGGGGCGCTCGACGCGGGAGAGCAGCGGCGCGAGCCGCGGCCACAAATCGGTCGTGGGCACGCCCATGCCTAGCCCCTTCCGCGCGCGGCGCGCACGAGGCGCACGGCCCCGCGCTTGGCCGAGTCGATCACCTTCGCGCCCGCCGGCGTGGAAGCCGCCTTGGCCGCCGCGCCCATGGCCTCGTCTCGGGCCTTCTGCACCACGTTGGCCATGCCCACGATGTCGCCGCCGGCCTCGAAGTACTCGATGGCGGCACGGCCCATGGCCTGGGTTCCGGCGAAGCCCACAGCTGCCTTCACCGCCCAGCCAAGCCCCGGGATGAGGCCTGCGAACTGGCGCGCGACGTTGCGGAAGAGAAACGCGCCGCCCACCACGGCGGCCAGCTCCTTCACGCGCTCGACGCCCAGCGGCTGGCCGTAGGCCGCCGCTATCTGGAGCAGCATCTTGGCCTGGTTGAGGGTCATCACCGGCAGGTCGGCGCCGGGGATGAACACCACCGCGCCGATGCCGGCGTTCTGCAGGGCCGTGGCGTTCACCGCGTCCGTCGACAGCGGCCGGCGCACGAAGGGAAACGCCAGCGCGAAGGCCAGCTTCTTCTCGGAGCAGGCCGCGATGATCCAGCGGCCCATGCGCACGTCGAGCGAGGCACGCGCGGCGTCATCGAGGGCGAGGGGCTCGCGCGCGGCGTCGGCCAGCTCGGGCGCGAGCGTGCCGTCGGCCGCGGGCGCCGGCGTGTCGGGCGCGGCCACGTCCCCGGCGGGGAT
>NZ_QWKK01000183.1 GCF_009911695.1 Enterorhabdus sp. P55 | reverse complement strand
GGCGGTGGACGCGGGGCCCGAACGGCGGGCGCGGCGAGCGGCGAAGGCCGTAGCGGGCGCGGCGCCCGGGCGCGGTTCAGGAGGGCGCAGCCCCCGCTGGCTGCGTGTTTTGGCGCGTGACGCGCACGATGGCCGGCCGGCGCATGGCATCCGCGGCGCCGGCCGTCCTGGCGCGCCGTCTTTCGCGGTAACGGATGTTTCACGTGAAACAACGCGCCCTCGCGGTCGGCCGCTTCAAGCGCGGGCGCGGACGAGCGCCTCGGCTTTCAAGTAGAAGGCCTCGGAAAAGCTGTGCCGGTGTAGGGGCGCGTGCTCGGCGCCGCGGGCGTCAAGCAGGCCGCTTTCCTCCTCTTCGGGGTTTCCCTGCTGAGCGCCTCTGCGAGGGCGGGGAGGGCTGAAGGGCCCCGCGGCCAGCGAAGGTGGGCGTCGCCAGCCTTCACGTGGAGTCGCGGCGTGTCCGTCGGCTCGGATAGGCGCGCGAGGAACGAGAATCCCGCGCCGTAGTCGCGTGCTTCGAAGGACGTGCGTCGGATGCGGCGGGATCCCGGGAACGCGGGCGACAACCCCGAGGTCGCGGCAGGGCGCCAGATGCTCGCCGGCCTCATCGCGCTTCTGGCCGCGCTCGTCTGCGCAGGCCTTCCCCGCTCCGGCTCTCTCGGCGTCTCGTGCCGCAGCGGGTGCCCGAGCGGCGCCTCGTGCGCATCAACGCGCTCGACCTGATGATCACGGGCGCGTCATCTCTGGCCGGCCCCGCGTTCGGCGTCTTCCCCTCTGCGACCTCGGTGCTCGGCCGCGCTGCAGGCTGATGCCGCGCTCGCCGTCGCCTGCGCGTGCCTTGCGGCCGCGCCGCCCCTGCCCACG
Organism: Enterorhabdus sp. P55; assembly: GCF_009911695.1. Taxonomy (GTDB): domain Bacteria; phylum Actinomycetota; class Coriobacteriia; order Coriobacteriales; family Eggerthellaceae; genus Enterorhabdus. The sequence goes on along the minus strand of NZ_QWKK01000183.1, from coordinate 1,845 downwards.
GGCCGAGCGCCGACGCATCCCGCGGAGTCGTCGCCGATCTGCCGGTTGCGCGGGCTGCTCATCCGCGGGGCGTGGCGGTCGGCCGAAGGGCCGCCGCGACGGCCTCGCGTCGCAGGCGTGCGAAACCGGGAGCCAAAGTGGCCAAAAATGACGACCTGACGACGACGGTGGGAACGAGGGGAGCGAAGCGCTTGAAGAAAGCCCTGGTCACGAAAGGCTCTCTCGGCAGCAGGAGCCCGCAACTATGAGGAAGGGACCTTATTAGAAGCCGATTCTGTCGTCAGGTCGTCATTTTTGGCCACTTTCTCGGTATTTTCCGTGCGGCGGTCGGCTTCGGCGGTCGCGGGAGAGCAGCAGCCCGGCGACGGTGAGCGCCATTCCGGCCAGCACGGCCGGCGAGAGGGGCTCGCCGAGAACGGCGGCGGCGCAGGCGGCGGTAACGGCCGGCACCAGGTAGATATAGGTGCTCGTGACCACCGCGCCCAGGTGCTTGACGGCGTATCCCCAGGTGACGAAGCAGGCAGCGGAGGCGATGAGACCCAGGAAGAGCAGGTTCGCCGCGTTCACGGGCTCCACGAGCGACGCGGGCTGGGGCGCGTTGCCGCCTAGGAGCACCGCCGGCGTCATGAGCAGCAGGCCCCAGGCGAAGGTGCGCTTGGTGGCGGCGATGGTCTCGTAGCCGCCGGCGGCCAGGCGCGCCACGAGCAGGGAGTACGCCGCCCACACCGCGGCCGCCGCCAGCGCCAGCGCGCAGCCGACGAGCGCCCCTGCGTCGAGCGCTGCCGCCGCGGCGCCCGGTGCCGTGGTGCTGCGCGTCCAGAGCGCGCCGGGCGCATCGGCGAAGGAGGTGACGGGCCTGGCGTCTGCCGCCCCCGCACCGGCCTCGGCCCCGGCCACCGCGCCCTCGCTCGCCGAACCCGCCAGGCTCACGAGCAGGACGCCCGCCATGGCCAGGGCGAACCCTGCCAGGAAGCGCGGCGAGAGCGTCTCGCGCTGTCCGCGAGCGGCTGCGATGAGCGCGGTGATCAGCGGAGATGTGGTCACGATGACGCCCACGGCGGTGGCGCTGGCGAAGGTGAGCGCCATGTTCTCCAGCAGGTAGTAGGCGGCCACGCCCGTGAGGCCGGCTAGGGCGAACAGCCCCTCGTCCCGGCGGCTGGCCACGGACAGCATGCGCGGACGCAGCGCGCAGAGGGCGGCCAGGCCCAGGGCGAAGCGGATGAGCAGGATCCACTGGGGCGCCAGGTCGGCCAGGAGCACCTTGGTCGAGACGAAGGTGGTCCCCCAGACGAGGATGGTGGCGAGCGCCAGCAGGTGCGCCTTCATCGGGCGTCCTCCCGCGGCGCGTGCGGCGGGCGGCATGCCGGTTCGCTGCCGAGGGACGCGCCCGTTGCAGCCTCGTTCCCCGCCGGCTCCTCGGGCGCCGAGGAACCCGCCGCCCCCTCCTCCCGGACGGCGCGGCGGTAGGCGGCCGGCGTGAGGCCCAGGCGGTCGCGGAAGGCGCGGGTGAGGTGCGCCTGGTCGCTGAAGCCGCAGGCCTGGGCGGCCTCGGCTGGCGTGGCGCCGGCGGCGAGCAGCGCGCGGGCGTGCTCGACGCGCTGCGAGGCGAGGGCCTGCATGGGGGTCAGCCCGAAGCGGCGGCGCCACGCGCGCACGAGCTGGTAGCGCGACATCCCGGCGCGGGCGGCCAGGTCCTCCAGCCGCACGGCGTCCCCCAGATGGCGGCGCAGGTAGGCAGCCGCCCTGTCGAGGCCGTCGGGGCAGCCGGCGGGCGCGTGGGGGGACGGCTCTGACGACGAGCCCGCCGGCGCGGCGCCGCGCGGCTGGCCCCGGAGGCTGTCGCCG
>NZ_QWKK01000182.1 GCF_009911695.1 Enterorhabdus sp. P55 | reverse complement strand
CGCCAGCACGATGCCGCGCGGCGCCGAGCGCCCGCGCCCCAGCAGGCACGTCGCCTCGACGGCCAGGGGCAGCCCCAGCCCGCACAGCCCGAAGCCGAGCCACCAGGCCGCAGCCTGCGGACCTGTCAGCAACGCATCGGCCGCCAGGGCCGCGCCAGGGTGCGCGCTCGCGGCCGCGAGGCCCGCGAACAGCGCCGCCGCCACGACCTCGGCTGCGATGAGCACGCCGTCCACCCGCATGAGCGCGCGCGTCAGCCGACGCAGGGCCGCGTCGTCGCCGACCCACGGGCAGCAGGCCAGCGTCAGCGCGACGCCGCACGACGCCGACGACAGCGCGAACAGCACCGGCAGCCAGACCGACCGCCACAGCCCCGCGCCCTGCAGCGACTGCAGCAGGAGCCCCGTGTAGACCATGACCACCAGGCCCAACACCACGGCTAGCGCCTCCAGCGCGGTGACCGCTGGCCGGCCAAGGGCCGGCAGGTACAGCAGCCGCACCGCCGCCAAGGGCGCCGCCACCGCGACGAGCGCCGCCAGGGCGAAGGCCCCGACGCTCATCACCGTCGGCTGCGGCATCAGGAACAGCGCCAGCACGCGGTCGATCCGCCCCAGGTCGAAGGCGAGGCACGCCACGCCGGCCACGAGCACGCCAAGCCCCAGGGCAAACCCCAGCGCCACCGCGCGCCGCGCCGGTTCCACCGCCGGGTCGGGCCCGTAAGCCGTCGTCGCCCCGAAGGGCTCGCGCAGCCACAGCAGGTCGACCAGCGAGCACGCCGCCACGCACCCGGCGCCCGCGCCGCCCAGAAACAGGTAGAGCACCGCCAGCTCGCCGAGCATTCCTCCCCCTTCGGCCCCCGTCGCTTCCTCCCCCGCAGTATGCCACAAAGCGCGGAGTAAGTATATGACAGCGTGTCATAGGGTCAGGGCAAAGCGCTGGCGGGCGAAAGCGAGGCACAGGACCGCGGAAACGTCGAGGCGGGGATGGCGTGCCCTCCCCCGGCGACAGTCTGTGCAGAACGCGGGCGCAAAATGGCCAAAATCGACGGCTTGACGACGCCCGGCGAGGCCCCTGGGCCAGAAAGCCGCCTGCCGTTCGGCAAAACCGCAGGTCGCGCTGGGCAGCTAGGACGAAACCGAGCCACAGCGGATACGCGGAGCCCGCTTTCTGTCGTCAGGCCGTCGGTTTTGGCCATTTTGGGACGCGAGAGGCGTCGGCCCGGGCGGGATGGCAAAGCGGAGAGGCAGGGCGGCAACCGGACGCGGAGAGAGGCGCGCAGCCCGGGAAACCGGCGGCGGCCGGATGCGGGGCCGCGCAGCCCGCACCGCGGGAGGCGGAGGGCGGCGATCCACATGGCAGGAAGAAGAGCAGCAGGTCATCGCCATCACACGCCGATGCCAGGGAAACGCGCGGGGCCAGCCAGAACACCTCCGGGTGATCGCGATCGAAGGCGGCGATCACGGCGTAGAGCGCGGCTATGGCCCCGTCCGAGGCCGCGGCCCGTTCGTCATCGCCCAGCTTTCCGGCACCGGGAAGGGTGCCCGCGTGCAGCGCGGCGTAGCCCTCGACGGACCCCGCCGGGCCGGCGGCCGGGTTCGCCTCGGGAAGGGACGCCCCGTCGAACCAGCGATCCTCGATGAGATAGTCGTCCACGCCGTCGCCGTCGCTCGCCTCTGCCAGCAGGTCGTAGAAGTCGCACGCGTAGGCCGGCACGTCGATGCGATCGATGAAGGCCGCGTGCCGCCCGGGCGCGAGCGCGGCCTCGCCCTGCGCAGTGGGCGCGAAGAGCGCCGAGCGCACCTCGGCTGACGTGCGGATGTCGGCGGTGCGGATGTCGTCCAGCCGCAGGGCCGGCCGATCAGCCTCGGGGGCATCCCCGCCGCCGCGACCGACCTCGGCGACCGCCTCGGGCACAGGCCCTCCCACACACTCGTCGCCAGCCGGCGCAGCCAGAGCGACAGCCGGCGCCAGCGACCCTGCGAGCAGCGCAACGCACAGCAAGCTGAGCACGCGCCTCATCAGCAGCCTCATGGAGCCTCTCCTCGCCCTCGCCTCGAACCGAGCATGACCGCCGCCTGCCTCAGGCAGCACGTGAACCCCCGTCACACACCGAGCCCGCATTAGTCATATCGTGCCACTGCACCACGGAAGCAGCCCCCCCTGCGCAGGCGGCCCCTACCTTGAAAGCTCGCGCGCGGGCGCGCCCCGAGAAGCGCGGCACCGACACGCGCCTCGCTGCCCAACACGGTGAAAGCGCGACCTCCGCCGGAAGCCAACCCGACGCTGCGGGGAGAGGGCCTCGCGACGATGGGGCCGTCGGGAAGCCCAGCGGGCGCGGGCGCCGCACGGCGGGGCGGCCGCCACCGGGGCCTCGTAGAACCCCGCGCCCCAGACGGCGCGCGCCCGTGCGCCGACACGCGCCCGCGAGCCGCTCGGAACGCCACGCGCCCGTGCGCCGCCGCGCGCCGATTTCCGCCAAAAATCGAGGTTGTGCGTCGCCTCACACCCCGCTTTCCCTGCGCCAGACCCACACAGCCGACGTTTCTCCTGCAAAAAGCCCCGGCTAACTCCCCTCCGCGACAAAACGGCCCCGAAAAACGGCGCATAACCTCGATTTTTGACAGGAGCCGCCCCCGCTGCGAACGCGCGCGGACGCCTAGCTGTTGTGTGCCAATAGGTTGTTTACGCCGACGATGCGCGACATGGGCGGCAGGCCCCCGCAGGCGCTGTGCG
>NZ_QWKK01000018.1 GCF_009911695.1 Enterorhabdus sp. P55 | reverse complement strand
CGCCGGCGGCCCCCGCCGCGCACGACGCGGCCCCGAGCGCCCCGCCGTTGCAGGCGCCATCCGCCGCCCGCTCCGAGCAGGCGCGCTCCTCAAAGGCCGCCAGCGCGGCGGCCACGTGCGCGGCGTTGTGGTAGAGCGCCGGATCGGGATGCGCGTTGGAGAAGTTGCAGCGGCCGTTCCCCGTGGCCAGGATGGAGCGGCCTACGCGCTCGTCGGCCTCGTACACCGCCACGCGCGCGGGACGCCCCGCGCGGGCGCACGCCTCGGCCGCGGCGATGGCGGCGGCCAGCCCGGCGGCTCCCCCGCCTACGATGGCTATCACGTTCGCGGGCATGGCCCCACGCTCCTTTTCAACGAGAAGGCTCTGTGCTAGGATAGGGCCAGCGGACGCGCCTGAGGTGAGATGCAGGCGGCACCGTCGGTTTTATGCGAGGACCGCTAGCATCAACGAGCGGTCCTCTTCCTTATGGTGCCTCCCGAGCGTCTTGGCGAACGCCACCGCCTCCCGCAGCAACCCGACGACCGCAGTCGCAAGCCGCAATGCGAAAACGATACCATCCAAGCGAATCACCTCCCTCCGAAGAGCAAGGTGCCGCCCGGCGCCCAGGACTTACCATCCGCTGACCACCCGGCCATTCTAGCATCGCGCTGCGCGCCGCCTGCTCCCAATGACAACCCGGACGCAAAACAAGCCCTTCAGCGAGGGAGCCGTTTTGCATGAACCCCGCCCAAAAACCACGCAGGAGGACGCAATCCGATGCCTCAGCCATGACGCGACCAGGGGAAACGCGCTCTCCGCCCCAAACACGCCGACGGCGGGCCAGGGCCTTCTCGTCAGAAACCGCCGCCTTTGCGCTCGCACCGTGTCCCAGGGCCGAGACTCGCACCCCCGCACCGCAAGCCGCAGCCGGAACCCGCGCCCGACTTCGCGCCCGCCCCTCCCGCACCCCGACGCCCCGCCCCCCCGATGCCGACCGCCCGCGCCGCAGCCGAGCGATCCGCGTCCCGGCGCCGCCGGCGGGGCCCACACCACCCGCCCTCCACGGTCCAAGACCCTCACCCCAGGCGCCCGAAACGCGCCTCTGGGGGCTGCTGTTGCGACCTGCGTGCAGTTCTCGGCTCCAAAACTGGCCAAAAATGACGACCTGACGACATTCGCCAGCTAAAAACGGACGCTCCCCGGGAGCATCCGCGCCGTCTGCTCTACGCGACCTGGGGTTTTGCAAGCCCTCCACGCAAGCACCGGCTCAGCAGGCCGAAATTTCGTCGTCAGGTCGTCATTTTTGGCCAATTTACCGCGCCCCACTCGCGCACTCCTTCCGCCCCCCCGCGCGCTCCTTCCGCGTCCCCCCCACGCGCAAAAAAAGCGGCCCCGGTCTCCCGGGGCCGCTCGTGCGTCACGTCGCCAGCTGCTACTTGCCCTCAAGCTGCGGGATGGGCGTCTCGTCCACCTCGTCGAGGTTGTCTTCCCACACGTAGTGCTTCGTCTCGCGGGCGATCATGCCCGACAGCAGCAGCACCACGATGATATTGGGCACGGCCATGAGGGCGTTGGTGATGTCGGACACCGTCCACACCACGTCCCCGACACCGATGGCACCCAGGAATGCCACGATCACGTAGATCACCTGGTACGGGCGGATGGCGTGCTTGCCGAACAGGTAGGTGATGCAGCGGTTGCCGTAGTAGGACCACCCGAGGATGGTGGTGTAGGCGAACAGGATCATGCCGAACACGAGGATGGGCGTGCCGATGTAGGGAATGGACGCGAAGGCGGCGCTCGTCAGGTCGGCGCCGGCGGTGATGACGCCCTGCTCCATGATCCCCGGGTTGGCGAGCATGGTGGACACGAGCACGATGCCGGTGAGCGCGCAGATGACCACGGTATCCCAGAACGTGCCGGTCATGGACACGAGCGCCTGGCGGGCCGGGTTACGCGTAGAGGCGGCGGACGCCACGATGGGCGCCGAGCCCAGGCCGGACTCGTTGGAGAACAGGCCGCGGGCGCAGCCGAACTGCAGCGCCAGCATGAGGCCGGAGCCCACCGCGCCGCCGAAGGCCGCCTTGGGGGTGAAGGCGCACTCGAAGATCAGGCAGATGGCGGGCCACACGAACTCCCAGTTCATGCCGATGATCACAACACAGCCCCAGGCGTAGGCGAGGGCCATGAACGGCACGAGCTTCTCGCACACCTTGGAGATGAACTTGATGCCGCCGAAGATAACGAGCGACACCATGATGACGATGGCCAGGCCGATGCCCCAGGAAGGCACGCCCGGCATGTTGGCGGTGATGATGTCCGTCATGGCCGAGGACTGCACGGCCGAGCCGATGCCGAAGGAGGCGATGGCCGCGAACAGGGCGAACGCGCCGGCGCCGAGCATGGCCCACCAGGGAGCCTTGCCCTCCTTGTCCTTGAAGGCGCGGCGCCAGGCATACATCGCGCCGCCGAGCATGTTGCCGTTGTGGTCCTCCACGCGGTACTTGACGGCGGCGTAGGTCTCGGCGTACTTGGTGGCGATGCCGAACACGCCGGTCAGCCACATCCACAGCACCGCGCCCGGGCCGCCGGCCAGGATGGCCGTGCCCACGCCCACGATGTTGCCGGTGCCGATGGTGGCCGACAGCGCCGTGGTAAGCGCGCCGAACTGGCTGATGTCGCCGGGAGCGTCGGGATCCTTGGTCACCGAAAGCTTGATGGCGGTGGGGATCTTGCGCTGGATGAAGCGCGTGCGGAACGTCAGGAACAGGTGGGAGCCCAGCAGCATGATGATCATCGGCGGCCCCCACACGAAGGCGTCGATGCTGCTGATGGCGTCGATTATCACGTCCATCGTCGTCTCTCTTTCTCGCGGTGCGGATTGCCTTCGCGGAAAGGGACGCTGTCGAAAGGGTTTCGGCGGGACGAGGGCCGGCGCGGCCCTCCCCTGTCAGCCCGGCAGCCGGCCGGAGCGAGAGCCCCCGCCGAAGCCTTTTCGCCAGCACCACTTTACTCTGCGAAAGTGACCCGATTATAGGCAGCGAGAAAGCGATGCCGGGACGGCAAGCGCGAAAATATCAGCGAGCGGCACGGCGTTGCCCCAGTTGGGGCGCGGCAACCCCGCAAGACGGCACCGAGGGCGAGGGCGGCAGCCGGGTGCGAGAGGGGCGCTACTTGCCCTCGAGCACGGGAATGGGGCGCTCGCACACCTCGTCGAGGTGGTCGTCGTAGATGTAATGGCGCGTCTCGCGCGCGATGAGCCCGGAGAGCAGCAGGATGGCCACGATGTTGGGCAGCGCCATGAGGGCGTTGCCGATGTCCGACACCGTCCACACCACGTCCCCCACGCCCACGGCGCCGAGGAAGGCCACCGCCACGTAGGCCACCTGGTAGGGCAGGATGGCGCGCCGCCCGAGCAGGTAGGTGACGCAGCGGTTGCCATAGTAGGACCACCCGAGGATGGTGGAGTACGAGAACGCCACCATGCCGATGACGAGCACCGGCGTGCCCACATAGGGGATCTTGGCGAAGGCGGCCGAGGCCAGCGCCGCGCCGGTGTAGACTGACGGGCTGGCGAGGATCTCCTCCTGGATCTCCGGGTAGGTGAGCATGGTGGACACGAGCACCACGCCGGTGAGCGCGCAGATGACCACGGTCGACCAGAACGTGCCGGTCATGGCCACGAGCGCCTGCTCGGCGGGGTTGCGCGTGCGCGCCGCCGCGGCCACGATGGGGGCCGATCCCAGGCCGGACTCGTTGGAGAACAGGCCGCGCGCGCAGCCGAACTGCAGCGCCATGACGATGCCCGACCCCACCGCGCCGCCGAATGCCGCCTTGGCCGTGAAGGCGCACGCGAAGATGAGCGCGAGGGCATCGCCGAGCACCGCCCAGTTGAGCGCCAGGATGATGAGGCACCCGCCCGCGTAGGCCACGGCCATCACGGGCACGAGCGTCTCGCACACGCTCGCTATGGAGCGCACGCCGCCGAAGATGACCGCCGCCACGAGCACCACGATCACCAGGCCCACGGCCCACGCGGGCACCGGCAGCGACGAGGTGATGACGCCCGTCATGGCCGAGGCCTGCACGGCCGACCCGGTGCCGATGGTGGCCACCACGGCGAAGGCCGCGAAGGCGCCGGCGCCAAGCTTCGCCCACCAGGGCACCGTGCCGTCGGCGCGCTTGAAGGCGCGCTCCCACACGTACATGGCGCCGCCGAGCATGTTGCCGTTATGATCGCGCACGCGGTAGCGGATGGATGCGAACACCTCGACGTACTTGGTGGCCATGCCGAAGATGCCGGTGACCCACATCCAGAACACCGCGCCGGGCCCGCCCGCCAGGACGGCCGTGGCCACGCCCACGATGGACCCGGTGCCGATGGTGGCTGCGAGCGCCGTGGCCAGGGCCCCGAAGTTGGATATGTCGCCGCGCCCCTCCGGATCCTTGCGGAAGGACAGGCGGATGGCCTGGGGGAGCTTTCGCTGGATGAAGCCGGTGCGGGCGGTGAGGAACAGGTGGGTGCCCAGCAGCAGCACGATCATGGGCGGCCCCCACACGAAGGCGTCGATGGCTTGGAGTGTCTCTATCATGGCAGCCTCTGGTCTTGGCTCGGGAACGCAGGACGTTGCCCTCAGGTTACTCTTGTCGCCGTCCGCCTTGCGCGAACGACACGGGCACGTTACCATATCAGCGTTGAATTCTGTTTCAGGGCGGGGTGGAACTCCCCACTGGCGGTAAGCGGAAGGCGACGCGACGGCTCCAGCCCCGCGCGCACCGCGAGTCCGCGACCCGGGACGGCGGCCCTTCGGGGCGCATCGGCCCGGCTGACCCGGTGAGACTCCGGGACCAACGGTCACAGTCCGGATGGAAGAGGCAGACTACGCGACACGGACGGCTCTCGCCGCCGTCGCGCGCCATGCGGGCGCCGCGACGCGAGGCGCGGACGCGTCCCCACCGCATTGTCACAGGCCTGGGTGAATGGGAATTCACGCGGGCCTGTCTCTTTCCGCACGGGACGAGGGGAGCGGACCCGACTACCGGATCGTCCCGCGAAAGAGAGGCTCCCATGGAAGAGAAGTCCCCCGCCCGCGCGCCCAAGGCGCCCAAGCAGCCCACGGCCCAGGCCGCGCTGGCCAACACCAACGCCTGGTCCACCCGCCAGCTGGTGACCATGGCGCTCCTGTGCGCCATCGGCGTGCTGCTGTCCTTCGTCGAGTTCCCCCTGCTGCCGGGCGTCACCTGGCTCAAGTACGACGCGTCGGCCATGCCCGCGCTCGTGTGCGGCTTCGCCTTCGGGCCGGCAGGCGGCCTGGCCGTGGGCGTCGTCGGTGCCATCATCCACGGCATCCTCATGGCCGACTTCACCGGCGCGCTCATGAACATCCTCGTGGTCATCGGCTTCGTGGGGCCCGCCGCCTTCGTCTACGCGCGGCGGCGCACCTTCCGCGCCGCAGTGGCGGGCCTGACGCTGAGCGTCGTGGCCGCCATCGTCATGGCCATCGTGGGCAACCTGCTGCTCACCCCCAGCTGGCTCGGCGTGCCCCTCGATGCCGTGGTGGCGCTCATCGTGCCGGTGCTCATCCCGTTCAACCTGGCGAAGGCCGTCATCAACGCCGTGCTGACGCTCGTGGTGTACAAGTCCGTCTCCAACCTCATCACCCCGAGGAAAGACCAAGTGAAGGGCCGCTAGATGCAAGACGTGGGAAGCGAGCGAGCCGTGGTGCCGGACGAGGCGCCGGCAGGCGCAGCCAACGGGGACTTCGTCGTGTTCGAGGGGGCGTCGTTCACCTACGACGGCTCCTCCTTCGTGTTCGAGGAGCTCGACCTGACCGTGCCGCAGGGGCAGTTCTGCTGCCTGCTCGGCGGCAACGGGTCGGGCAAGTCCACCCTGGCCAAGTGCGTAAACGCCCTGCTCGTGCCCGACGGCGGGCGCGTGCTCACCTTCGGCCGCGACACGCGCGACGCCGACGCGGTGTACTTCATCCGCTCCAACGCCGGCCTCGTGTTCCAGAGCCCTGATGACCAGCTGGTGGCCTCGCTCGTGGAGAACGACGTGGCCTTCGGGCCCGAGAACCTCGGCGTGCCCGCGCCCGAGCTGGCGCGACGGGTGGCCGACGCGCTCGGAGAGGTGGGGCTCCAGGGCTTCCAGCGCCACGAGACCGCGACGCTCTCCGGCGGGCAGAAGCAGCGCGTGGCCATCGCCGGCGTGCTCGCCATGGACCCGGCCCTGCTCATCTTGGACGAGGCGAGCGCCATGCTCGACCCGCGCGGGCGCGCCGGTCTCCTGCGCGTGTGCCGCGAGCTCCACGCGGCGGGGCTCACCATCCTGATGATCACCCACTACATGGAGGAGGCGGCCCTCGCTGAGCGCGTGGTGGCACTCGACGCCGGGCGGGTGGCCCTCGACGGCACGCCTGAGGAGGTGCTCGTCCACGCCGAGCGGCTGCGCGCGCTCAACCTGGCCGTCCCCTTCGCCGCCTCCCTTGCCCTCGCCCTTCGCGAGCGCGGCGTGGCCGTGCGGCCCTGCGTGACGGGAGAGGAGCTCGCGCGCGAGCTGAGGGAGGCGAGGGCGAACCGGCCGGCGGCCTGCGCGGCGTCTCCCGGCGGCGGGCAGTTCCCCACGGCGGGGCCCGCGAGCGCGTCTGCGCACGAGGGGCGGGAGGCGAGCGAGCAGCCCTCCCCCGTCTCCCCCCTGCTCTCCTTCGAGGACGTCTCCTACTCCTACGGCGACCCGGAGCGCAAGGAGCGGCGGCGCAGGCGCAGGCCCCCGGCCGAGCGCGCTGCCTGGGGAGTCGACCCGCAGGCGGTATGGGCGCTGCGCGACGTGAGCCTCGAGGTGCGCTCCGGCGAGCTCCTCGGCATTGCCGGCCATACCGGCAGCGGCAAGAGCACGCTCATCCAGCACATGAACGGGCTCGCGCGCCCTACGCGCGGGCGCGTGCTCTTCCGCGGCGAGGACTTGGCCGACAAGGCCGTCGCCGCCCGCGCGCGCACGGCCGTGGGCCTCGTGTTCCAGTATCCCGAGCACCAGCTGTTCGCCGCCACCGTCTACGACGACGTGGCCTTCGGCCCGCGCAACCTCGGCCTTTCGCCTGATGAGGTGGACGCCCGGGTACGCAAGGCGCTTGGCGCGGTGGGCGTGGACGCCGACGCCGTGGGCGCCAAGAGCCCCTTCGAGCTCTCCGGCGGCCAGCAGCGCCGCGTCGCCTTCGCCGGCGTGCTCGCCATGGCGCCGGAGGTGCTCGTCCTAGACGAGCCGGTGGCAGGCCTCGACCCGCGCGGGCGCGAGGAGTTCCTCGCGCTTATCCGCCGCCTGCACGACGACGGCCTCACCTGCGTGATCGTGTCGCATTCCATGGACGACCTGGCGCGCATGGCCGACCGCGTGCTCGTGCTGAACGAGGGCGCGGTGCTCACCTGCGGCACGCCCGAGGAGGTGTTCGTCGACGAGGAGCGGCTGCACGACGTGGGCCTGGGCGTTCCCGAGGCGCAGGCGCTCGCCCTGCGCCTGCGCGCGGACGGCTGGCCGCTGCCCCGCGCCCTCTACGACGAGGCGTCCCTCGCCGACGACCTGGCATCCCTGCTCGTCTGCGCGAAAGACGCCCGTGATCAGGACGCTCCGCTTCCCGAGCGCGGCGAGGCCCCCCATGGGCGATAACGCGCTCTTCGGCCGCTACTGGCCCGGCGAGAGCGCGGTGCACCAGCTGGATCCGCGCGTGAAGCTGGTCGGGTCGCTCGCGCTCATGGCCATCGTCTTCGCCGCGACGAGCTGGCCGGGGCTGGCGGTGTGCGCCGCGTTCGTCGTCGGCTTCTACCTGGCTGCCGGCATCCCGCTCGGCCAGGCGGCACGCTCCATCGCCCCTTTGCTGTTCATCGTGGTGGTGACGGCACTCCTGAACGTGCTGTTCGTGCAGGGCGGGCAGGTCTACCTCCAATGGGGGCCGCTTATCGTGAGCGAGGCCGGCCTGCGCCAGGCGGCCTTCATCGCCGTGCGCCTGGTGCTCCTGCTGCTGGGCGTGAGCCTGCTCACGCTCACCACGACCACCCTCGACATCACTGAGGCCTTCGAGCGGCTGCTCACGCCGCTTGCCCGCGTGGGGGTGCCGGCGCACGAGCTGGGAATGATGATGGGCATCGCGCTCAGGTTCCTCCCCCAGTTCGCCTTCGAGCTGCGCACCGTGCGCCGCGCCCAGATGAGCCGCGGCGCCCGCTTCTCCGCCAACCCGCTGCGCGGGGGGATGGCGTCGCTCACGGCGCTCATGGTGCCGCTGTTCGCGAGCGCCTTCCGCCACGCCGAGACGCTCTCGGCCGCCATGGAGGCCCGCTGCTACCATGGCGGCGTCGGCCGCACGCGCCTGCACCCCCTCGCGCTCGCGCCCCGTGACGCAGGGGCTGTCGCCGCGCTCGCCCTCATGCTCGCCGCCGTCCTGGCCGCGAACGCGCTCTTCTAACCGTACCGAAACGGTGGCCGGCACCGCGTCGGCCCACCAAAAGGCTGCGGGCTGGCGGCGGGGAGGAGGATGCGAGGCGCTGCGCAGCTTGCGAAGCACCCCCTCCCCGCCGCCAGCCCGCAGCCGAGCAGAAAGGAGACCCATGACCACCGGAACCACCGCCATCGTCAACTACCTCACCAGCGTGCCGGCCTGGTACCTGGCCACCTGCGAGGGCGACCAGCCCCACGTGCGGCCCTTCAGCTTCGCCGCCGAGGAGGGCGAGCGCATCTGGTTCGCCACCGCCACCACCAAGGACGTCTACCGTGAGCTTGAGGCCAACCCCAAGTTCGAGCTGACCGCCTGGAAGCCGGGGTGCGGCTGGATCATCCTGCGCGGCCGCGCCGACCTGGACGACCGCGCGAGCGCCGCCGTGCGCGAGGAGGCCTGGCGCCACCTCGAGTCCCTCGGCGAGAGCTACGACGGGCCCGATGACGCACGCCTCACCCTCTTCTCGATGACCGGCGCCGAGGCCTGGCTCTGCGACATCGACGGCACCTGGGCCCCCATCGCCCTCTAGCCGCACGGGGATCGCGCGCAAACTGGCCAAAAATGACGACCTGACGACAGGTGTGCCCCTCGCACGGGAGCCGGCGTCGGCATTTCCCCAGGTCGGCTCTTCCGCAGAGGCAGCACGGCCGCTCAGGGAGGCTCCTGGAGCGTCGTTTTTGTCGTCAGGTCGTCATTTCTGGCCAGTTTCGCCGCGTCGCCTGCGCCGCGCTGCGCCGTGCCACGCTAGCGTACCTCGCCCGCCCGCATCCCAAAAAAAACGCCGAGGGCGCCCGCATCAGGGGCGCCCTCGGCGCAGAAGTGGCCTTTCTCGCCCCTAGGCGAAGGCGTAGAGATCCCGCGTCGCCTCCTGGAAGGCAGCGTAGAGGTCGGCGGCGATGGCCTCGTCCTCCACGAGCTCGAAGGCGGCGGGCTGGCCCTCCTCGTCCAGCTCCACGACCTCCAGCAGAACCACCTCGCCCGACGAGAGCGCCGGGGCGTCCTCCTCCACGGGGAAGAAGAATCCGTAGCTCCGCTCCCCGTCGATCAGGAGCCCGAGGAACTCGAGGGTGACGGCGTCGCCCTTCTCATCCTCGAGCTGGATGGTGACGCCCTCCTCGACCGGCGGGCAGAAGTTGGGGGCGCTCCCCTCGCGTACCGTGGCCATCTGGCTACCTCCCGTGGTTCTTGCGCGGGTTCTTGGATCCCGTGCGCTTGGACTGCTTGGACGCGCCGCCCTTAGGCGAGGCGGGCTTGGCCGCGCGGGCCGCCCCCTCCTCGGCGGCTTGCGCGGCGGCCTTCGCGGCCTTGCGCTCAGCGCGCTCGGCAGCCGCCGCCTTGGCCTGGTCAGCCTCGATGCGCGCCAGCGGCACCTGGGCGATGGCGGGCGAGCCGGCGTGGTCGAACTCGAAGCGGCCGACCTCGGTACCGTACTTCTTCTGCAGCTTGGCGTAGCGCGGCTCGCGCGTCTTCCACAGGCAGTAGAGCGGCGTGGCGATGGCGATGGACGAGTAGGAGCCGGCGATGAGGCCGATCACCATGGCGAAGGCGAAGTCCTTGAGCGTCTCGCCGCCGAACAGGAGCATGGCGAGCACGGGGATGAGCGAGGTGAGCGTCGTGTTGATGGTGCGCAGGAACACCTGGTTGATGGAGTGGTTGGCCATGGTCATGAAGGTGCAGCGAATGTTCTCGCCCTTCATGTTGTCGTTGATGCGATGGAACACCACCACCGTGTCGTAGAGCGAGTAGCCCAGGATGGTGAGCAGCGCGGCAATGGTGTTGGGGTTGATCTCGCGGCCCACGAGCGCGTAGATGCCCACCACCAGGATGAGGTCGTGGAACAGCGCCACCACGGCCATGACGCCCATCTTGTACTCGAAGCGGAAGCCGATGTAGATGATGATGAGCACGATGGACACGAGGAACGCGATGAGCGAGGACTGGATGACGCTGGCGCCCCAGTCAGGGCCGATGGTGGTCACCTCGAAGGAGCTGGTGGACAGCCCGAGCGCGTCGGCCACGGCGTTGGCGTGGGCGGTGGCGTCCTCGGCCGAGGTGGTGGTGGTGCGCACGAGAAAACCGCTCTCGCCGCTGGACTGGGTGGTCTGGATGACAGCGTCCGGCTCGCCGGCGTCGTCGAAGGCCGTGCGCATCTGCTCGGTGGTCACGTCCCCGGTGCCGTGGAAGGCGATGGAGGTGCCGCCCACGAACTCGATGCCGAAGTTCAGGCCGCGCAGGCCCACCACCGCCAGACACAGCGCCATGGCCACGGCGGCCGCGGTGAGCAGCACCTTGCGGTAGCCGAGGAAGTTGATGTCGTGCTTGATGAAGCGGCCCTTGACCTTGTCCACGGCCACGGCGGCCACCTCGGCGGCCTCACCGCCGCGACGGGCGGCCACCGCGGTGGCCTCGGCCTCGTCCATCTGGTCGGCCGTCTCGGCCGCGGCCACATCCACGCCCTCGGCTGCGGCGAGCGCCCCGTAGCGGCGCGCCGCCTCCTCGGAGTCGCGCACGCCCCAGAAGCCGGGGTTCTTGGCAATGGCGCCGGGGGCCAGCAGGCGGATGAGAGGCGCCTTGAACAGCACCATCATCACGATGTCGCAGATGATGCCGAGGGCGAGCGTCAGGCCGAAGCCCTTGACCGACGCGCTCGCCAGGAAGAACAGCGACAGCGCCGACACCATGGTCACCAGGTCGGCGTCAATGGAGGTGAAGATGGCGTGCTTCACGCCGGTGAGGGACGCGGCGCGCACGGAGCGGCCCATGCGTATCTCCTCGCGGAAGCGCTCGAGGGTGAGGATGGACGAGTCGGCTGCCATACCGATGGTCAGCACGATGCCGGCGATGCCCGCCAGCGACAGGCTGAACAGCCCGAAGGCCGAAAGCGCCGCCAGGATGCCCAGGTAGAGCACGGCAAACACCACCATGGCCGCCGCCGTGATGAGGCCCAGGCCGTGGTAGAAGAACAGCAGGTAGAGCATGACGATGGCCAGGCCGATGAGGGCCACGACGACGCCGGAGGCGAGGGCCTCCTGGCCGAGGGTGGGGCCCACCACCTGGGACTGGGCGTACTCGAAGCTCACGGGCAGCGAGCCGGACTCGAGCACCGTCTGGAGCGCCTTGGCCTCGTCGAGGGTGTAGTTGCCGGTGATCTGCACGTTGCCGTCGGGAATCTCGCTCTGGACGGCCGGGGCCGACTGCACCTCGTTATCGAGGATGATGACGATGCGGCCCTTGGTGGGGGCGAGCTCCTTGGTGCACTCGGCGAAGGCCGTCGCGCCCTTGGAGTCGAGGGTGATGTTCACGGCGTAGTCCGACGACGTCTCGCTCGCGCGGCCCACCTGGACGCGCGTGATCTCATCGCCGGTGACGATGGGCGTGTAGGTGCCCGGCTCCACCTCGAGCACCTCGGGCTTGCCCGAGGGGAAGGAGTTGCCGAAGCTGTCGGTGATGGTGCCTTCCTGGCCGAAGTTGCCGCTCTCGATGGCCGACTTCACGCTCTCGTCGGTGAAGCTGTCGAGCGGGGCGAACTCGAGCGAGCCGGTCTTGCCGATGGTGGCGAGCGCCTCCTCGGTGTCCGACAGGCCGGGGATCTGCACGAGGATCTGGTCGGTGCCCTGGAGCTGCACCGTGGCCTCGGACGCGCCGAGCGCGTTCACGCGGCTCTCGATGATGGAGCGGCTGGCCTCCATGTCCTCCGGCGTGATGGCGCTGCCGTCGTCGGTCTTGGCGGTGAGCACCACCGACAGGCCGCCGCGGATGTCGAGGCCCTGGTTGATCTTCTCGTTGGGCGGGGTGAACAGAACCGCCGAGACCACCACGAGCAGGGTGGTGAGGATGAGCAGCCAGAGGTTGCGGCGGTTGGCGTTATGACCCGGCTTCTTCTTGACAGTGCGTTCGAGCGCCATGGGGCAGACCTTCCTTGCATATCGCTTCGCGCGCACCCGACGCGGCGGCCGGGGGCGCCCATGAAAACAGGCGCGAATCGCGCCTGCGGTTTAACTTGTTTATTTTGCCACAAAACCGCAGCATTGCACCCCGGTACGGGCAGTTTATCCACTCATGCGGAAAAAACCGCCCTCACGCGCCAACGCAGCGGGCAAAGCTGCTCATTTTCGACGACTTTGCGACGCTTCGGGGCAACTGAGCGCTCCCGGAAGGGGGCTCGCGACAGCCCGGATGGGCGAACAACCGAATTTCCGATACGAACGCGCGGACGACCTCTTCTGGCCCGGCCGAGCTGTCGCAAAGTCGTGAAAAGTGCACCGTTTCGGCACGCGGGCGGCGTCCTAGTAGTCCTTCACGCCGGGACCGGCCATCCACGCGGCGTAGAACTCCTCGTAGGCGCCGGCCAGCACGGCCTCACGCGCGCGGGCCATGAGGTCGATGAGGAAGTGCAGGTTGTGCACCGACAGCAGGATGGCGCCGAGCATCTCGTCCTGCTTGACGAGGTGGCGCAGGTAGGCGCGCGAGTGGGTCTGGCAGGTGGGGCAGGTGCACGCAGGGTCGAGCGGGCCGAAGTCGGCCTTGTACTTGGCGTTGCGCAGGTTCATGCGCCCCGTGCTGGAGAACGCCGTGCCCATGCGGGCCGTGCGGGTAGGCAGCACGCAGTCGAACAGGTCGACGCCCTCGCGCACGGCGCGCACGAGGGTGGTGGGGTTGCCCACGCCCATGAGGTAGCGCGGCCGGTCCTCCGGCAGCGCCCGGGCCACCTCGCCTAGCGTCTCGAACATCACGTCGTGCTCCTCGCCCACCGAGTAGCCGCCGATGCCAAAGCCCCCGAAGCGGCGCCCGCCCGCGGCAAGGGACTCCTCCTCGATGGCGCGCAGGCGGCGCACCGACTCGAGCCGCAGGTCGAGGTGCATGCCGCCCTGGACGATGCCGAAGAGCGTCTGGTCGGGCCGCTGGTGGGCCGCCAGGCAGCGGGCCGCCCAGGCGCTCGAGAGATCCACGGCGCGGGCCACGAACTCACGTGTAGCCGGGTAGGGCGGGCACTGGTCGAGCTGCATGGCGATGTCCGCGCCGATGAGCTCCTGGATACGCATGTTGCCCTCCGGCGTCCAACGCACCTTCGCCCCGTCGTAGATGGAGCGGAAGCTCACGCCGTCGTCGTCGAGCTTGCGCGTGTCGGCCAGCGAGAAGATCTGGAAGCCGCCCGAGTCGGTGAGCATGGGGCCGTCGTAGGCCATGAAGGAGTGGATGCCGCCAGCCGCCGCCACGAGCTCGGCGCCGGGGCGCTGGGAGAGGTGGTAGGTGTTGGCGAGCACCACCTGGGCGCCCAGGTCGCGCAGCTGGGAGGGCATGACGCCCTTGACCGTGGCCGACGTGCCCACGGGCATGAACAGGGGGGTGCGAAAGGAGCCGTGGGCCGTCTCGTAGGTGAGGGCGCGGGCATGCCCGCTCGTGGCGTCGCAGGAGCAGTCGAAGAGGGCCATGGCGATCACGCCCCCTGCACGTCGAGGCCACCGTGGGACGTGGCGTCCTCGGCCACGGCCGCCGCCTTGGCCGTCGCGGCCGCGCGGTCGATCTCGCCCACCGCGTTGGCGGCGAAGGCCTCCTCCATCGCCTCGTGGGCGATCGGGCCGCGCTCGATGGGGCCGGCCGGCCTCGCGCAGGGCGGCAGCGCAGCCGCCCACTGCTCGAACTCGGCCAGGCTGCCGTGGCGCACGGTGTCCAGGTCATAGCCCACCGGGTCGAGCAGGCAGTCGGTCACCAGGTAGGCGTCCACGCCCAGGTCGAGGAAGGCGAGGTCCTCCACGGTGTTGTTGCCCACCATGAGCACGTCGGCGCCGGCCACGCCCATCGCGGCCAGGTTCTCGGCATAGTAGGTCTGGCGCGGCTTGACCGACTTCGAGTTCTCGTAGCTCGTGATGCGCTCGAAGGCAGACGGGTCGGCGCCGGCCCACTCCAGGCGGTGCTCCACCGCGCGACGCGGGAACATGGGCATGGTGGTGAGCACGAGCGGATAGCCCTTCTCGCGCAGCGTCGCCAGCACGCGCCCGGCTGCGGGATTGCCCGCGAAGCCATCGCCGATGTGCGCGAAGTCGCCTTCGTAGAACGCGGAGAGCAGCTCTTCCCAGTCGGCGGCGTCGGGATCGACGTGGGTGAGGAACTCATCCCAGAAGGCCTGGGCGTTGGTGCGGTCGTCGTCGTGGACGGCCATGGCGCGAGTACCCGCCTTCAGGCCGACGGCGAAGGTCTCGCCGTCGAGGCCGCGCTCCACGACGAAGCGGGTGAGGCGGCTGAAGTAGGCGTTCATGAACTCGTCGATGTCCATGGGAAGGAGCGTGCCGTCCAAATCGAAGCAGATGGCGCGGTAGGCACGGGGGGTCTCGGGCATGGTTCCTCCTGGGGAGGTAGCGGTCGGTCAGTCGGCGCGGCACGCGAAGGCGTGACGTGAGGTCGCGCGGCGGGCGGATGCCTCGCGCGGTGGGCGCGCGGGCGGGCTCGCGAGCGTCATGGTAGTATAGCGCCCATGACGAACGCATCCGCAAAACCGACGAAAACGCTACTCCACGCCTGCTGCGGCCCCTGCTCGCTCGAGCCGGTGCGCATCCTGCGCGAGGAGGGCGTCGAGCCCGTCGTCTTCTACGCCAACTCCAACATCCACCCAGCTGACGAGTACGCCCGGCGTCGTGACGCCCTGGCCGGCTGGGCCGCGCGCCAAGGGCTCGCGGTAGTCGAGGCCCCCTACGACCCGGCGTCCTGGGAGGACGCGGTCGGGCGCGTGGGGGACGCGGCGCGGGAGCGCTTCGGCGTCATCGTCCACGAGGCGCAGCCGGCACGTCCGGGAAACGAGGGCCCCGAAACCGCACGACGCGCGACGATCGATGCCGACGGGAAGCCGGGCGCCGCCAGCGCGGACGGTGCCGGCGAGGCGGGAGGCGCCTCCGAGACGGACGCGCGTGACGCCGGCGCCGATGCGGCCGAGCGGGCGCGCCAGGCGCGCTGCCGGGCCTGCTACCGCCTGCGCTTCGAGGAGGCGGCGGCCTATGCGGCAGCCCACGGCTTCGACGCGCTGGGGACGACGCTCTCGGTGAGCCCCTACCAGTACACCGCCGTCATCCACGAGGAGCTTGCGCGCGCCTGCGCCCGCGCCGGCATCGCCGCGCGCTTCGATGACTGGCGCCCCTACTACGACGAGGCCACGCGCCGCTCGCGCGAAGAGGGCCTCTACCGCCAGAACTACTGCGGCTGCCGCTTCTCCGACGAGGAGGCCGCCGCCGAGCGAGCCCTGCGCAAGGCCGCCCGCGCCGCAAAGCGAGCAGCCGAGCGCGACGCCCATGCCGCCGAGCATGCGGCCGCCGAGGAGCAGCGGGCCGCGCGTCGCGCCGAGAAGGAGGCCTACGCCGCCAAGCGGGCCCGTCAGCGCGCGGCACTCAAGGCCCTGCGCGCCCAGGGCGGCGCGGCATCCGGTGACGATCCCGCCAAGCCCGACGCCCGCTGACCCCGCGCGCCGCATCCCGGCGCCGCCCCGTTCCGCTAACCGAGGAAGGAACCCCATGAGAACCGCCGACTTCGACTACGACCTGCCCGAGGAGCTCATCGCCCAGGAGCCCGCCGCCGTGCGCGACCGGTGCCGCCTGCTCGTGATGGATCGCGCCACCGGCGCCCTTGAGGACCGCGTCTTCTGCGACATCGCCGACTACCTGCGCCCGGGCGATGTGCTGGTGGCCAACGAGACCCGCGTCATGCCTGCGCGCCTGCTGGGAGCCAAGCGCGGCACGGGCGGGGCGGCCGAGGTGTTCCTGCTCCGCGAGACGGGAGGCCCCGAGCCGCGCACCAACCGCGTGGCCTTCTGGGAGGTGCTCGTGCGCCCGGGCAAGCGCCTGAAGCCGGGCAGCGGCGCGGTGGTTGACTTCACCGACGCCGGAGGGCAGGTGGCGCTCTCGGCCGAGATCATCGACTGGGCCCCGGGGGGCCAGAAGGGCGAGCGCGTCGCGCGGCTCTCCACCCCGCTCGCCTCCCTCGACGAGGCGCTCCACGCCGTGGGCCACACGCCCCTGCCGCCCTACATCCGCGACTACGCCGGCGACGAGGAGCTCTACCAGACCGTCTACTCCCGTCGCGAGAGCTCGGCGGCCGCCCCCACGGCAGGGCTCCACTTCACCCCGGGGCTGATCGAGGCCCTCAAGGCCCAGGGCGTCGAGTGGGCCACCGTCGAGCTGGAGGTGGGGCTTGACACCTTCCGCGTGGTGGACGAGGACGACCCGGCCGACCACGCCATCCACACCGAGTTCTACACGGTGCCGCCGGCCACGGTGGAGGCGGTGGAGCGCTGCCACGAGCGCGGGGGCCGCGTGTTCGCCGTGGGCACCACGTCGGTGCGCTCCCTCGAGAGCGCCTGGAACGCCGAGGCCGGCGCCCTGCGGCCGCGTGAGCGCGAGGCCACCTCGCTCTACATCCTGCCTGGCTATGAGTTCCACGTGGTGGACGGCCTCGTCACCAACTTCCACGTGCCCAAATCCACCCTCATGATGCTCGTATCGGCTTTCTCGTCCCGCGAGCGCATCCTCGCCGCCTACGCCCATGCCGTGGAGGAGCGCTATCGCCTCCTCTCCTTCGGCGACGCCATGCTCATCCGCTAGCTCGCCTTCCCGGCAGAACAAAAGGGGCTCCCGTGCGGGAGCCCCTTGAGCGTTTGGGTAAAACGACGCGACTTTTTACAGACGCACGACGTTGCTGGCCTGCAGCTTGCCGTTCTGACCAGTGGTCACGTCAAAGGAGACGGCAGCGCCCTCGTCGAGCGTCTTGAAGCCGTCCATCTTGATCTCGGAGAAGTGGACGAAGAGATCCTCGCCGTCGCTCTGAGAGATGAAGCCGTAGCCCTTCTCCGGGTTAAACCACTTAACAGTACCTTCCGCCATGTTAATCCTCTTTTCTCTCCCCTCTTGCATTGGGGAGTAGCCATACAGACCCTCAAAATGATGACCTGCCCGCTTTCATTTTGAAAGCACGGGCTTTACTATACGCCTTTTCAATGCGGTTCGCGGTGAGGATTCCGCTCAGCGAACGCTTTTTTTCCAAACTGTAAGAAAAGGGCGTGCCCCTCTCGGGAAAACGGGGGCAAAGAAGCTGATTTTCCTCTGCTGAACTGGCCTTTTACTTAAAGCTAACTTCAAAGATCATCGCAGTGAATACTTAGGAAAACAAAGAGATGATCCCGTGCCGAACGTGCTGTCGGTGGGCACGCGACAGGCCCCAGCAGCGCCGCCTCGGCCGCAGGCGAGGATGCTAGCAGAAGGCGGTGGTTCGGGCGAGGAAGGCCTCCATGGAGGAGGGCGCGGCCGGGTCGACGCCGAGGTCGTGGCCCCAGGCATCGGCGATGGCCCGCGCCTGCGCCTCCCGCAGGGCCGCGAGGTCCGCCTCCCCCGCCTCGGCCCGGTAGCGCGACGCGAGCATGAGGCTGCGCGCGAGGTACTCGGTCACGTGCGGGTCGACCCCCGTCACCGTAAGCACCGACGCGATGGACTCCGGCGCCAGCGCGAGCAGCACCTCTCCGTCCATCTCCACCGCCTCGCCTACCGCGGCCTCGAGCATGGCTGCCGCCCCGCGCGGGTCGCGCAGCCCGGTTGCCCGCTCCATGGAGCGCCGGATGGCCGCGGCGAACTCGGCCAGCAGCCGCATGAGGTAATCCTGCTCGAACACGGCTAGGCCACCCCCTCGGGGGCAATGAGGCCCAGATGCTCCCAAGCGCGCGCCGTAGCCTGACGCCCCTTGGGGGTGCGCACCATGAGCCCCTGCTGCATGAGGTAGGGCTCGTAGACGTCCTCCACCGAGTCCGGATCCTCCGACAGGGCCGACGAAAGCGTGGTGAGGCCCACGGGGCGGCCCGAGAACTGCACGCAGAGCAGCTCGAGGATGCGATTGTCCACCGCGTCGAGACCCAAGTCGTCCACCTCGAAGAACGACAGCGCCTGAGCGGCCACGTCCTCGGTGATGGCGCCGTCCCCGCGCACCTGCGCCCAGTCGCGCACGCGCTTGAGCAGGCGGTTGGCCAAGCGCGGCGTGCCGCGGCTGCGGCGGGCTATCTCGAGCGCGCCCTCCTCCTCTATGTCCACCCCTAGGATGGAGGCCGAGCGGCGCACGATAGAGGCCAGCTCCTCGGGCGTGTAGTAGGCCAGCCGGAAGGCGATGCCGAAGCGGTCGCGCAAAGGCCCGGTGAGCAGCCCCGTGCGCGTGGTGGCCCCGATGAGCGTGAAGCGGGGGATGTCGAGTCGGATGGAGCGCGCGGCCGGTCCCTTGCCTACCACGATGTCGAGCGCGAAGTCCTCGAGCGCCGGGTAGAGCACCTCCTCCACCATGCGGTTGAGACGGTGGATCTCGTCGATGAACAGGACGTCGCCTTCCTCCAGGTTGGTGAGGATGGCGGCCAGGTCGCCCGTGCGCTCGATGGCCGGGCCGCTCGTGGTGCGGATGGAGGCCCCCACCTCGTTGGCCACCACCTGCGCGAGCGTGGTCTTGCCCAGGCCCGGCGGGCCCGAGAACAGGATGTGATCCACCACGTCCCCGCGGCCGCGGGCCGCCTCGATGAGGATGGCGAGGGACTCCTTCACCTTGGCCTGGCCGAGGTAGTCGCCCAGGCGCTTGGGGCGCAGCGAGCGATCGAGGGCAAGATCGTCCTCGATCAAATCGGCGCTGACGGCGCGCTCGCGCGCGGCCAGGCGCCCCGCCAGGGCGTCCCGGTCGTCGTCACCCGCCTCGAACACAAGGCCCTCTATCTCGATGTCAGATCCCATGGCAACCTATCAGCTTCCCAGACGCTTGAGGGCATATTGTAGCAGGGCGGCCTCGGTGGCGCCCTCGGGGGCGCCCTTGAGGGCCAGCTCGGCCTCGGCGGAGGTGAAGCCCATGGAGAGCAGCGCCTCGGTAGCGCCCTTGAGGCGCTCGTCGATGATCGCAGCCGGATCCTCCGAGCGGCCGAAGAGTCCTTCGATCCCCTGGTCGAGCGAGCCCTTAAGCTCGAGGATGATGCGCTGGGCCGTCTTCTTCCCCACGCCGGGGATCTTCTGCACGAGGGCCACGTCCTGCGAGGCTATGGCATCGGCAAGCGCGCCCGCCGAGAACGTGGAGAGCGCCGCGAGCGCCACCTTAGGCCCCACGCCCGACACCGCGATGAGGCGCTCGAACAGGGCCTTCTCCTCCTCGGAGAGAAAGCCGTAGAGGGCGATGCCGCTCTCGGACACCTGGAGGTAGGTGAGGATGCTCACCTCCTCGCCGAGGCCCGGCAACCTGGAGAGGCTCGCCTGGGACAAGGCGACGCCGTAGCCGACGCCCCCGACGTCCACCACCACGCCCTGGGCGGACTTCGCCGCCAGCGCTCCCCTGAGAAACGCGATCATGACCGTGCCTCCTCCCTTTCCCGCAGGGCGGCCGCCTGCCGCCTGCCGGCATCGTCGGCCGCGACGGCTGCCGCGACCGCCTGGTCGTAGCGCGCGGCGGCACGGGCGAAGCCCTCGTGAGTGCTGTAGCAGATGGCCGCCGCCAAGGCGTCGGCCGCGTGATCGGGCGAGGGCGGCTCGGGCAGCCGCAGCAGCTGGCCTACCATGTACTGAACCTGCTCCTTCTCGGCCGCGCCGGTGCCCACAATGGCGAGCTTGATCTGGCTGGGCGAGAACTCCCCCACCTCAAGCCCGCCCTCCGCGCAGGCCACGAGCGCCGCCCCGCGGGCCTGGCCCGTGCCGAAGGCGGCGGTGACGTTGGTGCCGAACCACACCGTCTCGATGCCGACGCAGGTGGGGCGGAACCGGCGCACCACGGCGCCGATCTGGTCGTGCACCTTCAGCAGCCGCCGGCTCAGCGCATCGGCCGCAGACGTGGTCACGCAGCCGTAGGCCACGCAGGCCAGCCGAGGGCCGTCCTGGGACACCACCCCCCAGCCCGTGTGGGCCAGGCCAGGGTCGATGCCGAGTATGATGCGCTGGGTCCGTGACACGAGGGCCCGCCTTCCTCTTCCGAATAAGCGGGCCCTATGATAGAACATATGTTTGTTTGATGCAAGGGGGATTCCCCGGGAAATCACAGGAACGTCTCGGGCTCCCGACGCACGGCGCAGTTCTCCTGGAGCAGGTGGGCCATGCCGTCGATGGGGGTGTCCGCATAGGTCTTGGCGGCTTCCGGGCACGCCTTCACGCAGGCGCAGCAGCTGATGCAGCGCTCGTCCACGCGTCGTACGTCCACCGGGTCGATGGCAGCCATGGGGCACACGTGCGCGCAGACGCCGCAGTCGGTGCAAGCGTCGGTGGTAGCGGGCGTGAAGGGCAGGTCGGCCCGGTACTCGGTGTAGGGGCGGTTGCCGCGCAGCTCGGGCGCCGACCGCTCGCCAGCGCCCAGCTTGGCCGCCACTGCCGCGCCGAAGGCCACGGCGGCCTCCACATCGGCCGCATCGGGGCGGTCGGTGCCCACGAGGCGCGAGAACGAGTGCTCGCCGACGAAGGCGCCCGCCGCGACCACCGCGAAGCCCGCATCATCCAGGAGGTCGGCCATCTCCACGAGCGCGTCGTCGAAGTCACGGTTGCCGTAGACGGCCACCGGCACGGCGGCCGCGCCACCGCCCTTGACGTTCGCCAGCAGCTCGGCCAGCACGCGGGGCACGCGGCCAGCGTAGACGGGATAGCCGATCACGGCCACGTCCCCCTCCGCCAGCTCCAGGCTGAAGTCCGCGCGGGCCTCCGGCTTGGTCAGGTCGATGTCGAGCGCCTCGGCGCCCAGCTCGGCCATGCCCTCGGCCACGGCGAGCGCCGTGGTGCGGCTCGTGTGCGTGGGGCTGAAGTAGATGACCGCGAGCTTCCCCTCCATGGATCCCTCCCTCCCGGGCGGCCTGCGCCGCCCTCGTCTTCTCCGGTTTCCCCATTGTACGCCCGGCCTCGCCAGGCAGCCAGGCGGCGCGCCGGAAAAGCACGGCGCCCGGGGCACAGGCCCCGGGCGCCGATACGTCCCGCGAATACCAGGCGGGCTACTCGTCGAGCGCCGCGGCGATCTCGTCGGTGATGTCCATGGTGTGGTAGACGCTCTGCAGGTCCTCGAGCTCCTCGAGCTTGTCGATAAGGCGCATGACCTTCTTGGCGTCGGACACGGAGACGGCGGTGGGAGTGGTGGGCTCCATGGTCATCTCGGCGCCCTTGGTCTCGATGCCCTGCTCCTCGAGGGCCTTCTTGACGGCCATGAGGTCGGTGGGGACGGTGTAGACGATCCACTCGTCCTCGGCGTCCTCGTAGTCATCGCCGCCGGCCTCGGCCACGGCGAGCATGAACTCCTCCTCGTCGGCCGCGGCGCCGTTGGGGCCGATGGGGTTCTTCTTGTCGCCGGTCTCCACCTGCTTGGGGACGACGATCTGGCCCTTGCGCTCGAACTGGAACGCCACGGAGCCGGAGGTGCCCAGGCTGCCGCCCGCGTGGGAGAAGGCGCTGCGCACGTCGGCGGCGGTGCGGTTGCGGTTGTCGGTCAGCGCCTCGCAGTACACCGCGACGCCAGCCGGGCCGTAGCCCTCATAGACGACCGTCTCGTAGTTGGCGGCGTCCTTGCCGCTTCCGAAAGCCTTGTCGATGGCCGTCTTGATCTTGTCCTTGGGCAGAGAGTAGCCCTTGGCCTTCTCGATGGCGGCGGCCAGCGAGGCGTTGTTGTCGGGGTTGGGGTCGCCGCCCTCCTTCGCCGCCACGGTGATGTTGCGCGACAGCTTGGAGAAGAGGGCCGAGCGCTTAGCGTCCTGCGCGGCCTTGCGGTGCTTGGTGGTTGCCCATTTTGAATGCCCTGACATATACGATCCTTCCGAAGGGGTAGATTCCAGCCGTCTATATTAGCACAGGCCAGGCAGCCGGGACGGTTTTTCTCAGGAAGCACGCCTAGCGGATCTGGACGACGTACATCACGTTGGTGGGGGTGGTGCCGTGATAGGCGCTGCCGAGGAGCTCCTCGGGGCTCGTATCAGGATCGCCCGCGGTGAACACCGCCAGGTCGCCCGGGGCCACGAAGCCGCGCTCCATGATGGCCACGCGCGCCTGGTCGATGACCTGGCGCATGTCGCCGTGCACGTCGTCATGCAGGGGCGTCACGCCCCAGGAGAGCTGCATCTGCCGCATGACGCGCGGAGACGGCGTCACCGCGTAGATGGGCATGCGCGGGCGCAGGTTGGAGATGAGGCGCGCCGTGCGCCCGGACATGGTGGGCGCCACGATGCAGGCGGCGCCGAGCGTCTCAGCCGTCTGCACGGCGGCCAGGCCCACGGCCATCGACACGCGGGCATGGGTGCGCTCGCGGTCGGGAAAGCGCTCGTCGAACAGACGCGGCTCGGTCTCCTCGGCTATCTCGACCATGGTGCGCACGGCCTCGATCGGATACTTCCCCATGGCCGTCTCGCCCGAGAGCATCACGCAGTCGGTGCCGTCGTAGATGGCGTTGGCCACGTCGGCCACCTCCGCGCGGGTGGGGCGCGGGTTGCGGATCATCGAGTCGAGCATCTGGGTGGCCGTGATGACCGGCTTGGACTCGCGGTTGCACGCGCGGATGATCTTCTTCTGGATGTGCGGCACCTTGTGCTCGGGCACCTCCACGCCCAGGTCTCCCCGAGCCACCATCACGCCGTCGGCCTCCTGGATGATGGAGTCGATGTTGCGCACGGCATCCGCGTTCTCCACCTTGGCGATGACGCGGATGTCGCCGCCCCCGTTGGCGGCCAAGAAGTCGCGAATCTCGCGCACGCCGGCGCCGTCGCGGATGAAGGAGGCGGCCACGTAGTCCACCCCCTGATCGATGCCGAAGAGCAGATCAGCGCGGTCCTTGTCGGTCACGGCAGGCAGCGGCACGGACACGCCGGGCACGTTGACCGACTTGCGCTCGCCGAGGACGCCCGCGTTCTCCACGGTGCAGAAGACGTCGGGGCCCTCCACCGACTCGACCCGAAGGCCGATGAGGCCGTCGTCGAGCAGGACGAGGTCGCCCGGCGCCACGCAGCCCGGCAGCTCGGGCGCCGACTGGCTCACGCGAAAGGAGTTGCCCTCCACCTCGTCGGCGGTGAGGATGAGCGGGTCTCCCGCGGCCAGGCGCACCGGCGCGCCGCCGGCGAGCCGGCCCGTGCGGATCTCGGGGCCCTTGGTGTCGAGCATGACGGCCGTCGGCGCGCCGAGCGCCTGGCGGACGCGGCGGATGCGCTCGATGCGCTCCGCGTGCTCGGCGTGGGAGCCGTGCGAGAAGTTGAGCCGCGCCACGTCCATGCCGGCGCGGATGAGGGCGGAAAGCGTCTCCTCGTCGTCCACGGCCGGGCCCATGGTGCAGATGATCTTCGTGCGCTTGGTCATGGCGCTCCCCTTCCCAACGGCATCTCGCGCCCGGGCGGGCGCGCTTGGGGCCATCATAGCAAGAAGCGCCCCGCAGGTTTCCCCGCGGGGCCAAACGCAGCAGGTTGGTTACCTTGGGCACGTCGCGAGGCCGCGCGGGGCGTGTCAGGCAGGCGCCGCCATGATCGGGACGGCCCGGGTGCCGGGGCGAGCAGCCCGCCGCTGGCGCCCTAGGCCTCCTCGCGCAGCCACAGGCCCGTCTTGCCGCCGTCCTTCTTGAGCAGGCGCACGTCCATGATCTCCATGCCGCGGTCCACCGCCTTGCACATGTCGTAGACGGTCAGGCACGCCACGGACGCCGCCGTAAGCGCCTCCATCTCGATACCGGTCTTGCCGGTGACGCCGCAGGTGGTGGTCACGTGGATGCCCACGCGCCCGTCAGCCCGCTCGCCCGCGCCCACCGCCGCGCACTCCACCTTCGCCTTGGTGATGTTGAGCGGGTGGCACATGGGGATGAGCTCGCTCGTGCGCTTGGCGGCCATGACGCCGGCCACGCGCGCGCAGGCCAGCACGTCGCCCTTGGCGGCGGCGCCGGTGGTGATGAGCTCCAAGGTGGCCGGGTTCATGGCGATGAAGCCCTCGGCCACGGCCACGCGCTCGGTGTCGGCCTTCTGCGATACGTCCACCATGCGCACGTCGCCCTGCTCGTCGATGTGGGTCAGCTGCTGGTCGGTCATGGTCTCTCTCCTCGTAATCTTCATGGCAGCGTGGTACAATGCGTTCGCCGGCGAAGCCCGTCCGTGGTGAAACGGGGGGCGGGCGACGCAGGTCTAGGAATGAAGTGACCGATGCCCGTCGGTCACTTTTTTTCTCCCTTCGTCATCCGTTATCGCTTATATTCCTTCCACAGCATGAGCACGAACCCCGCTATGGTTGCCAATGCGGCAAGGGCATAAAGGATTTCAAGAACCATGTTCATAGGCGCCACCTCCTTCGAGAAGAGGCGTCACCCGCAATCGGACTTCGCCGGCGCGGGCCATGCTAGCACAGCCCGCGAATGACCTTGTAAACCGGCGTTTACGTTTTCCTCTTTTTCCTTCTTATCCCCCGATCTGGGACATGCCGCGCTCGGTGCCCACCTTGTCGTGGTGCTCGTCGGGCTTGGCGCCGAGGGCCTCCCTGAGGACGGCGCGCACCGCCTCCTCGCCGCCGTCGCGCAGGGCCGCGCGCACGTCGAACTCCTCGTCGGAGAACAGGCAGGGGCGGATCTTGCCGTCAGCCGTCATGCGCAGGCGGTTGCACTCGCTGCAGAAGTGGCGCGACAGCGGCGAGATGAAGCCGACCGTGCCCTGCGCCCCGGGGAACTGGAAGTAGCGCGCCGGCCCCCAGCCCACGGGCTTGGAGCCGCCGGCGGGCACGAGCGCGGGCAGGCCGGCGGCCGCGGCCCGCTCGTTGATGAGGTCGAACAGCTCCTCGCTGGGGATGACGTCCTTCTTGCCCCAGCCGCAGCCGTCCACGCCGGCCGAGTCGCCCACGGGCATGTACTCGATGAAGCGCACGTGGAGCGGCCGGTCGATGGAGAGCCGCGCGAAGGCGAGGAATTCCTGGTCGAGGCTCTTCACCGTGACGGCGTTCACCTTCACGGGGTTGAGCCCGGCCGCAAGCGCCGCGTCGATGCCGGCCAGCGCGTCGTCGAGGTTGCCGCAGCGCGTGACCATGCGGAACTGCTCGGCGTCGAGCGTGTCGAGCGAGATGTTCACGCGCGAGAGACCCGCCGCCTTCAGGTCGTCGACCATCTGGGGCAAGAGCACGCCGTTGGTGGTCATGGAGACGTTCTCGATGCCGGGCATGGCGCAGATGGAGCGCACGAGGCCCACCACCCCCTTGCGCACGAGCGGCTCGCCGCCGGTGAGGCGCACGTTCTTGATGCCGAGCCCCGCGGCGATGCGCACGAGCTCCTCGATCTCCTCGATGCGGAGTATGTCGTCGTGGCTCATCTGCGTCACGCCGTCAGCGGGCATGCAGTAGATGCAGCGGAAGTTGCAGCGGTCGGTCAGCGACAGCCGCAGGTAGTCGATGGTCCTGCCATGGGCGTCCTTCATGGGGCACCCTCCGTTCTCCGCGTCGGCCGACCGGGGCACGGGGCCCGGCCTGCCCGCCGCCCCGAAGGCGGCGCTCCTCGTTTTCTGGCGGTATTATACACGACCGAGTACAAAGAAATGACGCGACGGGGCGGCCGCGGCGCAAGGCGGCGACCCAACTTGGGGCAGGTGCCGCGCGCCCACGCCCCAAGGCGCCCGCGGCGCGAGGCGGCCCGTCGCGAACCGGTGCCGCGCGAGGCGGCCCGCAGCCCTCCCCTAGCGCGTCACCAGGTACACGCGGTCGGCGGGGATGCGCACCCACAGCTCATCGCCGCGCCGGGGCAGGTCGGCCGCCGCGGCGCCGGCGGGCTTCGCCACGCGCCAGAACAGGTGCTGGTGCAGGTAGGTCATCTCGTTGAGGGCGGCCTCGACGGCAGGCGAGCCCTCCTCGCGGTCGACGAAGCCCAGCAGCGCCATGCGCTCGAAGCGCGCGTCGCTCACGCGATCCACCCGCACGCGGAAGCAGTTGGGGCCGGGGCCGTCCGCGGCCTCGACGTACTGGGCGCGCACGCCGAGGAACCGCACGTCATCAGGCACCGGCTGGGCGGTCGCGAGCGTGATGCCCCACTTCGGCAGGCGCACGCGGTGCTCGCCCGCGCGCTCGGCCGGGGTGGCGTTCTTGCAGCCCGAGAGCTTGAGCGCCGCCTCGGACTGGGGACGGTTGACCAGATCGTCGCCGGTGTCGAGCTCAAGGATCCGCCCTGCCTCCACCACCGCGATGCGGTCGCAGAACCGCAGCGCCTCGTCGATGTCGTGGCTCACGTAGAGCACGGTGCCGCCGAACGCGTCGAACAGGCTTGTCAGGTTCTGCTCGAGCACGCCCTTCAGGTGCGCGTCGAGCGCGCTGAACGGCTCGTCGAGCATGAGGATGCCGGGCCGCGCGGCCAGCATGCGCGCGAGCGCCACGCGCTGCTGCTGGCCGCCCGAGAGCTGCGAGGGGTAGCGCTGGCCGAACCCGCGCAGGCCGAACCGCTCCAGCTCCTCGCTCACGATGCGTTCACGCTCGGCGCGCGGCACGTCGCGCCCGATGCCCGCCGCGACGTTGCCCGCCACGGTGAGGTTGGGAAACAGCATGTAGTTCTGGAACAGGAGCGCCGTCTTGCGCTGCTGGGGCGTCAGGTTCACCCGCGCCTCGGAGTCGAAGAACACGCGCCCGTTCACCACGATGCGCCCCTCGTCCGGCGTCTCGATGCCGGCGATGCAGCGCAGCGTGAGGCTCTTGCCGCAGCCCGACGCGCCGAGGAACCCGAGCGCCTCGTCCCCCGCCGAGAAGGCCACGTCAAGCGTGAACGCGCCGAACGACTTGCGGATGTCCACCTCCAGGCTCATCGCGTGCCCCCTTCCTCGCCCGCCGTCGCGAGCGCCTCGGCCGCCGGCGCGTCGCCCGCGCTCGGGCGCCGGCCGTTGCGGCGCGGCTTGGGCGACTTGCCGTCAGCGCGCGGGGCGCGCCGGTACTTGGTGGTATGGCGGCTCCACAAGTTGATGAACAGGATGACCACGAAGCTGAACACGATGAGCGTGATGGTCCAGAACCAGGTGGCCGCCTGGTTTCCGTTCATCCACTCGAAGTAGATGGCGATGGGGATGGTGCGCGTGGATCCCAGCTGGTTGCCGGCCAGGAACAGCGTGCAGCCGAACTCGCCGAGGGCGCGGGCGAAGGCGAGCACCGTGCCCGCCGCGATGGATGACCACGCAAGCGGCAGCATGAGCCGGAAGAAGATGCGTGCGTTGGACCAGCCTAGGGTACGGGCGGCGTCCAGCATGTTGGGGTCGAGGTTCTCAAAGGCCCCGCGCGCGCTGCGGTACATGAGCGGAAAGGCCACCACCACCGCGGCGATCACCGTGGCCTGCCAGCTGAACACGAGCGGAAAGCCCACGTCGATGAAGAACTGCCCGAGCGCCGTGTTGCGCCCCAGCAGCATGAGCAGCAGAAAGCCGCACACCGTGGGCGGCAGCACCATGGGGATGGTGAACAGGGTGTCGAGCACATCCTGGGCACGGCTTGAGATGCGCATGGTGAGGTAGGCTGCCGCGAGCCCGAGCACGAACACGATGAGGATGGCGGTGCCCGACGTCTTGAGGGTGATCCACAAAGGCGACCAGTCGAGGGTGTCCAGGAAGGCGCGCAGCTCATCGACCGGGCCGCCCGCCTGGGCGATGACCGCCTCCTGCGCGTCTACGAGCTCGCAGGCGTCGAGGTTGCCGGGATCCACCGCCTCCGACACGTCCTGCCCCTCGGGCCCGGCGATGGTGACGTAGAAGCGCCCGGGCTTGAGCTCCTGGTCGAAGGAGAACACCGCACCCTCCACCTCGAAGACGGGCTCGTCGGTGAAGTGCCATTCCTCGCGCTGGGACAGGCGCAGGTTGCCAGCGGCCTGGCCGTCGTCGAGCGGCACGAGGAAGGCGCGCAGCACGGCCTGGTCGGCGGGGTCGTCCACGTCGATGCCGAAGCGCTCGGCCGTGGCGCGGGGCACGTAGACCACCGCGTAGCCGGCGGTGTTGACGGCCGTCACCTGATCAGGCGCGTCAAGCAGGTAGGCATAGCCGCGATAGGCGCCGTCAACGGCGCGATTCGAGCCCACCTGGATGCGGGAGAAGCCGGCTACGGCGAAGTCGCAGCCCTCCATGCGTGCGGCGTCGCCATCGGCTGAGACCTCCACCGGGCCGGGCGCCTCGGCGCCTTCCGCCGGCGTGGCGGCAGCCGCGGGCTCGTCGGCCCAGGCGCGCTCCGGCGCGGGCGCACCTGGGGCGAAGCCAGCGCCCCCGAGCACGACCGCGAGCGCGAGCGCGGCGAGCAGCGCCCCCGTTCCCGCCAGAAGGCGGGCTCCCCTGCGTCTTTCCATGAACGTCCCTTCACGTAAAAGGAGGACGGGACGCCCCTCGCGACCCGTCCTCCGTATTATTCCAGAACGAGGATCATTCCGTAAGCCCCTCGGCTAGGCCAGCTCGAAGCCCCACTTCTGCCAGATCTTCGCGCAGTCCTCGTCGGTCATGCACCACTCGAGGAAGGCCTGAGCCGCCTCAGCGTGCTCAGACCCGCTGCACACCGCGCCGGGATACTGGATCTTCTTATGGGTGTCGCCCGGCACCACCGAGACGATCTCCACGCCGCCCATGCGGTACACGTCAGAGCTGTACACGAGCGCGAGGTCCACGTCCCCCGTCTCGGCGTACTTGCACACATCGCCCACCTTCGCGCCCAGCGTGACGAGAGGCGCGAGCACCTCGGAGAACTGGCCGCCCTTGCCCGTGGCGTCCGGGCCCGTCTTGCCGTCAGGTTCGATGTAGCCGCCTACCGTGGTGAGCGCCTGGCAGGCGTAGTTGCCGGCAGGGACGGCCTCATCGCCGATCGAGACGGTGTAGGCGCCGCCGGCGATGTCGGCCAAGGTGACGTCCTTGCCCACGAGCGGGCCGCCCTCCTTGGTGACGATCACGAGGTCGTTGAGGAACAGGGTCTCGCGCGTGGCCTCGTCGACGTAGCCCCTCTCCACCGCGGCGTCCATGGTGCCGGCGGAGGCGGAGATGAGCACGTCGGCGTACTGGCCGGCGCCGAGCATCTCGTTGAGCGTGCCCGAGGCCTCGTACTGCGTGTCGGCGAAGGTGACGCCGGGGTTCTGCTCGGAGTAGAGCGCCTGGGCCTCGGCCATGGCCTTGGTGAGCGAGTTGGCCGCGAACACCTGCAGCTCCACCTGCTCGGCGGGCTGCTGGGCGGACGGCTGGCCTTGGGCGTCTCCGTCCTTCTCGTCCGCCGCGCCGCCAGTCGAGCAGCCGGCGAGGGCCAGCGCCCCCGCGAGCGCCAGGGCAGCAGCCGCCGCCACGATCCGCGTCTTTCTCATGGTGCCTCCTTCATCCGGTTTTATCGCCTGCGGCAATCCTAAGCTGCCAGGTGAGCGATCGGTCTGAGGCCTATATTATTCTCCAATGAGTATAGAGTCAAAGAAAATTATATTTTGGTGAGAATAATTAAGGCGGATGACCGACGGCCTCGAGCGCGGCGGCGAGGCGCCCTTTGGAGCCCGCCGCCTCCCTTTCGCCCGCAACTGGCGCGGAAAAAGCGGCAGCGAGCCCCTCTGGCACCAGGCGAGGGCAAGGCGTGCGCCGCCAAGTCGGCGGGCAGGGAAGGCTCGCCCTACCCGAGCGGGATCATGCGAGCGCTCATGTCGAGGGGGGCGGCGCTGAAGGGGGCCGTGGTGGCCAAGCCGTCCACGCCGGTGGCGGCGTAGGCGCCGGCGTTGGCGGGGTTGATGCCGCCGGCTGCCACCAGGGTGAGGCGCTCGTCGATGCCGCGCAGCTCGGCGACGAGGGCGGCCAGCTCATCGACGGGCACCTTGTCGAGCTGGATGCCGTCCACGCCGGCGCGCGCCAGGACGCGAG
Organism: Enterorhabdus sp. P55; assembly: GCF_009911695.1. Lineage (GTDB taxonomy): Bacteria > Actinomycetota > Coriobacteriia > Coriobacteriales > Eggerthellaceae > Enterorhabdus. The sequence goes on along the minus strand of NZ_QWKK01000018.1, from coordinate 3,587 downwards.
CCTGGTCGGCATCGGCCTCCACGAACAGCTTCTTCTCGATGCACCGGCGGCGAATGGCCGGCAGCTGCTCGACGAAGGCGTCGAAGCCGCCGGTGAACGCCAGGTGGTGGTCGAAGACGAGCACCGTCTCGGAGAGCCCGAGCCGGTGCGGAAACGCGCCGCCGGCCATGACCGCCGCGGTCAGCAGATCCTTGGCGCCGGGCAGCGACTTGCGCGTGGTGAGCACCTCGCAGGCCGGGTTGGCCGCATGGGCGGCATCTACCATGGCGCGCGTCTTGGTGGCCACGGCCGACAGGTGGTCGAGCACGTTGAGCCCCGCCTTCCACAAGAGATGCAGCCCACTCGCAGGGCCGGTGGCGGCCATGAGCGTCTCGCCGGCGGCGGCGCGCTCGCCGGGGGCGCGCACGAGGGAGACGGCAAGTCCGAGGGCGGCGGCCTCGGCGGCCACCACGTCGGTGCCGGCCACGACGCAGTCCTCGCGCGTGAAGTACTCCAGGCGGCCCGGCGCGTCCCCGACGCCCAGGACGGTGCTGGTCAAATCGATATAGGGCACATCCTCGGCGATGAGCTCGTCGATGCGCGCGCGGGAGAAGCGGACGGTCATGGCGTTCCTTTCTGCGGTGCGGCCTTTCTCGTCACCAGGGTAGCGAATCGAGCGCGCGCTGGCAAAGGAGGGGCGGGGTGATAGGGGGCACGCAGGGCCGTGCCGGGTGACGGGCATGCGGCGGAGGGGGGGCGGGCGGCGGCCGGGGGGCGTTGCCCGCGACAGCCTTCCTGGGCCGCCGCCCCCCCTTGGGCCGCCGCTCCCGACAGGGCCGTCGCCCATCGGGCTCCCGCTCTCGGCAGGCCGCCCCCCTGAGCCGCCCCCCTGCCCCGTTGCTCCCGGCAGGGCCGTCGCCTCCCCCGGGCTTCCGCTCTCGGCAGGCCCCCTGGGCCGCCCCCCCCTGTCCCGTTGTTCCCGGCAAGGCCGCCGCTGGTCCTCCCCCCCCGTCCGAAACGCAAAGGGGCCGTCCCGGTTGGGACGGCCCCTCGGTCTCGCTGCTCGTGCAGGCAGGCGCGCCGTCAGATCAGACGCTTGGCGAAGGTGGGGTGAAAGTACTCCATCGACTGGACGCGCACGCCCTTGCCGCGGCCGGCGGCGTGAACGTAGTTGCCGTCGCCCACGTAGACGGCCACGTGGTAGACGCCCGAGCCACGGCCCCAGAACAGCAGGTCACCCGGCAGGAGGCTGTCCAGGGAGACCGAGGTGCCCACGCCGGACTGGGCCGCCGCCGTGCGCGGCAGCTCGATGCCGAGCGCCGTGCGGAACACATACGACGTGAATCCGGAGCAGTCGAAGCCACGGGGCGTGGTGCCGCCGTAGGAGTAAGGAGCGCCCTGGTGGGACAGGGCCTCGGCGAGCACCGCGTCCACCTTGGCCGCACGGGCGGCCTCGACGCCGATGGCCTCGAGGTGCGCGGTGTAGGCGCCCATCTCCTGGGCGGACTGCTCGTTGACGACCGTGGCGGTGAGGGCGGCCAGGGCGTGCCCGAACGCGGCATCGCGGTTGTCGTCAGCCGCATCAGAGCCCTCGCCCTCGGGGTCATCTGGGACGTCAGGAGCGGCCTCGGGGCCAGGGACGACCTCGACGATTGCAGGCTCGTCGGCGAAGGCGGGCGCCGGAGCCGCGGCCAGGCCGAGCGTGAGCGCCAAGGCGAGCCCGGCAGCAGCAGCGAGGCTGCGCAGGGCCGGTCGGCCCGTGGCCGGAGCAGACGCGCCCGCAGCGTGCCCGAGCGGGGCGGTCGCACTGCCGCCGGGGCCCATCAGGGTGTGCGAGGCCACCGCATCGCGAGATGCGGCCTTGCAGGTCAGGTTAGGCTGAATCAAGGAGATTCCTTTGAACGGGCCCGCGCTTCCAGCGCGCCTTGCGGGCAGCTTGATGCCGTCTCCCGGGCAGGGCCGGCGGGAGCGACTCGGGTGACCGCATGGCTCGCGAAGGCGGCGCGAGCAGGATCGCGACAAGCCCGTACGGCTCGACGGCGACCGCGCGTTCAACAGTTCGGAACGGCGGAGGAGGGGCGGTGACCCTTCGGCTCCGTGAAGGTTACGGCAGGGCAACGCAGGCGCGCAACCACCCCGGCGCCCTCTCCACAGCTTCGCCGCCGGTGCTTCGCAACTCCTTCATTCATGACCGGTTCGCTCGGTTTTCGCCCATCGCTGGCAAAAACTGCACAGTTTTGACGACTTTGCGACAGCCTTGGAGCGACCCAGACGTCTATCGCCTGGAAAAGCCCTGGTCGCCAACGGCAGCCCCGCAGCAGAGGTAGCCCCTCTTCTGGAAAACCACCCTCCAGAAGCCCGAAAGCGTCACAAACTCGAAAAAACTGTGCAGTTTTCCCCGATTGCCTGAAATTGCGCGGGTTTTCCGGCGAAAAAGCGTGCGTTTGGGAAGGCGAGCCCCTAGAATCCCTCCGTGAAAATCGTCTTTTGTAAACATACGGCTCTGTTTTTGCTCCGCCTGTCTTCCACGCAGGCGCCCGTCCCTGCGTCAGGCCAGCGCTACGCACCCGTGCCCTCGGCCCCGCTGATCGCAAGCCGTGTGCGCGAGAACCCCCTCTTCGACCAGTGCCCCCGACCCCTCCACGTCCTCGCCCTCGACCACCGCCGCCCGCGCCCAACCGACGAGATCGTCTTCCACACCTGGTCGGCCAGGATCACCCCGCGCCGACTCGCCGAGCCCTTCGAAGGACTCTGTTGCCTGGGGCCTGAGCTCACCCTCCTGCACCTTGCCACGAGTCTTCACCCCCTCGCCCTGCTGATGCTCGCCCACGAGCTATGCGGCCGCTATCGCATCTGCCAGGACCCACCGGGCTTCTTCGAGGCCGAGCCGCTCACCAGCACTCGCCGCCTCTCCGCGCTCGTCGAGGCGAGCGCCGGGGTGCCCGGGGCCAAGCCGCTGCGCACGCTGCTCCCCTACCTGAGCGAGAATGCCCGCTCCCCCATGGAGTCGGCCGTCGCGCTCATGGTGGGCCTGCCGCAGCGGCTCGGCGGACTCGGGCTGCCGAGGCCGACCCTGAACCAGCGCATCAGTCCCGGGCGCCGGGGCCGGGCGGCGACCTCGGCGCACTTCTACGACTGCGACCTGTTCTGGCCCCAGGCGCGTCTGGCCCTCGAGTATGACAGCGACCTCTGCCACACGGGAGCCGACCGCCTCAACAGCGATGCGGCCCGGCGCACGGCGCTGCTCGCCCTGGGCATCACGGTGGTCACGGCCACGCGCGACCAGATCTATCGGCCCCGCCAGTTCCGCCAGCTCGAAACGACTCTGCGCCGTCAGCTCGGCGTGCGACGGCAGGTCCGCTGCGCCGATTTCGAGCGTCGGCAGGAGAAACTGCGCCGCTACGCCCTGGGCACAGGGCTCAGGCCGGGAACGCCGGAGCACTTCGTGCGATTCGGCCGCTAGGATGCGGGGCGCCGGGAACAGGGGTAGGCCGAGGCGGGAAAAAGGCGCTACAGCAGGCGCCGGGGCCGGGGGCAAGGCCGGGCTGGGGCGGCGCACGCTGGGGCCGGGCGGCGGGGCGGCGCGCCGCGGGCCTAAACCGGGGCGA
>NZ_QWKK01000181.1 GCF_009911695.1 Enterorhabdus sp. P55 | reverse complement strand
GCCGGGCCGGGCGCGGGGGTCGCGGGCGACGTGGCGGCGGGGGTTGCGGGAGACGCGGGGGTCGTGGGCGACGCGGCGCTGGGAGACGCGGGGGTTGCGGGGGCCGCGTCAGGCGACGTGGCGGCGGGGTTGGCGCCGGCGGACGCATCAGGCGCGGGCTTGTCGAGCGCGTCAGGCGCGGGGGTCTTGGGAGACGCGGGGGTCGCCGGCGCAACGGATGCGCTCGGCGTGCCGGTGGAGGTTGTGCCTGATGTGGGGATCGCGCCTGCCGACGCGCCAGCAGGCGACGCGGCGCTGGGCGACGCCGGGGCTGCGGAGGCGAGGGGCGCGGAGGCCGCACTCGGTGACGTAGCGGTGGGATTCGTGGGCGACGCGGCGCTGATGGGCGCAGCGTTGGCGGGCGCAGATTCGCCGCGCGGGGCAGGTTCGGTCATGGGAGCTCCTTGGAATAACGAGGCGGACGTCGCCCTCCCAGAGGGGGGGTGACGTCTAGCATGCGGTTGCGGAAACGGTTGCGCCACCGCCTTCAGCTTGCGACACGCGAGAGAATAGGTTGCGCGCCGACCGGCAATGTCGGTTGCGGTGGGGCGAGGGGGCGTGTTAGAGGGCTAAGATGCCGGACATGAGATCACCGTGCCTTGACTGATTCCAAGTTCGCCCCAGTGTATCCACTTGATCGGGCGCGGTCAACAAGGCGCGCTGCGCTCGTATCACGCGGCGAGCGCGCTGCTGGGCGTCGTGGTCAGCCGCGGTTGCCGGGAAGCGCCTCGGGGCAGTAGGGCTCGCGGGGGCGCTTTCCGCCTGCGGCCGCCAGCGCGAGGGCGTCCTCGGCCAGCAGCGCCTCAAGCTCCTCCACCGTGGCGGGGAAGCAGATGCGCTCCAGCTCGTAGTCGTCCAGGAAGCCCTGGCCCGCCATGGCGTGCAGCAGCTGGGCCAGCGGGTCGTAGAAGCCGCCCAGGTTGAGTAGGTGGCAGCGCGCAGGCCCCATGCGCAGGCGGATCCGCGACATGATCTCGGATATCTCCTCAAGGGTGCCCACGCCTCCCGGCAGCGCCACGAAGGCGTCGCCCAGCTCGATCATCAGCGCCTTGCGCTGCCCCATCGTCTCGACCACGTGAAGCCTCGTCAGATCGTGCTGCGCCACGCCGGCGTCGATGAAGAAGCGCGGCTCGACGCCTTCCACGCGCCCACCCGCTGCGAGCGCCGCGCGCGACACCGCGCCCATGAGCCCCACGGAGCTTCCGCCGTAGACCAGGCAGTGTCCCCCCGCCGCGATCCACGCGCCCAGCTGTTCCGCCGCCTCGCAGAAGCGCGGGTCGGCCCCGGGGTTTGAGCCGCAGTACACCGTGATGTTCATGTTCTGACCTTTCGTATCCGCGCAGCCCCTCCGGATGCCGGCGCCCCGCGTCTTGCGTCTACTGCCCCCCGGCGGAGCGCTCCCTCAAGCTTTCCAACGATCCTTCCGCCGCCATGCCCCCCGCCTCCAAGTGCGCCGGCGCCGACGGCCGCAGTGGTCCTTCCGCTGCCACGTCCCCCGGTGGGACCTTGCCCCCTGCCACGTTTCCCCGGCGGGCCTTGTCCTTCCGCTGCCGCCTCGCCCCCAGCGGGGCCTTGCTCCCTCCCTGCCGCCATGCCCTTGAGTACGGGGCTTTTGCCCCCCCCGCCGCTGTGCTCTCGAGAGCGGGACGTTCGCCCCTCTGTCACTCCTTCAAGCACTTCGACGTCTCTGGCCCCCAGCGGCCTCTTTGCCGCCACGTTCCTGGGCCGAGCCCCAAGCGCGTCGGCGCCGGCGGCCCTAGTGGCCCTTCCGCCGCCATGCCCCCCGCGCCTCCAAGCGCGCCGGCGCCGACGGCCGCAGCGATCCTTCCGCTGCCACGTCCCCCGGCGGGATCTTGTCCTCTGCCACGCCCCCCGGCGGGCCTTGTCCTTCCGCTGTCGCCTCGCCCCCAGCGGGACGCTCGCCCTCCGCGAGCACGATGTTTCACGTGAAACACTGCACGTGTCCGGGCGTATCCTCTCCATTCGGGCACCCGCTTCTGCCGAAAGACCCAGCCGGCGGGCTCTCCGCGCTAATAGCCCATCTCGTAGAGGCGATCATCGTCGATGCCGAAGTAATGGCCTATCTCATGGATGACGGTCTTGCCGATCTCCTCGACCACCTCCTCGCGGCTGTCGAAGCAGCGCTCGTGCGGGCCCTTGAAGATGGTGATGACGTCGGGCAGGTCATCGTCGTAGCCGTCGGCGCGCTCGACGATGGACAGGCCGTCGAAGAGCCCCAGCAGCTCGTCGTCGCAGTAGGACCCCTCGGGGTAGAACGGTTCTTCGGGCGTGCCCAGGTGGTACTCGTTGGGCTCGTCCTCCATGACGATGGCCACGTTCTGCAGCGCCTGGATGAACTGGTCGGGGATGCCGTCGAGCGCCTCCTCGACGGCGCGCTCGAACTCCTCGTCGCTCATCTGGAACATGGCGATCCCCTCCTCGCAGGCGGCGCCTCGCGTCCGGCACATCGCCGCCAATTCTATCATGCCCCAGCGCGACGCGCCTGTCCCTGCGCGATTGTGGGCGGCGCCCTGTCGCTGGGCGCGTGAGCCGGTCGTATGCTCTGCTATCCACCCCGCCTGCCTCGCTCGCCCCCCCGGTAGTGCCCCCCGGTAGTGCCCCCCGGTAGTGCCCCCCCGGTAGTGCCCCCCGGTAGTGCCCCCCGGTAGTGCCCCCCGGTAGTGCCCCCCGGTAGTGCCCCCCGGTAGT
>NZ_QWKK01000180.1 GCF_009911695.1 Enterorhabdus sp. P55 | reverse complement strand
GCGGGAGCGTGGCGGCGCGGGCGCGGCGGCGGGGCGCGGGCGCAGCGGCGGGGCGCGCGGGTGCGGAGGGCGCCGTTTCCGCTTGAATGTGGGGCTGTGCCAGCGGCAGGTGCGATCAGGGGCTTCTGTGTCATAATCGGACTCGAGAACATCGAGGGAGAGCAGGCACATCATGACTGAGACCCGTGACGAGGCGCTCGACAGCGCCCTATCCTCCTTGCGCATCGGCATCGACGCCGGCTCGAAGACCATCAAGGTGGTCATCGCCGACGCGGACGGCGTGATCCTCCATTCCGCCTACCAGCGCCACCAGTCCAACATTCGCAAGACGCTTCAGAGCGTGCTGCACGACCTGTCCTGGCGCTATGGCAACCTGGAGGGAACCGTCGCCATCACCGGCTCGGCCGGCATCAGCGCCGCCGAGATGCTCGGCGTGCCCTTCGTCCAAGAGGTGGTGGCCACCACGCGGGCCGTGCGCGGCGCGTACCCCGCGGCCGACGCCGTGGTGGAGCTGGGCGGCGAGGACGCGAAGGTGATCTACCTGACTGGCGGCCTCGAACAGCGCATGAACGCTACCTGCGCCGGCGGCACTGGCGGGTTCATCGACACCATCGCCTTCATGCTGGGCGTGCGCACCGGCGCGATGAGCCGGTTGTCCATGGGCGCATCGCGCCTCTACCCCATCGCGTCGCGCTGCGCCGTGTTCGCGCAGACCGACGTGCGGCCGCTGCTGAACGCGGGGGCCGCGAAGGCAGACATCGCCGCGAGCGCGCTGGATGCCGTGGTGCGCCAGACGTTGGGCGGCCTGGCCTGTGGACGGCCCCTACGCGGGACGCTCGTGTTTTTGGGCGGGCCCTTCGAGTACGTGCCCGACCTGGCGCACCGCTTCCGCCGTGCCCTGGGGCTCACGCCCACCACCGGCATCCTGCCGCGGGACGCGCACCTGTTCACCGCCCTGGGAGCGGCCCTCATCTCCGAGGAGGAGGGCAAGACGGCATCGCTCGACGCGCTGTGCGAGCGGGCGGCCGCCGGCGAGCTCTTGGAGGCCGAGGAGGAGCTGGGGCGCCTTCCCGCCCTCTTCTCCGACGAGGCAGAGCTGGCCGCCTTCCGCGAGCGGCACCGCGCCGCCGTCTTTCCCACGCTGCGTACCTTTGACGCGCGCGGGCCGGTGTTTCTGGGCGTGGATGCGGGGTCGACCACCGCGAAGGTGGCCCTGGTGGACGCGGAGGGGCGGCTGGTCTACAGCGCGTACGAGCCCACGCGCGGCGATGTGCTGGACACCGTGCGGCAGATGGTGCTGGGGGCGCTGGCCGCCCTGCCGAACTCGGCCCCGCGCGGCGAGGAGGCGCCCTGGATCGCGCACGCGACGGCCACCGGGTACGGCGAGGATCTGCTGCGCGCGGCGCTCGGCATCGACTCGGGCGTGGTGGAGACGGCGGCGCACCTGCGCGGCGCCCAGGCCCTGCGCCCGGACGTGTCGTTCGTGCTCGACATCGGCGGGCAGGACATGAAAGCGCTCTGGGTGGAGAGCGGCGCGGTGGCCGACGCCGTGCTGAACGAGGCGTGCTCGAGCGGATGCGGTGCGTTCATCGAGGGCACCGCGCACAGCCTGCGGTCGACGCCCTCGGACTTCGCGGCAGCCGCATTGCGCGCAGAAAGTCCTGTTGACCTGGGGATGCGCTGCACGGTGTTCATGTCGTCGCGCGTGAAGCACGCCCAGAAGGTGGGGGCGTCGCTTGAGGACATCGCCGCAGGCGTGGCGTACTCGGTGGTGCAGAACGCGCTGTTCCGCATCATCGGATCGGAACGCGCGACGTCGCTCGGCCCCTGCGTGGTGGTGCAGGGCGGCGCGTTCAAGTCCGACGCGGTGCTGCGCGCCTTCGAGCTCATCTGCGGCGTGGAGGCCGTGCGGTGCGACCGCGCGCACCTGATGGGCGCCATCGGCGCCGCGCTCATCGCGCGTGACCGCTGGGAAGCGGAGGAGTGCGAGAGCGGGGAGGCAGGATGTGGCAGGCGCTCTGGCGGCGACGGGGCGACGCTCGGAGCGGGAGGCGCGCGGGTCGGGGCGACGACGGCGGCAGGCGCGCAGACTGCGGGGACGGAAGACGCGCGGGTCGGAGCGATGAGCGCGGCGGGCGCGGAAGCTGCGGGGGCGACGACCGGCGCAGACGCGCAGGCTGCAGGGGCGGCGACCGGGGCGGAAGACGCGGAGGCCGGGGTGCCAGGCGCGGCGGGCGCGGGGGTGACGCCCGGAGCGGGAAGTTCGGAGGTCGGGGCGGCGCCTGGGGACGGAGCTGGGGCTGCGAGGGCGACACGGCGCGGCAGCGGACTGCTGGGGCGCGAGGCGCTGAAGGCCCTCAAGCCCACGCATCGCGCGCTCGCATGCACAGGATGCGCGAACGGCTGCTCGCTCGACGTGGTGGAGTTCGGCGAAGGACGCGCATTCGTGAGCGGCAACAAGTGCGAGCGTGGCGCCGACGAGCTCGAACGGCGCACTGCCGCAGCGGCGTGCGAAAACGGCAAGGGCGAAGGAGCGGACACGGGTGTTTCACGTGAAACACCCACAGCCGCCTCTCCGCTCGGCACGAGCGCGCAAGACGCGACAGACGATAGCGGACGCAGCGCCGCAGGCGCAAACGCGGGCGCAGGTGTTTCACGTGAAACACCTGGCGATGACGCGGCGGGCGACGCAACGGGCGGCACGGCAGGTGGCGCAGCGGCGGGCGGCGCGGCGGGCGGCGCGGCGGGCGACGGCGGCGCGG
>NZ_QWKK01000179.1 GCF_009911695.1 Enterorhabdus sp. P55 | reverse complement strand
CGGGCGGGCGCGGGGGCGGGCGGGCGCGGGGCGAGGCCGCAAGACGCCGGCGGCGCCCGCCCGCTGAGGCGCCGCTACCAGTCGAGCGCCTTCTCCATGGCGGCCAGCAGGCCCTCCACGTCGGCTTCCGTGGTGTAGCGGCCCATCGACACGCGCAGGGCGCCCTGGGCCTTGTCGGCAGGCACGCCCATGGCGCGCAGCACGTGGCTGGGCTCAAGCGAGTGCGACGAGCAGGCCGAGCCGCCCGACACGCCGAAGCCGAGCAGGTCAAGGCGCAGGATGAGCGTCTGGCTCTCGTAGCCGTTCACGAGCACGTGCGCGATGTTGGGCAGGAAGTCGCGGCTTCCCGGCTCCACGTCCACCGTGGCCTCGACGGGCCCGAACGCGGCAAGGCCCGCGTAGAGCCGGTCACGCAAGGCGCCGAGGCGCACGACCTCGTCCTCGACCGCCGCCTGGGCGGCCTGGGCGGCCGCCGCGAAGCCCACGGCGCCAGCCACGTTCTGCGTGCCGCTGCGCAGGCCCGCCTCCTGGCCGCCGCCGAGGAGGAGCGGCTCGAAGGGGGTGCGGGCGCGCAGGTAGAGGGCGCCGACGCCCTTGGGGCCGCCGATCTTGTGGGCGGAGAACGAGGCGGCGTCCACGTCGAGCTCGGCCAGGTCGAGCGGCATCTTCCCGAGCGCCTGGACGGCGTCGGTATGGAAGAGCGCCCCAGCCTCGTGGGCACAGGCGGCCAGCTGGCGGATGGGCTGGATGCTGCCCACCTCGGAGTTGGCGGCCTGGACGGAGACGAGCACGGTGTGGGGCGTGAGGGCCTGCTCGAGCGCGCGCACCTCGACGAAGCCCGCAGCGTCCGGGCGCAGGCGCGTCACCGAGAACCCGAGGGCCTCCAGGCGCTTGGCCGGGGCGAGCACGGCGTCGTGCTCGATGGCCGAGACGATGACATGGGGCGTGACGTCGCCCTTCCCGGCACGCCGATAGAGCTCGCGCGCCGCGAGCGCCATGCCGAGCAGCGCCGCGTTGTCGGCCTCGGTGGCGCCCGCGGTGAGGATGACCTCGGACGGGCGGCGCGCGCCGAGGGCGCCGGCGAGCGCCTTGCGCGCCTCCTCGAGTGCGGCGAAGGCGGCACGCCCGGGGCCATGCAGCGAGTTGGCGTTAGCGCCGAGCGGCAGGTTCGCAAGGCCCGGCACCTGGTAAGGCGCCAGGGCGGCGGCCGCCTCCTCGCAGAGCGGCGCGGTGGCGGCGTAATCGAGGTAGGCGTAGGAGCTCATCGCGTCCGCAGTCATTCCGCTCACTCCCCCGCCGCCGCGAGCGCGTCTCGGCGGGCGGCGTCGGCAGCCTCGGCCACGGCGCGCAGGGCCGCGCCCGGATCCTCGGCGGCGAACACCGCGTTGCCGCAGACGAGCACGTCGGCGCCGGCAGCAGCCACGAGCGGCGCCGTCTCCACGCCAATACCGCCGTCCACCTGGATGAGCGGCGCGCACCCGAGCGCGCGGGCGGCGGCGACCACCTGGGCCACCTTCCCCTCGCTGCCGCGGATATAGCTCTGGCCCGAGAAGCCGGGCTCCACGCTCATGATGAGCACCATGTCCAGGTCGGCGAGAACCGGCAGCAGCACCTCGACGGGCGTGCCCGGCTTGACGGACGCGGCGGCCCGGCAGCCGGACTGGCGGATGAGCGCGACGGCGCGGACGAGCTCGTCCACCCCGAGCGCCTCGGCATGCACGGTGATGGAATCGGCCCCGGCATCCACGAACCAGGGGATCTGCTCGAGCGGGTTGGCGATCATGAGGTGCACGTCCATCGGCAGGTCGGTGGCCTTCGACAGCTGCTTGAGCAGCGGCACGCCCATGGTGAGGTTGGGCACGAAGTGGCCGTCCATGACGTCCACGTGCACCATGCCGGCGCCGGCCCGCTCGATGGCGGCGATGTCCGCGCGCAGGTCCATGAAGTTGGCCGACAGGATGGACGGCGCTATCTTGACGGGTTGGAACATGGGGGCTCCTCAGGGTCTGGCGGCGCGGCCGGGCCGGCTGCGCCTGGGTCAGCACGCCCCATTCTAGCGCAACGCCGCCGGAGCCGGAGGCCCCGTTGCCGCCCCGATGCGCGGAAGGCCGCGGCGGCTGCGCGTCACGCGGGCCGAGCCGGCCGCAGGAGAGCCCGCGCGGGCCGCGCGACGTGGCGCTATAATGGCGTCACGCGCCGACCAGGAAGGAGCCCTGTGGCCGCCTCCGCGCAGACCCACTACCTCTACCGCACCCCCTACGGGCCCATCGCCATCGGCGCCACGCGGCGTGCCGTCACCGCCGTCGCGCTTGGCGAGGTCGCGCTTCCCGGCGAGAGCCGCCCCACCGACCTCACCAACCGTTGTGCCACCGAGCTCATGGAGTACCTGGCCGGCAAGCGCCGTGCCTTCTCCGTGCCCGTCGCCCCCGAGGGCACCGACTTCCAGAAGCGCGTGTGGAAGGCGCTCCGGGCCATCCCCTACGGCCAGACCCGCACCACAGCCGACATTGCCGCCGCCATCGGCGCGCCCGGCTCCTACCGCATGGTGGGCGCCGCCGTGCGCGCGAACCCCGCCGCCGTGGTGATTCCCTGCCATCGCGTAGTGGGCGCCAACGGGCGCACCCCCGGCGCCGGCCGCGACGCCCGCCTGCGCGAGGCCTGCCTCAAGCTCGAGCGCCGCACGCTCGCCGCCGAGTAGCCGCGCACGGCGGCAGGAGGCCGTCCCGCCGTGCGGCTGGCGTGCGTCCGGGCGGGCGGCAGGTCGTGTGCGGCAGG
>NZ_QWKK01000178.1 GCF_009911695.1 Enterorhabdus sp. P55 | reverse complement strand
TGCTGCGGCTGCCAGCCAGGCCGTCGCCCCCACGGCCGCCCAGGCCGCCGCAGCCGTGAACGCGGCCGAGTCCGGCGAGGCCGCGCGTGCCGCGCAAGAGTACGCTGCCGGCGTGGCGTCCGTCGAGGCCGCCGACGTGGCTGCCCTGGCGGCCGACGCCGCCCAGGCCGAGGCCGCGGCGGAGGTCGAGGTGACGGAGGCTCCCGCCGATGAGACGGTGACGATCGTCGTCGAGGCCGCCCCGGACGATGAGGGCCAGCCCAAGGCGTAGACCGCACACGTCCGACAAGGTTTCACGAGGGGGGGGCGTCCATCGGGCGCCCCCCCCTCGCGCATTCCGCCCCTCCCAGAATGCGACGGCGGGGCTTTTGCCCCGGCCCATGGGCAAAAGCCCCGCCCCTCGTTTCCCGGTGCTGCCCCCGTTTCCCGGTGGACAAAGGCGGCGGCACGCCGCAAAAGCGACCCCCGCCTCTTCGTTCCCTGCCGTTTCGCAGAATGCCCTCTCGCCAGGCGAGAGCCCGCCTGCGCGCCCGCGCCTGGCGAGAGGGCGGGCGCGGGTGCCTGCGAGAGCGCCGTTTTCGCCCGCCTCGCGCGGCGGGGGCGCGCCGACGCAGCGCAGCCTCCCGCGCTCGATCGCGCCGCGCTCGTGTCTTCCGCGCTCGCTAGCCCAGCGCCACGTCGAGGATCATCATCAGCAGGAAGCCGACCATCACGGCCAGCGTGCCGGCGTTGCTGTGCTCGCCCAGGTGCGCCTCGGGGATGAGCTCCTCCACCACCACGAACATCATGGCGCCAGCCGAGAACGCCAGCAGCCACGGCATGAGCGGCGTGATGGCCCCCGCGAACAGCACCACGAGGACGCCGAACGCCGGCTCGGCCAAACCCGAGAGCGACCCCATCGCGAACGCCTTAGGCGCGCTCATTCCCTCCTGGAGCATCGGCAGCGAGACAGCCGCGCCCTCGGGCACGTTCTGGATGCCGATGCCCACGGCCAGGGCCACGGCCATGCCGAACGTTGCCGGATCGCCGCCGTTGAGCCCCGCCATGGCGAAGAGCAGGCCCACCGACATGCCCTCGGGGATGTTGTGCAGCGTGACGGCCGTGAACAGCAGCGTCGGACGCTCCCAGCGGCTCGGAAGCCCCTCGGGATTGCGTTCGCCGGGATGCAGGTGCGGGATGACGTTGTGCAGCACGAGCAAAAACGCCACGCCGAGCGCAAAGCCGCCTGCGGCGGGAATCCAGCCGAGCTGGCCGGCCTCCTCCGCGCGCTCGATGGCCGGAATGAGCAGCGACCACACCGACGCCGCGATCATCACGCCGGCCGCGAACCCCAGAAACACCCGCTGGGCGAACGCGCTCGACCGCCCGCGGAAGAGGAAGACCGCCGCCGATCCCAGGGTGGTCATGAGAAACGTGAAGCCCGTGCCGGCCGCGGCCCACAGCAGCGCCTGCTCCATGGGGTGCCTCCTTAGCGCTCATCAGGTGATATGCGTCCCATCATACGAGAAGGCCGGCTCATCGCCGGCCTTCCGAGACAATCGTCATGGGGCTGTAAGCGCGCCTGGCGCCCGCCACGCCCCGCGCAGGGGCCTCGCCGCTAGGCCGTGGCCAGCGGGGAAGGCACCGTGTAGGCGCGCGCCGCGTACTCGCGGTCGAGCTCGTAGAGGCTGCGCGCGTCGCCGCCGAACAGCTTCATCTGGGTGATCATGCTGTCAGCGTTGTCCTCTTCCTCCAGCTGCTCGTCGATGAACCAGCCGAGGAACTTCTTGGTGCGGTAGTCGTTGGCCTCCTCGGCCGCCGCGTAGATGGCGTGGATGAGCGCGGTCACGTACTTCTCGTGCTCAAGCGCGGCCTCCAGCGGCTCCATGAAGTTGGAGAACACCTTGTCGGGCTGATCGATGGCCAGCAGCTTGACGCGCTCGCCGTTCTCGTGCAGGTAGTTGCGGAAGATGAGGGCGTGGTCGCGCTCCTCCTGCGCCTGGATCTCGTAGTAGTTGGCGTAGCCGTCCAGGCCCTCCTCGGCGTAGTAGTCGGCGAAAGAGAGGTACAGGTAGGCCGAGTACAGCTCCTTGTTGATCTGGTCGTTGATGAGGTCGTAGACCTTCTGGTCCATGGGACGTCCTTTCTCTGGGATGAAGCCTACCGCCATGATACCGCAGCCGCCTGGGGAAGTTGACCCCGCTCCCCACTTTTCACGCACGTGAAATCAGGAAAGGCGACGCAGCGGGATGACGAGCCGCCGGGAGCCGGCGTCCAAGGCGTCGGAGAGGGGCGGCTCGTCCGCGCTGCCGCGCAGCGCTGCGGGGAGGTCGGGGGCGTAGGCGGCGTCGGGCGCGCCCGGGCGGCTGGGCACGACGCGCCCCTCCCCCAGCAGACGCAGGGCCTCGCACAGCACCTCGAGCGCGGCCTCGTCGTCGAAGCTGCGGCCGATGAGGCGCCGCCGCCAGGCATCCCGGTTGAGCGGCACCTCCACCACCACGTAGCCCCCAGCCGGGCGCCCCGGCTCGAAGGCGAGCGTCGAAGACGTCGGGTCGTCGAACGCCGCGCCCCGCGATTGGAGGGCCAGGCCGTCGCCGTGCACCGCCACCTCGTAGGCCCCTCGCCGGCGTTGCGGCAGCGGAACTCGGCGCGCAGCCGCACCCGGGCGCAGCCGTCGGCCAGCTGGAACGAGAGACCCGCGTCGGGGTCGAGCCGCAGCGCGGGCGTCGCCAGGTCGAGCGCCTCGGCCGGCGGCGCCACCAGCGAGGCGGCGGGATCCGGGCCCGCCAATCCCGCGAGGGCGCCCG
>NZ_QWKK01000177.1 GCF_009911695.1 Enterorhabdus sp. P55 | reverse complement strand
GGGGGGTGGGGGGGCCGGGGGGGCGGAGCCGAGCGCGCAGAAGGTTGCGGGGTCGAGGGGGGGTCGTGCAAGATTACCCCGCGAAACTGGCCAAAAGCGTCGAAATTCCGAGGTCCTCGGGCGTCTCATCGAGCAGCGAGCCCGCAAAACCCCAGGTCGCGCTTTTTACCCAACGACGAAAGAGGCGCTCTGACCCCAAATCAACGCCATCTGCCTCGGAATTTCGGCGCTTTTGGCCAGTTTGCACGCCAATTGCCGCGCTCGTTCTTGGGAATGCGGCGCGGCATGGCGTGGGAAGAGGCGGGCGCGAGCACGGAGTGCGAGACGGGGGGCCTGCGGCGGTCGCGTGACGGACGCGCAAAAGCGGCAGGCTGACTTGGACGGGGAGCAGTGCAGCCCTCTCGCCGTTTCGTATCCAATTTGGCGAGTTATCCGAGACGGAGTAGGGCCGCTTGAGCGCGAGTGGCGGCAAAAGGCCAGGTCGCGCTTTGAGCGAACGACCAAGGCCCTCCGATTCCGGGAAATCGGAGGGCCTTTGGCTCGGATAGCTCGCCAGATTGGATATGAAACCGCCAATCAGCACACGCCCTCCGGGAGCGCGCGGGGCGGCCGCCGAGATCAGAAGGGCGGCAGGGGGCGCCCAAGGCGGCGGCCCACCAAGTGCAGGCGCCGTTCCGGCAACAACCGCGCGCAAGGCGGCCGCCGGCTAGCCGATGCGCTCGTTTTCCAGCTCGTCCTCGAGGGCACGGGGCGCGCCGTCCTCAGACGCGGCGGGCGCGGTCTCGCCGCCGGCGGCAACGACACCGGCCTCCGTGCCGGCCACGGCCCCGGAGGCGGCGACGCCCGCAGCGACAGTCTCATCCGCGAGCGCGCCCTCCCCTGCCGAGACGGCCTCGCCGCGCTTGAGGGGGCGGCTGGCAGGCTGGGCGGCCAGCTCCTCGACGGCAGCCGCGGTGGGCGCGCCGTCGTCGGGCAGCACCACGTTGAGCAGGATGCCGGCCACCGAGCCCACGGCCAGGCCGGAGAACCCGATGGTCACACCGGCGACCACGATGGTGACAGCCCCGCTCGCGCTGTAGGCGATGCCGAGGGACAGCACGAGCACGATGGCCGTGATGAGCACGTTGCGGCTGCGGGTGAAGTCGACGTGGTTCTCCACGAGGTTGCGGATGCCCACCGCCGAGATCATGCCGTAGAGCACGAGCGAGACGCCGCCGATGACACAGGCGGGCATGGCGGCGATGACGGCCGCGAACTTGGGGCAGAACGAGAACACGATGGCGAACAGCGCCGCCAGACGCACGACGCGCGGGTCAAAGACGCGGGTGAGGGCGAGCACGCCGGTGTTCTCGCCGTAGGTGGTGTTGGCCGGCGCGCCGAACAGCGACGCCAGGATGGTGGCCAGGCCGTCGCCGAGGAGCGTGCGGTGCAGGCCGGGGTTGGCGATGTAGTTGCGGCCGCAGGTGGAGCTGATGGCCGACATGTCACCGATGTGCTCGATCATGGTGGCGAAGGCGAGCGGCATGATGGTGATGATGGCGGTGATGGCCAGCCCGGCGTTGAACCCAGGTCCGAAGAGGGAGAACACCGTGTTGTCCCACAGCACCGGCAGGCCGATCCAATCAGCCTCGGCCACCGGCGCGAAGTCGACCTCGCCCACGAGGGCCGCCACCAGATAGGCGCCGATGACGCCGAGCAGGATGGGGATAATACGGATCATGCCACGGCCCCAGATGTTGGCCACGATGATGATAGCGATGGCCACGAGGGCAACGGGCCAGTTGGTCTCGCAGTTGGCGATGGCCGACGAGGCGAGGATAAGCCCGATGGAGATGACGATGGGGCCGGTGACCACCGGCGGGAAGAAGCGCATGACGCGCAACGGCCCGAAGACGCGGAACAGCGCGGAGAGCACCAGATAGAGCAGACCCGCGCAGGCGACGCCCAGGCAGGCGTAGGGCAGAAGCTCGGCCTCGCCGTTGGGGGCAATAGCCGCGTAGCCGGCGATGAAGGCGAACGACGAGCCGAGGAATGCCGGCACCTGACCCTTCGAAATCAAGTGGAAGAGCAGCGTGCCGATGCCCGCGAACAGCAGCGTCGCCGAGACGGACAGGCCGGTCAGCGTGGGCACGAGGATGGTGGCGCCGAACATGGCGAACATGTGCTGGAGTCCGAAGAGCGCCATCCGAGGCGCGCCGAGGCTGCGCGCGTCATAGACGGCCTTGGCTCCAGGGGCCGCGGCGTCGTCGGCGACAGCCTGGTCTTGGGGAATGGTCTCCTGCTCGGTCATGGGTCCTCCGCTCCCGTGGGTTCCTCTCGCGGGCGCCCGAAGGCGCCGTGGGCGATAGTACCACGTCATGGTCGCTCCAAGCGAGGCGACGGGGCAGAACCCGCGCTTGTAAAGGTGAGCGCGACAGAGGGCGCGGGCGCGAAAGGGACCCATCTCGTGGCGAGCAAACACGGCTCTGCAACATTTTTCCGCGCGCAGGGCGACGCAGCTAGGTGAGATCCAAGCGTTTTCGCAGGTCGGCGCTGGCTAAGGCGGGATTTGCGACGCAAAAGGAAGCCAAACCCCACCGGAAAGGGTTGCAGAGCCGTGTTTGCTCGCCAGAAAAGGGGGCATTTGCCGCCCGGGCGGCCGAAGGGCAACGCCCCGAGGGGGCATCGACCGCGATGCGCCCGGAAGGCGGCGCCCTCCCCCCACGCGACGCAAAGGCACCGCCGAGGGCCCGGGCGGCAAGGCTGGGGGGGGAAGGCGCGAGCGCGGGGCAACGGCCGGGGCTCCTCGCGAGAG
>NZ_QWKK01000176.1 GCF_009911695.1 Enterorhabdus sp. P55 | reverse complement strand
GCCTGGGGGCCCGCGACGGCCGCCGCGAAGGCCGCGCGCAGGGCGCGGACGGACGGATAGCGCGCCGCCGGGTCGAAGGCCGTCGCCCGGGCCAGCACGGGGCGCAGCGCCACGGGCACCCCCGGCTCGTCGAAGGCGCCGCCCGCCAAACGCGGCGAGGGCACCTCCTCGGTAAGCAGGTAGTACAGCAGCATCCCCAGCGCGTAGACGTCGCTGCGCACGTCGGTCTGGCCGTAGCCGAACTGCTCGGGCGGCGCGTAGGCCCGCGTGCCGAAGCTGGCGGTGTCGCCCTCGGCGCCCTCGCGGTAGGCCCGGGCGATGCCGAAGTCGATGAGGGTCAGGTTCCCCTCGGACAGAATGACGTTGCCCGGCTTGAGGTCGCGGTGGATGAGCGGCGGGTCGAAGCCCTCGTGCAGCTCGACGACCGCGTCGCACAGCAGCGGGAACACCTCCTGGGCCAGGGCCGGCGACGGGTCGCGGCGGTAGACCGCCTCATGGAGCGTCTCGCCGCGGACGTACTCCATGATGACCACCAGCTCGTCATCGCGCTCGTAGCAGTCCTCGATCCGCGGCAGGTGCCGGAAGCGGGCGCCGGCGCGCTGGGCGGCCATGATGGCGGGATAGGCCGCCCCCATGCACGCCTCGCGCTTGATGCGCTTGCGAACGAAGGGGCCCAGCTCGGCGTCGTTGGCGCCCGCGAAGCAGACCACCTCCGTGGTCTCGTGAGGCGCCTCCTTTAGCACGCGGACGACGCGGTAGCACGCGTCGCGCTTGAGGGCGTCCAGGTATGAGGCGATGTCGTTTTCCATAGGATGTGATGGTAGCAAATACCGACAGCGGGAAGCGGCGGGGGCGCCGTCAGCCAGCGTCCGGCCAGGATGGCCGCCGATCCCGGCCGTCCCCGCCGAAGCATCCGCGGCGGCGCTCCGAGCCCGCCGGCCCGCGCCTTGCGCCCTGCCCGTTGGCGCGCTCGCCCGCCGCCGCGGACGCAGGTTAGCCGATGGTGTCTTCCTGGAAGCGGTAGAGCTCCTCGTCGGCGCGCTGGAGCGAGTAGCCGTGGGTGAGGGCGAAGATGATGATGGCGTCGCGGCGGCTCTTGCAGTACAGCTCGTTGGCGCCCCCGGCCTTGAGCAGGCGGTTCGCCTCGGTGAGCGTGAGGCCCAGGGCGAAGGCGAGGGCCAGCAGCTTGTCGCGGGAGGCGCCGCGCGCGCCGGTGAAGATCTGGTAGCCGAAGGTCTCGTTGAGCCCCGCGGCACGCACCACGTCGGCGCGCTTGAGCCCCTTCTCGGCCAGCAGCTGCTGGAGGTAGCCGGACAGGCCGCGCTCGCCCACGCGGTGGTCGCGGATGAACCGCTCGGGGCTCGGCGCCGCCAGCAGCTCGGCCAGCAAGTCCTCTGTCAGCGGCTCCTCCACCCGTCTCTTCCTCCTTCGCGCCATCCTGTCTTCTTCCCATTGTAGCGCCAGCCCGCGCGCGGGCGGGACGGAGGCGGGCCGCGACCCGTCCCTCCCCCGCGCCACGCGCCGGCCCTAGTAGGCCGAGGCCTCCACGATCTCGAAGGTGGCCCCCTTCATGGCCTCGAGCTTGTCGGAGGGCACGAAGGTGAACAGCTCGAAGTCCTGGCTCTGGCCGGGACGCAGGTCGTTGGCCATCGCGTAGCCGTCGTCGATGCGCCCGCCATCGGATCCGACGGCCTCGATGTGGATGTTGAAGGTGGCGGTCTGGTCGGACTTGTTGGTCAGGGTGACCGGCAGCCCCGTGTCCGCGAGGCCGTACTTGTCCTCGGTGGCGGCGAAGGCGCCTATCTGCACGTCCACCTCCTCGGCGAGCACCTGGTCGGTAGCATCGCCGGTCATGCGGTCGAGGTTGGCATCGGCCTCAGCCTTGGCCTGGTCGAAGGCGGCGTCGGTCTCGGCCTGGACCTTGTCGATGGCCGCGGAGTAGAGCGCCTGGGTGCCCAGGACAACGGCCCCGGCCACCACGGCCACCACGATGCCCGCGATGGCGAGCCCGCGGCCCGCGCGCTTGCCCCGGCTCGCGGCCACCACGCCGACGATGCCGAAGATCACGGCCAGCACGGCCAGGATGAACGAGAGGTTGTTGATGATGGGCAGAAACGACGTGACCGCCGCGACGATGCCCAGCACGAGCGAGGCGATGGCCATGCCGGACTTGGGCAGCGGAACAGCGGGGGCGCCCGCGGGGGCGATCGGCGCGCTCTGGGTGTTGGACATAAGAATCCCTTTCTCTCTGAAGCCGCCGAGGCGGCGGTTGCAAAAGTGAAGGGTATTCGTTCGCCGAAGCGACTTCATTAGCTGGGAGCTAAGATCGGGAGCTTTTTCGGAGGCAGAACGCGAGAGGCGGCACCCTTGGCGGAGCGCGGCCGTAGAACGAGGGGCGCCTTCCGGATTTCTGGCCATTTTTGCCATGGTTTACGCAGGTTTCCCGCCAAAGATCGCCCCGTTCATGTACGGTCAACTCGCTGACCTGGGGAAACGCAGACTGCTACGGCCTACGGACGGCAGCCTCCCCTCCTCGGCCGCGTAAAGCGTAGCGAAATTGGCCAGAAATCCGGAAAGAGGGCGCGAGACGAGGCCGCCGCCGAGGTTCTGCGCCAGATTCGAGAGGAAATCGGACGCGAGGCGAAGCTGCCCGGGGCGGACGGGCCGCCGCTCAAGCCCAGCGTGATGTCACGGGAGAGTCGGCTAGCCGTCGGCGCGCCGGCCGGCTAGCGGGCCGCGTCGGACGGCCGCGAGGCGAGCGCGCCGGCCAGCGAGCGCGACGCGTCGAGCGCCCGCGAGGCGA
>NZ_QWKK01000175.1 GCF_009911695.1 Enterorhabdus sp. P55 | reverse complement strand
GCGTCCGCGGGCGGCCCTGCGGCGGGCAGCCCTGCGGCGGGCGTCGCCGCTGACGCGTCCGCGACGGCGTCGGGCTGCGATCCGGCGGCCGCCGATGCCGAGGGCGCGGCAGCGAATGACGACGCGGCGGAAGCCGACGACCCTGCGTCCCGATCCCGTCAGCGCGGGCATCGTCGCGGCGACAAGGTGCGCGTAGGCCCCGGCGGCATCCACGTGGAGGACGGCGATGATTATGTGCACGTGTCGTGGCGCGAGGGCGTTCATGTGGTGGAGGGCGCCACGGGCGAGGAAGTCCACGTCGGCTGGGACGGCGTGCGCTTTGGCGGCCATGACGCTGCCGGCCATGCCTTCGTCCGCGGGGACGACCCCTTCGACTGGCATCGGGCCCAGGGCTTCCGCCAGAAGTGGATGTGCTTCCCCTTCTGGCTCGTGGTCATCTTGGCCTACCTGCTGGCGGGCGTCTTCTGGGACGCCTGGGGGCCGGCGCTGTTCGTGTTCTTCCTCGTGCCTGTCTATTATGTGACGGGCGTGGCCATCGCCGAGCGGCGCCTTGCCCCGGCCGTCTGCGCGCTCTACCCGCTGGGGGTCACGGCCTGGTTCTTCTGGATGGCGTTCGTGGAGGGCGCGTGGCATCCGGCTTGGGCCATCTTCCTGACCATCCCCATCGTGGAGTGCCTGACGGTCTACCTGTCCCATGCCTGGCGCCGCCGGAGGCGCGCGCGGCAGCAGTCCGATGCCGTGATCGATGTGGAGGGCCAGCCGGGGGAGTAGGCCTCCCGTCGGCGCCGTCGCGCGCTCTCGCCGGAAGGCGGCAGGGGCGCCTGCGCTTGCCGGCCTCGCGCCGGGCGTGTCGCGCGGTCCGCGGGCCCTGCCGCTTGCCTGGCGGTCGCGGGCTTTCGGGGGAGATGGCGCGCCGTCGTCGGGCGCGTGCTACACTAGCCGGCGACCAACCGACCGACCGAAAGCGAGCCCCATGGCCGATTACATCGAAGGCAAGCGCCCCGTGGTTGAGGCGCTGCGCACCCAGGTTCCGATGAGGTGCGTCCTCATGGCCGACAACGTGCAGCGCGACAGCCTCATCAACGACATCCTGCGCAAGGCGAAGAACCGTGACATCCCCGTGAAGACCATCTCGCGCAAGAAGCTCGACGAGATATCCGAGCGCGGAAGCCATCAGGGCGTCATCGCCGAGGCGCTGCCCTTCGAGTACGTGAACGGCTCGGCCATCATCGAGGCCGCTGCGGCCAGCGCCGCGGAGCACGACGGGCGCGCGCTCGTGGTGGTGCTCGACCACCTGACCGACGCAGGCAACCTGGGCGCCATCGCGCGCTCCGCCGAGAGCGTGGGCGCTGCGGGCATCGTCATCCCCAACAAGCGCGCGGCCCGCGTGACGGCCGCCACCTACAAGAGCTCGGCCGGCGCCATCTCCCACATCCCCGTGGCCCAGGTAGCCAACATCGCCAGCACGCTCGACCGCCTGAAGGAGGAGGGCTTCTGGGTGGCCGCCGCCACCGAGCATGCCGCCGACGTCATCTGGGATGCCAACCTCAAGGGCAAGATCGCGCTCGTCATGGGCAACGAGGGTGAGGGCGTCTCGCGCCTGGTGCTCGAGCATTGCGACTTCGGCGTGAAGTTGCCGCAGGTAGGCGACATCTCGTCGCTCAACGTGGCCCAGGCCTCCACCGCCTGCATGTACGAGTGGCTGCGTCAGAACCGCACGGCGGCCGAGGGACTGCGCGGGTAGGCTCCCATGGCGCGCCCCCGCAAGAAGCTGCTGATCGTCGACGGCTACAACGTGCTGCGATCGGGCAGCCGCTACCGCCCCATCGACGACCCGGACTACACCGACGACGCCTTCAACAAGGCGCGCGAGACGCTCATCAACGACGTGGTGAACTACGCCGGGCGCGACTGGCGTGCCATCATCGTGTTCGACGGTGGCCGCAACGCGTTCTCCGAGGGCGCGGTGGAGACGGTGGGCGGCGTGCAGATCATGTTCTCGCCGGCAGGGCAGTCGGCCGACAAGGTGATCGAGAAGCTGGCCCACGACGCCCGCGAGCGCATGATCGAGACGCTCGTGGTCACCTCCGATGCCACCATCCAGGACACCGTGTTCGGCGGCGGCGTGGACCGCATGAGCGCTGACGGCTTCTCCCACGAGGTGGGGGAGTACTACCAGAGCGCCCGCCTGGACGAGACCCCCAAGGTGGCCGAGAAGCGCACCGTGGCCGACCGCATATCGCCTGAGGCGCTCGCCAAGCTCCGGGCCCTGCGCGACGGCCGCTAGGGCGCGAGATGGGCTGCCTGGTCGCGGCCCGGGGAGGGCGCCGACGAGGGGGCGCGTTAGGCGCGCCTTCGGTGCGCGATGGGGAGTCATCGGTAAAACCCCAGGTGATCGACGGGGCAACCGTTGGTTGTCAGGGAAAAGATGAGTGAATTGACCACCTTAGGTGCTGGTGCAACCGCGGGCGGAACCATAGGCTGAAAGGCGAATCATGACCGACCGAAAGACGCGAAGGGGACATGCCATGAACGTCGAGATCGCCCAGCGCCTGGCCGAGCTGCGCCGCGAGCGCGGGTTCAGCCAAGAGGGCCTGGCGGCGGAGCTGGGGCTCTCGCGCCAGGCCGTGTCGAAGTGGGAGCGCGCCGAGTCGGCGCCGGACATGGGCAACCTGATGGCCCTGGCCGACCTGTACGGCGTGACCATCGACGAGCTCCTGCGCGTGGACGCGGACATCGCCGACGACGTGCGCTTCGAGTGCCAGGATCGGCGCGAGTCCGCCGAGGCCGAGGCCGCCCAGGCGGCGGAGGCGGCCCAGGATGCCGCGCTCCGCGCCGAGAGCGCGGCGAGCGTCGCCCAGGAGGCGGCCAGCTCGGCGGCGACCGCGACCGCGGCTGCCTCCGCCCCG
>NZ_QWKK01000174.1 GCF_009911695.1 Enterorhabdus sp. P55 | reverse complement strand
TGACGGGGGCCCGCACAAGCGGTGGAGCATGTGGTTTAATTCGAAGCAACGCGAAGAACCTTACCAGGTCTTGACATACTCGTGCTATCCTTAGAGATAAGGAGTTCCTTCGGGACACGGGATACAGGTGGTGCATGGTTGTCGTCAGCTCGTGTCGTGAGATGTTGGGTTAAGTCCCGCAACGAGCGCAACCCTTATTACTAGTTGCCATCATTAAGTTGGGCACTCTAGTGAGACTGCCGGTGATAAACCGGAGGAAGGTGGGGATGACGTCAAATCATCATGCCCCTTATGACCTGGGCTACACACGTGCTACAATGGATGGTACAACGAGTCGCCAACCCGCGAGGGTGCGCTAATCTCTTAAAACCATTCTCAGTTCGGATTGCAGGCTGCAACTCGCCTGCATGAAGTCGGAATCGCTAGTAATCGCGGATCAGCACGCCGCGGTGAATACGTTCCCGGGCCTTGTACACACCGCCCGTCACACCACGGAAGTTGGGAGTACCCAAAGTAGGTTGCCTAACCGCAAGGAGGGCGCTTCCTAAGGTAAGACCGATGACTGGGGTGAAGTCGTAACAAGGTAGCCGTATCGGAAGGTGCGGCTGGATCACCTCCTTTCTAAGGAATATAAAAAAAGATGTTGTTCTACTTTATTCAGTTTTGAGGGGTCTATAAAGACCAACAAGCAGTCTTTTGATGCAAGATAGAGAAGATTGCGTTGAGAGAAGGGGCCTTAGCTCAGCTGGGAGAGCGCCTGCTTTGCACGCAGGAGGTCAGCGGTTCGATCCCGCTAGGCTCCATAAGATACGGAAGTATCTGGTCAACGAAGACGTTAAAATAGGAATTGATCATTGAAAACTAAATAACAATATCTTATAACGATAAATAAACCGAGAAATGTTTTAAACATTTCTGTAAAGCTGCGAATTCTTTTAAAGAGTTCGAAAAAACTTATACTTGTTTTAATGGCAAAGTTAATAAGGGCGCACGGTGGATGCCTTGGCATTAAGAGCCGAAGAAGGACGTGACTAACGACGATATTCTAGGGGGAGCAGTAAGTACGCATTGATCCCTAGGTCTCCGAATGGGGAAACCCACTATGTTATGCATAGTATCCGTAAGTGAATACATAGCTTACGCGAAGGTAACGCAGAGAACTGAAACATCTAAGTACCTGCAGGAAGAGAAAGTAAAAACGATTTCCTAAGTAGCGGCGAGCGAACGGGAAACAGGCCAAACCAAGAAGCTTGCTTCTTGGGGTTGTAGGACTGCAACGTGGACTTAAAGTCTATAGAAGAATTACCTGGGAAGGTAAGCCAAAGAGAGTAATAGCCTCGTATTTGAAATAGACTTTATACCTAGCAGTATCCTGAGTAGGGCTGGACACGCGAAATCCAGTTTGAATCCGGGAGGACCATCTCCCAAGCCTAAATACTCCTTAATGACCGATAGTGAACCAGTACCGTGAGGGAAAGGTGAAAAGAACCCCGGGAGGGGAGTGAAATAGCACCTGAAACCGTGTGCCTACAAGAAGTTCGAGCCCGTCAATGGGTGAGAGCGTGCCTTTTGTAGAATGAACCGGCGAGTTACGTTATGATGCGAGGTTAAGCTGAAGAGGCGGAGCCGTAGCGAAAGCGAGTCTGAATAGGGCGCTTTAGTATCATGATGTAGACCCGAAACCTAGTGACCTATCCATGAGCAGGTTGAAGGTGCGGTAAGACGCACTGGAGGACCGAACCAGGACACGTTGAAAAGTGTTTGGATGACTTGTGGATAGCGGAGAAATTCCAAACGAACTGGGAGATAGCTGGTTCTCTCCGAAATAGCTTTAGGGCTAGCGTCGCAATTTAAGTGTATTGGAGGTAGAGCACTGTTTGGATGAGGGGCCCATCTCGGGTTACCAATTTCAGATAAACTCCGAATGCTAATACACATGTGCGGCAGTCAGACTGCGAGTGCTAAGATCCGTAGTCGAAAGGGAAACAGCCCAGACCACCAGCTAAGGTCCCAAAATATATGTTAAGTGGAAAAGGATGTGGGGTTGCACAGACAACTAGGATGTTAGCTCAGAAGCAGCTATCATTCAAAGAGTGCGTAATAGCTCACTAGTCGAGTGACCCTGCGCCGAAAATGTACCGGGGCTAAACATATTACCGAAGCTGTGGATTTAATATTAATTAAATGGTAGGAGAGCGTTGTAATCAGCGATGAAGGTATACCGTGAGGGGTGCTGGAGCGATTACAAGTGAGAATGCCGGTATGAGTAGCGCAAGATAAGTGAGAATCTTATCCACCGTAAGACTAAGGTTTCCAGGGGAAGGCTCGTCCGCCCTGGGTTAGTCGGGACCTAAGGCGAGGCCGAAAGGCGTAGTCGATGGACAACAGGTTGATATTCCTGTACTAGTATTGTTAGTGATGGAGGGACGCAGTAGGCTAAAGGGAGCCAGTTAATGGATTCTGGTCTAAGCAGTGAGGTGTGGAATGTGTCAAATGCATTTTCCTTTAACATTGAGCTGTGATGGGGAAGCAACTACGGTTGCGAAGCCCTTGATGTCACACTGCCAAGAAAATCTTCTAGCGTTTAATTCAATACTACCCGTACCGCAAACCGACACAGGTAGTCGAGGCGAGTAGCCTCAGGTGATCGAGAGAACTCTCGTTAAGGAACTCGGCAAAATGACCCCGTAACTTCGGGAGAAGGGGTGCTGTAGAAATACAGCCGCAGTGAAAAGATCCAAGCAACTGTTTATCAAAAACACAGCTCTCTGCTAAACCGCAAGGTGATGTATAGGGGGTGACGCCTGCCCGGTGCTGGAAGGTTAAGAGGAGGGGTTAGACATTAGTCGAAGCTCTGAATTGAAGCCCCAGTAAACGGCGGCCGTAACTATAACGGTCCTAAGGTAGCGAAATTCCTTGTCGGGTAAGTTCCGACCCGCACGAAAGGCGTAATGATTTGGATACTGTCTCAACGAGAGACTCGGTGAAATTTTAGTACCTGTGAAGATGCAGGTTACCCGCGACAGGACGGAAAGACCC
>NZ_QWKK01000173.1 GCF_009911695.1 Enterorhabdus sp. P55 | reverse complement strand
CGCGAGGGGCGGGGCGCCGGCCGGGGGCAGCAGCGGGGATGCGGGGCCCGCCGGCTGCTGGACGGCGGCCCGCCGGGCGCGGCCGGGCGGACTTTCTGGCCATTTTCGGCACGGTTTACGCAACTTCGAGGCCCTCGCAGGCGACGTGCTGCGAGGGCGCCGCCGATGACCTGGGGTTATGCGAAGGCGTACGGCCAGCCGGGCCGGCCCGCAGCCCGCCAGCCGCGTAAACCACGCAGTTTTTGGCCAAAAACTGCCGAGTGGAGTGTCGGAGGACGAGGCATCCGAGCCAATCAGGCTAGCATGGGGGGGCGAACCAGGGCTGGCGAGCAGCAGACGCCAGAGGAGCCGACAGCGCCACCAACGAGGCGCAACAGCGCCAAGCTGGGAAGCAGACGGCATCATCACAGGGGAAGCCGGAGGTGACTCAGCCAGGAGAGGTCATCCGAAGAAGCGAGCACAGATCCCCCAACACCCCGAGGGGAGGACAGCGTCGCGATCCCACCTCGCAGGATCCCACGGGCCCCTCCCCAAACGCAACGGCGGGCGGCCCCGCTGGGGAGCCGCCCGCCGCCTCGGGGCTCGGGAGCGCGGCGCCTAGAGCGCGCGGCCGCGCAAGACGGCCTGGCGCACCTCCAGCGTCTGCTTATCGAGCAGCACCACGTCGGCCACGGCACCGGGGGCCAGCGTGCCGTAGCGCCCCTCCAGGCCAATGGCACGGGCCGGATTGGCCGTCGCGGCCTTCACGGCACTCACGAGCGGGATGTCCATCTCGCGCACCGCCACGTAGAGGCAGCGCATGAGGTCGCTCACCGATCCGGCCAGCGCGCCGTTGTCGATGCGCGCCTCGTAGCCGTCCACCGTCACGTCCTGGCCGCCCAGGTCGTACACGCCGTTCGGCATGCCGGCGGCACGCAGCGTGTCGCTCACCAGGATCATGCGCTCATCCCCGAACAGGTTGAACGCCAGGCGCACCATGGCCGGGTGGATGTGCACGCCGTCCGCGATGATCTCGGCCGTCACGTCGTCGCGCTCGGCGGCGGCGGGGATGGGACCGGGCGTGCGATGATGCATGCCGGGCATGGCGTTGTAGAGGTGCGTGAGGTGCCGCGCGCCCTCGGCGAACGCACGGGCCGCCGTGTCGTAGTCGGCCGTGGTGTGGGCCACCGAGATGCGCACCTCGTTGGCGAGCGCGCCGATGAACGCATCGGCCCCAGCCTCCTCTGGCGCGATGTCCACGAGCTTGAACAGGCCGCCAGCCGCCTCCTGAAGGCGGCGGAACTCGTCCACGCTGGGATTGCGCACGTGCTCGGGATTCTGGGCGCCCACCTTGCCCGGCGAGATATAGGGGCCCTCCATGTTGATGCCTACGAGGTCGGCTTCGTTGGCCGCTGGCTCATAGGCCGCGGCGACCTCGGCGGCGCGCAGCAGCACGTCCTCGGGCAGCGTCATGGTGGCGGGACACATGGCCGTGACGCCGCGCGACGCCTCATAGGCGCCCATGCGATGCAGGCCCTCCGCATCACCATCGCTCACATCTGCGCCCGCGCTGCCGTGGAAGTGGATGTCCACAAGGCCGGGGATGACATAGCAGCCGGAGGCGTCGAGCTCCTCCCCGTCAGCCTGAGCCTCCTCAGCCACGGTGAGCCCACCCGCCAGATACACGTCGCGCGCCGTGAAGCGCCCGCCGTCAAACACCTCGCCGCCGCGAACGGCGCCGATCTTCCTCAGTTCCATGGTCGTATCCTCCTTGTGCTCAGGGGGTGGTCAGACGCCCCGGCCGAGCAGGCGGCCTCACGCCGCCGCTCGATCCTCAGGCGCCGCGTCTCGTGACGTTACGCCAAATGCTCGCGGCAGCGGGCGCCGGCAGCGGCGTCGCACACCACGGTCACGTCGGGATGAAGTTGGAGGGCGGAGGCGGGCACCTCGGGCACCACCGGCCCGAACAGCGACTGCTCCAGGATGGCAGCCTTGTCCTCTCCGCTCACCACCATGAGGATCTTACGCGCCTTCATGATAGTGCCGATGCCCATGGTGTAGGCCTCGCGCGGCACCTCGTCGATGGAGTCGAACAGGCGGCTGTTGGCCTGGATGGTGGACTCAGTCAGCTCGACGCAGTGGGTGGTCACCGGGAAGCTGTCGGCCGGCTCGTTGAAGCCGATGTGGCCGTTATGGCCCAGGCCGAGCAGCTGGATGGCGATGCCGCCGGCAGCCTCGATGGCCTCCTCGTAGGCGGCGCAGGCCGCATCGGCGTCCGGGTCGAACCCATCGGGCACATGGGTGCGGGTCGGGTCGATGTCCACGTGGTTGAACAGGTTGTCGGCCATGAAGTAGTGGTAACTCTGATCGTGGTCATGGGCCAGCCCGCGATACTCGTCGAGGTTGAACGTGGTCACGTCGGCAAAGCTCACCTTGCCGGCGGCGCAGTCGGCCACCAAGTCGGCATAGAGCCCGATGGGCGTGGAGCCCGTGGCCAAGCCGAGCACGCAGGAGGGGTCGTCAGCAATGACGGCCTCGATCTGCTCCGCAGCGACGCGGCTCATGTCCTCATAGGTATCGACGATGACAAGATCCATGGATGTTCCTTCCTGATGATTGCGAGACGTGTCTATCTTAGCGGTTCAGGCGCTTGAGGGCCATAAGCGCCGCCATCTCGTCATGCCAGCCAGCGAAGGCGCCGCTCGCACCTGCCGCACGCAGGCGCCAGTCGATGCGAAGCGCGGGAAACTGCACCGTTTCTTCGACTTTGTGACAGAAAGGGGGCTTCAAGAGCGCCCCACCGGCTCCGGCACCGCCCTCGGCTTGTATATCCTTGCCTCAGTATCATTTTGACCAGGCACGCAGCGTAAGCCCGTTGGAAGGGCTCGTGGCTTCTTGTCACAAACTCGAAGAAACTGTGCAGAAACGAACGCAGCAGCCCAGCACCCACCGCACCCGAGCACCCGCTGCACGCGGCGGCGCCGCCCCAGCGCGTCCCCGGCCCGCCGCAGCAGCGTCCCAACACGCCCGCGCCCGCCGCGCCGCAAAAGCACCTCACACGCACCCGCACGCCTGCGCCCGAGCACCCATGCCCGCCGCTCCAGCGCGCACCCGGCCCGCCGCACCGCAG
>NZ_QWKK01000172.1 GCF_009911695.1 Enterorhabdus sp. P55 | reverse complement strand
CGCCGCTCGCGCAGCGCACGCGCCCCCCGATCCGCCGCGCGGGCGGATCGGCCGCGGGCCGGCGCTAGAATGGCGCCATCGGAGGGCGCGCTCGCCCCTGCTGCCGGCCGCCGGGCGTGCGCCCGCTGCCTGCCTGGCGGCTGCGCGTCCCGCCATCTCGGCCGACGGAAGGAACCCCCATGTACATCACCTGCTTGGATTTGGAAGGCGTGCTGGTCCCGGAGATCTGGATCGCGTTCGCCGAGGCCTCGGGCATCCCCGAGCTCAAGCGCACCACCCGCGACGAGCCCGACTACGACAAGCTGATGGAGTACCGCCTGGGCATCCTGCGCGACCGCGGCCTGGGCCTCAAGGAGATACAGGCCATCATCGCCACCATCGACCCGATGCCCGGCGCCAAGGAGTTTTTGGACGCCCTGCGCGCCGAGGGCCAGGTCATCATCATCTCCGACACGTTTACCCAGTTCGCGCAGCCCCTCATGGAGAAGCTCGGCTGGCCTACCATCTTCTGCAACGAGCTGGAGGTGGCCGACGACGGGGCCATCACCGGCTTTCGCATGCGCTGCGAGCAGACCAAGCTCACCACGGTGCGCGCGCTGCACAGCTGTGGCTTCCAGACGCTGGCCGCTGGCGATTCCTACAACGACCTGGGTATGATCCGCGACTCGAAGGCAGGGTTCCTGTTCCGCAGCACCGATGAGATCAAGGCGGAGAACCCCGACCTCACCGCCTTCGAGGAGTACGACGACCTGCTGGCCGCCCTCCGCGCGGCCATGGGCTAGGCGCCGCGCCCACCTGCCTGGTCGCCAGCCCGCCGCCCCAGCGGCTCGTTGCGGCGAGGCGACCGAAAACCTGCGATGAACCCCGGGGCGCGGCGGCCGGTCGCGCCCCGGTTGCGTTAGACTGCTCGGGTGAGGAGAGAGGATCCCGCCATGCAGAGAGCGCAGAAGCTGACGCCGGCCGAGCAGGACGCCCTGGCCGGGCTCGCCGCACCGAAGATCGACATCCTGGCCGCCTGGGCCAACAAGCAGCTGACCTGCTCGCATTGTCGTCGCTGCACCCTGCGCTGCGAGGTGCTCCAGCAGCCGGGACTCGACGTGGGCACCGTGGAGGCGGCCTACGACGGGCTCATGGCCCTGACGCCCGAGGAACGTCCGGCGGCCACGCTCGCCCTCGTGCAGGAGCGTCCCGAGTTCTACCACGCGCTGCGCCGCTGCTGCTTCTGCGGCTACTGCACCGCCTCGTGCGCCCATCACGTGCTGGCGCCCGAGCGCATGCGGGCGTGGCGCGCGCTGTTCCGCGAGGCCGGCCTCATGCCCACCGAGAAGCTGGTGATGGTCGACGAGGAGTGGCACATCTTCAGCGCCTACCGGGCCATCTACGGCATCGGCTATCCGGAGTTCACGTCGCTCGCCCAGGCCGCCGAGCACGGGCCGGGCCTGGCTGACACGCTGTTTTTCCCCGGCTGCTCGCTCGTCAGCTACGCGCCCGAGGTCGTTCGCAAGGCCGGCGCGTGGCTCACCGAGGCCGGCTTTGCCTGGGCGCTGTCGGACGACTGCTGCGGCAGTCCGCTCATGAGCGCGGGGCTGTTCGATCGTGCGGCGGCGCTGCGCCAGCGCGTGCTCGACCAGATGCTCGCCGCGGGGATCACGCGCCTGGTCACCGTCTGCCCGGGCTGCGGCGAGGAGTTCGCCGAGCTGCTCGACGGCGTGATCGAGGTGGTGCCGCTGCCCGAGCTCATGCTGCGCCGCGCCGCCGAGCTGGAGGCGGAGGGCCGCGCGCCTGGCTTTACGCCGGCGCCGGTGGCGTCGTTTGCGGTGTTCGACTCGTGCCACGACCGCGCCGAGGGCCGGCACGGCCGCGCCATCCGCGGGCTGCTGGAGCGCTACGCGCCCGATGCCGAGCGCCGCGAGATCGACCACCGGATGAAGGGGACGCTCTGCTGCGGGGCGGGCGGGGCCGTGGCGTCCTACGACGCCGACGTCACCCAGCGCCGCGTGGAGCGCGTCATCGACGAGGCGCTCAAGACGCGGGCGGAGACCCTCGTCACCATGTGTCCCACCTGCACTTACACCATCGCGCAGGCCCTGCTTGCCGCACCCGACACGCCCCTGCGCAGTCGCCACTACCTGGAGCTGCTGCTCGACGAGGAGATCGACTGGGCGCGCGTGTTCGACGAGCTCGGCGCCATGTGGACCGGCGAGTACGCAGCCTGGCTCACGCAGACGTTCTTCTAGGCTCTCCGGCGCCGCAGGCGGCGGGCAGACGGACGGGCGCGGCGCGTCATAGGCGGGCGGGCGCGCTCGGGTTCCGGCCGACCGTGGCGCTAGGCGGCCACCACGATGCGGTAGCTGGCATGGTCGCCGACGCAGGTCTGGAGAATGACCGACTCGCCATGGCCGGTCACGCGACCCTGGATGTCCTCCCAGTAGGTGGTGTCGGGGACGGTGAACACGTCAACCACGTGGTAGGTGCGCGCGTTGCCGCTGCCGTCGCAGACGGTGACCGCGGCGCCCTGCCCCAGCCCCATCACGCCATGAAACGGCCCGGGGTTGTGCCCGATGAAGTAGGCCCAGCTGCCGTCGGTGGTGCTATCCGACCCCATCCACAGGCCCGCGCCGGAAGAGGGCGCCGAGGCGCTCTGGTAGGAGTCGACGTAGCCCATAGAGGAGCCTGCCACGCTGATGGTGCGCGGCGGAAGGGAGGATGCGCTGCCGGAAGAGGAGCCGCCCGCCGCGTCGTCGCCGGCCTCGGCGGAGGGGGCTGTGGCGCGGGCAGGCGCGGCCTCGGCCTTGGCGGCTCGTGCGGCTTCGGCGGCTGCGCGCTCGGCGGCTTCGGCGGGCAGGTCGTTGTCATCGAGCACCGCCTTGGGCTCAGCCGCTGCCGTGCCGGTCTCCACGCCGCTGACCAGCAGCTCGTCGGCAGCGCAGGCGGCCTGGCGCTCCACCATGCCGGCGACGGCGGCCTCGCTCGCCCAGGCTGCGCAGGGGATTGCCAGCCCGACCGCCACGCCGGCCGCCACGAGAAACGCGAACCACGGATGCGCCCGCGCCGGCGCCACCCGCGTGCGCTCGCTCGCCTGCCCGGCGTCTTGCGCCCATGCGTCCGCGCGACCCGCGGCGGTCTCCCGCGCCGGCGCGCCGGGCGCATCG